>CAYYIP010000056.1:0-1502 GCA_964472015.1 uncultured Hyphomicrobiales bacterium | reverse complement strand
TTAATGTAGGTATCATTATTTTATGTCTATCCACTTGCCAATCGCCTTTATTATTCTTAGGAAAGTATAATTTAACATCACATTTATTTTTCTTTTTAAACTTAGGAAACTTAGCTTGACCTTTAAAAAACCTTTTATAAGCGATTTCGGCATTTTGTATAGCTTTTTTTCTAGCTTTAGAACCGCAATTATTTATCCAAGAGTATTCATCTAAAACTTTGATTTCATTATTTATATACTTATCAAAATCATTGGCACTCATAAACACCTGTTTCTTATCAATGAATCCATTTTTGTATTTAGTATATAGTTGATTGTTCGTTGATAAATATTCATTATATAGCCATCTACAAACTCCAATACTTTGATTGATTTTCTGTATTTGTTTTGTTGTTGGTTTTATCTCTACTTTGTAGGCTTTTAGCAATTTATTCATCCCTTTCTATCTTTTTCTTATATTTTCTTAATCCGTAGATTCTACAACTAAAAACATGTAATATTGAAATTATATCTTGAACTAATTCTTCTTGCGGTGAAAGCAATTCGTTATTTACAACTATTATTTTCACATTATATTTACTCAAAAATCGTTCAAACCAATCCAAAATTAATATCACTCCTTGGGCACATATTAACACTTTTAAACACATTCATCAATATTTTAATTGACTATATATTCATCCTAAGTTTGAATGAATTACACAATAGTTTTCTTTATCTAAAAATGGACATCTTTTATCCTTTCTTAACTTAACTATTCCATAATCAACATCATCACTGCTACATCTTTCATTATTCATAACATTCCTTTGAAACATCTTTTTCATTTCATTATCTTTTACTTTAAAATATTTCTTAAACGTTGTTTTATCTATATCTATATTCCATCCAATACAACAACTATCGCTGCATTTTCCACCTATACATTTAAAATTTTCAAAATATGATGGATATCTTTTCTTTATACTTTTCATCACCTTTTACTTCCTTTAAACTTTTTTTATAATAATCTCCTTATAAAGTTAATTAATATTTTCTTACATATTTTTTTATTAATTAAGTTGTTTCCAATATTAACATCATTATATCAAACTTTTTATAGTTATCTATAAACTTTACATTCTAAGTTTCGTTAAATAATAAAAATATAAAATAAACCCCTATCTAAAATAAACAATTCTATTTTTACTATATAACTTTAATATTTATATTATCGTGATTAAGTTGCCTAAAGTACCAAATATATGTGATCAAGTCACATAACATTATTTTTAATTGTGTAAAATATTAAATAAGTAAATATAAATTTGGGCTTAATTACTAGAAAGGAATTAAATAAATATATGAATAATAATATAAATAAACTTTATAATGCATATCCAATTTTCGCTCAAATACATAAATTAAATAATGGTATATTAGCTTAAAAAGCTAATTTTAAAGAACTTTTAGCTGGTGAAATATATAATAGATAATGGAGTTAATTTAATTGTAGATGATAA
>CAYYIP010000055.1:0-1523 GCA_964472015.1 uncultured Hyphomicrobiales bacterium | reverse complement strand
CAATGAATAACCCAACAGCCATACCAATTAAATCACCTTGGTCAGCAATTCCTGCTGTTACTTGTTCCCCCAAATAGGTTGAATTATTAACTGTGTTTCCAATAGTTGAAAGATTTACATCAACGCTTCCTGTAGTTGCCATCATATCACCTCGTTGTGTTTGTATTAATTTAGGTTATTCTAATTAATAAAAGTTATGTTTTGCATTTTTGAAAAACAATTTAAAAAAATTTTTTAAAAATTAAAAAACTACCTAATAAAATTGCTAAAATAAAAAAGATGGCGATTAAAGTTCCAAATAATTCGCCATTCGCAGAGGCGTGTGCAACAACATTATTTATGCCATCATAAACCCTTAAAGCATTTGCTGTGTCAGCAATATAATTAACATCGCTCATCTTACCCACCTATATATAATATAAAAAATACCAATAGGTATGGCAATAATTGAAATTGCGAACAAAATACTTAAAACCGAATCTACATTATTATCGTTAGTATAATATTCAAATTCATTACTTAAAAAATTGCCTACATCTCTTTTTTGTAAAACTGTAAAATATCCAATGCTTTCACTATTAGAACATACAGATTTAACTAAATATTTTTCGCCTCTTAAAAAAATTGGTTCATAAACATAAAAAGAATTACTAAAATATCCACTCCCATCAGTATATACATCGTTAGCTCTTTCTACTAAGACATTTGCATCATTGAAAAAATATGTTGAACAAATAATATTAGAATTTAAATTATTTATGTCTTGATAAGCCCCGAAAATATTGACTCTTTCGTTTAGATAAACTTCGTTTGAAACAGTATAATTTTCTATACTTGCAGACGCTAAGAAAGGAATAAGCAAAAAAATTCCTATTACTAAAATCATTTTTTTAAAATCCATAAACAAAATACTCCTATTAATAATATTATCAAAATTAATAAATAATTTCTTATGTCATTGGCTTCTTTAATTTCTGTGTTGAGGGTGTAAAAGTTTCCGTCATTTATTGGTTGGTCTTCGTTAATATATTGTTTAGAGTAATTATTTAAACTTGTGTCTGGGACAAATGGGGGAATGTAAGAATCGCTAATAGTAAATAAATTACTGGTTGCTGTATTTGTGTCTATTCCATCTGATATTTTTATTAAAAAATAAAAATTTCCTTCGTTTAAATCTGTTGTTGGAATATCATAATAGCATTTGCTTAAATCATAAAATAATCCTTCGCATAAAAAACTATTATCTGTGTTGGCATCTGTTAATATGTTTGTTCCTGTTCCAATATTATTTGTTAAACTATGATTTAAGTCAATTAAAAAACTATTACTATCTGGGTCATAAATGTTTAATTCAATAGTAATGTATTCGTTAGTAAATTTGTCGGTGTCTTCTACTTCAGATATTGTTATAGATGGGGGAGTGTTTGGCATTGAATAAACAAAAACCTTACCATCATCTCCAGTTCCTGCATATAATTTATTATTAAAAACATCAAAAGAAAAAATATAAGATTCAGAAGAAT
>CAYYIP010000054.1:0-1530 GCA_964472015.1 uncultured Hyphomicrobiales bacterium | reverse complement strand
TGTTTTTTTTAACTATTTCTATTATACCACATTTTTTGAAAAGTAAAGTCTGAAATGGATAAAATATAAAAAGAAAAATGCGCTCTATTATTTAAAAACAAAAAAAAATACAGCACTTTTTTAAACTGTATTTTTCGATAAAAAATTATTTTAAAATTGTATTTAAAATAAAACAATAGTTTATTATAATACAAAATCTAAATAGTTATCTTTATTTATTACCTTATATTCACTATTCTTATAGCTTTCAATAAAATCTTTAGGCGCAACAATATCATTTTTCGTCCATTTTATTTCATAAGCAAATAGTTTTCCGCCTCTTTCTTCCAATAAATCTATCTCTTTTCCTTCATAATTTCTCCAAAAATATCTACTGCCGTATATTTTATCATAAGCGCATTTTTTAATTCTTTCTGAAACAATAAAATTCTCAAATAACTGCCCAATATCATTCCTATTTTCTATACTGCTGTACTGAGAAATGACTGCATTTCTCACTCCATTATCCAAAAAATAATACTTAGCTTTACTATTGATTTCATTTCTCAAATTTCTACTAAATCCTCCTATCCTGACTATAATAAAACTTTTTTCCAATAAATCTAAATATCTATCAACCGTCTTCACATCTATCTTAAGGGTATTAGCCAGCTCATTTAGGGAAACCAAGTTTCCGACTTGAAAAGATATTAATTTAAGTAAATTTAACAAAGTACTGCTAGATTTAACTTTGTCCAAAATTAATATATCCTTTAGTAAATACGAATTGACAAGTTCTTCTAAAAAATCAATTTTTTCTTCTTTATTTTTGGCCAATACAATATCCGGATATAATCCAAAGATCAAAAATTCTTCTAGTTTCTCTTTTAATTCATGACGATTGAGCTTAGATAATAACTCTTTTTGGGATATCGGATATAAGATAATTGTTTTTTTCCTTCCAGTTAATGGCTCTCCTATTTGCTGCGATAAATCAAAAGAAGATGATCCAGTAGCAATAATACGGATATTTTTGATATTATCCACTAAAATTTTTAAAGCTACGCCGATATTTTGAATTTGCTGAGCCTCATCTATGGCTATTAATTCATATCCTTCAGCAAAAGCTAAAATAGTTTCAAAATCTTGTGATTTTAAAATATTTTGTAATTTTATATTATCTCCATTATCCAACTTATATTTAAACTTAGTTTTTTTAAGATAATTATTTAAAATGGTCGTCTTTCCAACTCTTCTTGGCCCATATATTATCAAGGCTTTGTTTTTATCAATATCTTTATCAGTTAAATCACAGATTCTTTTTATCATATACATTATTGAATTATTTATGTCTAAATTATACTCATTAAAAAATAATTTGTCAAATTTATGGAGTCAGACTCCATAAATTTTTATAAATTTATGGAGTCTACTACTAATAATAGCCAAAAAATTAAAAATTAATACATTAAAAGCGCAAAAAACAAATTTTCTTATTAATTGATTTTTTAAACTAAGACTGATATATTAAAGGTGATTATGTCTACACGT
>CAYYIP010000053.1:0-1559 GCA_964472015.1 uncultured Hyphomicrobiales bacterium | reverse complement strand
TGATAACAATTAATTAATAAACAAATAATAACATGAATAATCAATTTAACGCAATTTTAATAGCTTGTTATAACTACAGATTTACTGGCGATATATTTGCTGCTTTAGAAAAATATATGCTTAAATATGTTTATTTCGACCATATTTTTATTGTTACAGAGCAAGACGAAAACAAGCGGATTGACTTTGAAAAATATATTAATACCGGCGAAATTGATGTCGCTTGTGTTGAAGTGAATTTTGGCGGCGAATATCCTGAATTAATTGAAGTTATGGAGCTTACAAAGATATATCGTCGCATATGGGTTTCAGATGTTGAGCGATATTTAACAAAATATCAACCTGACGAAAATTTAAAACCTGAATGGATAGGAGAATTTGGCAACTTTACATTAAAAGCTATTTTTGTAGGCGACCAAATATTACGGGTGCGGTTATTTCACAATAAAGTTTTAATTCTTGATAAAACAATTGAAACATTAGAACAATTTATGAATATAATTAAAACAATAATATGAAAAAAAAGAAACCAATATTTGAAATATTATTAGAAAATAATATATGTCATGCAGTTATTATTAGCGTATTTACTTTTAAAAACAAAGCAATTGACATTTTTTCAAATGATTATTGCATTATTATACATAATAAAGATTTGATAAAAGTAAAAAACCTTAAATTTTATCAAACAAAAGAGTTTGATGATATATTGCAATATGATATGTCAGATACCGAGGTTGCTGAATTTAAGAAAAATATGGCAAAATATGTAAAAGTACAACATGGCAATAATGGTAGGGCTTACGAATTAAAAAATAATTCATTTAAAAAATATATGAAAAAACAAAAAAATGAAAGAGAAATGGAACGGAATAGAGATAACGACAATATTCCAAAAAAACAAGTTGATAGCTCGAAAAAACAAGCAAATAATTGCATCTTTTCAAAGCAATTTTTCATTAACGGTGCAGGATTACGACAATTTTAAACATAATATTTGTATTAATGTGTTAAATATTCAATATATCAGAGTTGCAGAACTATGAAAAAATATATTAATTATTTGGTTTTAATACTACTTTACATAACGTTGCCTTTTGCAGTTATTAACGCTTACACATGTAAATGGTTATACATACCTTTATTTGTTTTAATAATTATTTCTTTATTGTTAACAATTTACAACATTTTTAATGAAAAATGAAACATTATCGGCGTTGCTTTATTTTCATATCGACGCTTTAGAAAGCATTTTGACAAGTTTAAAGATAGAAAATCTTGAGGACACGCAAACAGCCGCCGTACTTTTTGGTTTAAAGCGCAAAATAACACCTGCCCGTATACACCTTGACCGCTTACAAAAACAAAGTGCAGAGGTAATGGGCGAGTTTTGTGACGAAATAAACGATATACTTGTAAAACAAGTTGAAAATTATATTAACTTAGCAGAAAAATCATGTTAGGAATAGGCAATATAGGAAAATTAGGCAAACTCGGTCAAAGTGCTAACAAAGCAGCTACAAAACGAATACTTGATGTGTTTTCAACAACGCAAGCAG
>CAYYIP010000052.1:0-1576 GCA_964472015.1 uncultured Hyphomicrobiales bacterium | reverse complement strand
GTTAGTGTAAATAGTTTTCGGGATTTTTAGGAAGATTCATCAAAAATATAATTGTATTTTAAAATTAATAACGAGAGTTGTTAATTTTTTAGTATTTATAAGATAAAGCAATTGTAGGCATTTTTCCAAGTACTGGCTTAGTATCTTTATGATACATATCAAATATACTATAATTAATATCTTCTAAATCAATAATAATTTGTTCTTTATTATTATAATTGTTTAAATATAATTCTTTTAAATTGTAATTATTTTTATATAACATACGATTTTCCATTAATTTATCTATTGTTTTTAAAGAATAAGCTTTAGGTCTAGAAGTAAATAGATCAGCTATATTATGTGAAATGTTGGATTCCATACAACATCTTAAGTTATTTTTATAAGAATTAAGAATATATTGCCAGTTATTAAGGATATATTTTTCTTTTTCTAAGATGGTTTTTTGCCTATGAGGATAACTTATTATTAAATTATTGCATAGTTCTTTAAAAGTTTGTTTATCGTTATTTAAAATATAGGTAGTAACATTATATTCTAAAAGTTCACTTTGACATATGTGATGCAGTGCCTGTTTGAAATGAAATTTATCAAGTCCAAAGATAACATTGGTATTAGTGGTGAATTTAAAATAATTTTTAATATTTTTAATCCATCCGGCACCATCACCCATATAATATACCTTTTTGATTTTATCTGTATTATATACTTTATATATGTAATCTAGAACATTATCAACAATAGAACCATTATAACTAGAAAATATCCTTTTATTTATTAACTTAATTCTATTATCTTCATTTTTAATATTATCAAAAACAACAATTGATTTAATCATTATATCTTTCTTATTATTGCGTTGAGTATGAACAAACTTTTCATCAGCCATGATGTAAATAGTATCTACATCATTAATTTGTTCGCATTTAGGAACTGGCATAACACTTTTTAAAATGATATTGCGTACTATCTGCCTAGATAATAAACAATCCTTTGATAGTCCCATCCTATTACCTATCATTTCGGAAATAAGATTACCAGTCTTTTGAAATGAGTATTTAGTAGAATAATCAATTACTAACGCTTTAATATAAGGATCAAAGTAATCGTACTTATTAAGACCTAGGAACCAATCCAAATAACAAAAAGAACCTTTATTATTCTTATCTGAATAAAATGATCTCTTAAATGTTATTTCTCCAAAGATGGTCATAAGTGATCTTGTATGATAAGCTTTAATATGATACTTTCTTTTCCTGTCATAGGATTCTCTATATCCTTTATCTATGGCTTCGAATATGGTTATTAAGCTTTCTTTAGCAATGTTGCATAAAGACTTGTCCAGTGATGAAAGAAGGTTAATATAATTGAATACAGTAGAATTATCATCCGTTTTATTTAATTCTTGTTTAAGGTTATCAGAAAACTTTGAAATAATCATATTTTTTAATACATTTATATAATTGTTTGGTATAATATTCATATGGAAGACCTCCTAAAATATTTTGTAACAATTATATTTTAACATGAAGGTCTTCCTTTTGTATGTGTAATCCCAAAACCATTTTACACAATC
>CAYYIP010000051.1:0-1580 GCA_964472015.1 uncultured Hyphomicrobiales bacterium | reverse complement strand
TAAAAAAAAAAGACATGATATTAGAAATACACGAAAATGGAGAAAAAATATTTTATACTAAAAACACAACTTCTACAGAAGCCTATCAAGAAGTAAGAGAATTTATCTCTACATACTATACTAAAAAATATAATGAAGAAGAACTTGTTATAAAAGAAACAAAGGTAGTAGGCATCGCTACTAAAGATGGACTAACTATTTTTGAATAAAATTATTAAAACAAAATAATCATGGAACAGAGAAAAATATCACAAAAAAACAGAATATTAAACTACCTGTTAGCAGGTAATACTATTACTTCTTTAGAAGCATTAAGACTATTTGGTTCTTTTCGTTTAGCTACCAGAATATGGGAGTTAAAGCAAGAAGGTTGGAATATCAGCACTACTATGATAAATGTTAATAATGCTAATATAGCTCAATATAAACTAATAAAAGAAGAAGAATAAATTATGATAAAAATAATAAGTATAGGAAAAAAAGAAGAAGTAGATGTTATCATTGAAAATATGGTCAATTTTAAAAGCTATGAACGTATCAATAATGATAAATGCGTATTTATATACAATAGTTATAAAGATGCCTTAAAAGCTATTAAAACGTTATGGAATCGCATAAAAGATAATGCAGGAACACTTGATGGAATTAGCAATGATAAATCTATTGTATTTTTTTATACATCTGTAACATTTATAGATAAATAATATGAAGAAATTTAAAGTAATCTTATCACATAACAACTATATTAAAAGCAACAATAAAGAAGATGCTATTGCTATAGCTAAAATAAATTTAATGAATGATATATCAAGCAATAGATATGATAATATAGATATATATATTCAGCAAGAAGATGATATTTCAGAAATAGATTTAAAAAATAACGAATTTATTGTTAGTGCTAATTCTATAAACATTTTATCATATGTAGAATATTGTAAATGTTTTATAATAAACAATATAGAAAAATATGAAGGAATAGAAACATTCTATAATAGTATTAACTATTTATTAATAGAAAATGCTAAAAATAACAGAAGTATAGAATATAATAAATATGATACTATTGCAATATTAAAACAATGGTGGCATGAAGTAGACAAATTTTTAGAGTGTTTAAATCCTATCTATAAGGAAACAAATTTAAGTCCTTTTAATGACCCAGAATTTTTTCATGTCGAAATGGTAAATTATGGAATATTTGATATACTATATAATTGTCCATATGTTAAAAAGAATTGGCATAAAAAAACTTCATTGTCTAAAAAGGTTATCAATAAAATAATAGATGAAACAAAAAGAATAAAAAACATTAATTTTAAAAAGATATGAAAAAAGTAATTTTAATTCCAACAGAAAATCAAAAATGTAATGAAAAGCCTATCCGTTTAAGATGCAGAAAACAAGCAGGAGGATGGAGAAATTTAACAGAGAATGAACAGCAAAGGTATTTAGCAAGGGCAAAGAAGATTGTATATCTTGGTTTTTGTCGTCAAGATGGTGATATGTTTTCGCTACATACATGTGATGATTACATTATGATTTTTAAAGGTGAACTTAATTCAGGGTGTTATTAAATG
>CAYYIP010000050.1:0-1654 GCA_964472015.1 uncultured Hyphomicrobiales bacterium | reverse complement strand
GCAATGAAATTATTAAATAAAGATGGAATAATGAGTGCACTCGTATTAAGTTCCTGGATGCAAAATTTATATGGAAATAAAATAAGAAAATATCTTGCACAATACAAAGTTATTAGTATTACAAAGAATATAACATATCAATTTAATGTTCTAGGTACTACCCATATAGTAATAATACAAAAAACATTTGATGAAAATAAAGAGTTTATACCTGTCAATAACTTATAAAAAAATACTTAAAAATTGTATGATTACCCATTATTTAACATTTTTTAATTATTATTATAAAAAGATACTTATAAAAAAAGTATCTTTTTTTTATTTCATTTTACTTTTTTTCTAATAAAATTATATTACTCAGCATATAAAAAAAATATACAAAAAAGTTTATTTTTTATTTGGAATTAATAGTAAAATTTCGTATTTTTGTAATAAGTATTTCATATAATTAAAATAAGTAAAATTAAGAAATTGAGTAAGTATTTAGTCTCCATCCTTCATTTTACACACATATCACAAAAACTTTTAAAACTAAATACTTACTTTTTTTATAAAAATTAAACTGTATACAATAATAGTAATAAATAAATAACTCAATTAATTAAGAGGTAATAAAATGGCTACCAGCATCAACAAAGTTACTATATTAGGAATATTGGGGCAAGACCCTGAAATAAAAACAGTAAACGGTACTATAATCGCAAATTTAGTAATAGCAACAGATGAGAGATACAAAAATAAAAATACAAATGAATGGACTGTAATAACAGAATGGCATAAAGTTATATGTTGGGGTGAACTTGCAAACTATGTACATACTAAAATGTTTAAAGGTAGTAAAGTGTATGTAGAAGGGAAATTAAAATATTCAACGTATGAAAAAAAAGGTATTACACAATACAGAACGGATATATATGCAAATAGTATTATTATACTTACTAATCCAAAAGAAAATAAACTAATAGAAGATGAAACAAAGGAATATGAAACATTAGAAAATGAAGAAATATTAGAAGATAAAGAAATAATACCACCGTTTTAATATAAATAATGATATATGGATATTTAAGAGTTAGTACAGATGCACAGACACTAGAAAACCAACGTTTTGAAATAAATAACTTTTGTAAAAAAAGTAATATCGCCATTGATAAATTTATTGAAGAGACTATAACAGGAACAAGAAAAGTAGAAGAAAGACAGTTAGGAAAATTATTAAAAAAAATGAATGGTGGTGATATTCTTGTATGTACAGAGCTATCTAGAATAGGAAGAAGTTTATTAATGATTATGAGTGTATTAAATAATTGTATGGAAAGAGAAATTCAAATATGGACTACAAAAGAACTGTATAAATTAGGAGATAATATTAATTCAAAAGTACTAGCGTTCGCGTTTGGATTATCCGCTGAAATAGAACGCAATTTAATTTCTCAACGTACAAAAGAAGCACTAGCAAGAAAAAAAGCGGAAGGTGTTATCTTAGGAAGACCAAAAGGAAGTAAAGCATCATATTACAAATTAACCGGAAAAGAAAACTTAATAATATCTTATATCTCAAAAAAATATAGTTACTCAAAAATGAGTAGATTATTAAAAGTAGAACGTAAAACAATAACTAATTTTATTAAAAGATATAAACTAAACGAAATAA
>CAYYIP010000049.1:0-1746 GCA_964472015.1 uncultured Hyphomicrobiales bacterium | reverse complement strand
TTGAGCAATTATAATGAAAGACAACGGATTTCAGCTTGGCATTGCGGCGATTTTCATGTTTTCTAACTTTCTTTAAACAACAAAGTTACAACAAAAAACAAAAATGTCAAGTAAAAATTATACTGAGCCGTTATGCTAAGCTGGTGTTGTGTTGCGTTGTAATTGCGATTGCGTCAATATAGCTTTTGGCATATAAATTTGATTCTAAATAGCTTTTTAGCTTACAGATTTCAGCTTATTAACTTCATTAAAATTATTTAACGACTAAATGCAATTTAACTCCTGCTAAACATTCGCTACGTACTATTAAAACTATAATAACCATATAATATATTTTAACAGATTTCTAAGCTAAATATTTGTAATTCTGTGTCTTATATTTTTGAAACATCAATCTGTCATAGCGAATGCTAAAAAGCGTCAAATCAAATTTTATGACAAAAGCGGTATTATGGGTCTTAAGTTATTTGATAGTCATACTATTAAACTTTAGATTTGGATTGTGTCATATTTGGTTTGTAATTTAATTAAATATATTGATATTCATATACATAACCAATTGTCAGGAGGAAACGGCTTGGGGAAAGTTTTTTAAAGGCACTTAAAATTTATTGAGCAATTATAATGAAAGACAACGTTCTCGCACTTGCTGTTCGGTGGCGGTTTTAACCGATAAATTTTCTAGAAAGCACTAAATTTTACCTTACTGCTTTCCTATCCAACGAGCTACAAACCCGCCACTGACAGCAAATGCGTGTTATGTGGCGTTAATCTTTACTAAATCATCCGAAAATTCTTTTAATTTTTTATATGCATCATCAAAAAAGTCAGAATATCTGATAAAATTCGTTGATATTTCATTTGACAATCTAACAATATCAGTATATAAGTAAGTTGTATTTTTTGCATTAAACATAATCTCTTCAGATTCGGTAATATCTCTAAAGTCATTAACAATTCCATGTTTTAGTGGATTGATAAAGGAGTCAAAATCATATTGAATATTTTTTTCCGTAATTTTATCATAATAGTTTAAAATTAAATTATTAATAAAATTCCAAAATTTGTTTTCTTGGTAATTGGGGTCATTAAATTTAATTCTATTTATTAATAATGCAATGTAATCCATTAAATTTTCTGATTTTTCTTTATATTTTGAATTTAGATTTTTGAAATCTATTTTGTATTTGTCCAACATAGAAAGATGTTCATCATATATTTTGTCAACGTAATCAAGGTAACTATATATTTGTCTGAAAGTATTAATTCTTTTTGTATCATTTCCAAACCTTTTAAGGTATGCATGATAAGTTTCTTCTTGATTAAGACTAACAACCACTCGTTTAATATCAGTACCAATAATAATTTCTAACTCTGGAAACACAATTGGATTTGACTCAAACATACTTGAAAATGTTTTGCAATTTTCTTTTTGTTTATCACATATTGTAATTATATTCTCGACCAAAGTTGCAAAATACCTGAGACGGTCATATTGTTTTTCTTCTTTTTGTGTATTCTCTTTTTTCTTTTGTGCTCTTAATCCCAAATAAAATAGACATACAGGAATTCCAATGCCTCCGAGAGTAGTCAAAAAATCCCAGATTGATGAATGTATTTGCTCATAATAAAAATCACCATTTTGAAAAATAAAATCAAAAAACATTTTAATTAAATTTAATGTTGTATATGTACTATTATAAATTCATTATTGATGTTCAATTTGAGTCAAATCAATTGGATCTA
>CAYYIP010000048.1:0-1755 GCA_964472015.1 uncultured Hyphomicrobiales bacterium | reverse complement strand
GTAGTAATGCCGGTAACATCTAAATCAACTACATTAGCATCATCTATATTAGCAGTTTCTACATTAGCTTCACCAATATTAGCGGTTTCTACGTTAGCTGTTTCTACATTAGCAACCCCTACATTAGCTTCAGCAAAAGTAGCAGTATTAGCTTCTAAAATATCAGTAGTAGTAGTACCAGTAACATCTAAATTACCTGCTATTGAAACTGAATTTTCATCAGCAGTCATAATACTAGGAATAAAACGTTCTTGGTCTTCATCCCATACTGGAATTGAACCATTATCTAAATTAGGACCTATAATATTTTTAATTGATGAATATTCCCATTTATATTCATCAGTATTATTAGGATTCCACCATAACATATTGCTAGATGTTTCATCATCTGGTTTTGCAAGTTTAGGGAGTGTAACTGCACCATTAAATAAGTGAATAGTCTTAACTGCATTTTGTTTTATTTTTAATCCACTTGGATAATAGCCTTCAATATCACCATCAGCTGGTCCGGTAGGAACAGCTCTTAGATCGTTTGGTAATAAATCAGATGTAAAGTTTCTTCTGATAGCATTAGTAAATTCACTATCATTAAAAGTAGGATTTGGATAAGTACCACTAAGAACACCGCCTGCTGGGCCAATTGGATTAGCAGCATCAGCAAGTTTAGCGTGATTAGCTTCTGCAGCAGTAAATGCAAATTGAGCTGTATCAGCAGTGCTAGCTACTTGTGATCCTAATGCATAAGGTACTGCATCAAACATAACTCTTTGTTGCTTAATGCCAGCAAAAGTAACTTGATACCAAAGTGCCTTTTTCCCATTAATAACTGCTGTGTTTATAGGATTAGTAGCATTATTACCAATTCTTACATTGAAAAAACCATTATCAGGAGTTATTGACATAACTTCTGTATGTAAAGGAGTTCCACCAGTAGGAACATCAAAAATTTCAAAAGTTACATCAACGGTGGTTGTAATTGGATTATTTTTTGTATCCGTTAACTTACCTTGGAAATTAAAAGTGGTTGGAACTTGTGCAACTGCTGTAGAAACAGCAAAAACACCCAACGCCATTAATTTAAGAAGATTTTTCTTCATTTGAAAATACCTATATATTTTGTTTTACAAATTATTAAATTCAAAATAAAAATTATTAAAATTAAATATATTAATCTAAATAGTTAGTAAATTATTAAAAATAATTACCATATTTAATTTTATTTAGAAATCATAACAACATTTCTTAAAGAATAAGAACGTGATGAATTCCCACCTGCTGACAATGGATTAACCTGAAGTTCATACATATAAGAACCTAAAGCAACTTCATCACCATTTGACTTACGTAAATTCCATTCAATAGAATGATTACCGACTTCTCGGTAGTCATCTAGGATAGTAGCAACAGTATGACCCATTACATCATAAACTCTTAAAGTAACATAAGCTCCTTCTTCCAATGCAAAATTAAACTTAGTAAAGTTATTTGCAGGATTAGGATAGTTAGTTATGCCTCTTGTAACAAAATCATTAGAAGCAATATCACCTGGCTTATCTTCATCCGGCACCCAAAAGCCATTATAAACTTTATATGCATCGCCAGTAACACTAGTACCGGAAGTATTACCGATAATTAACTGACCTATGATACCAGAAGCCTTATAATCACCAGAAGTAACAGCTACAAAACCACCACTCCCGATAACCATTCTTTTTAGTTGGTATCCGTCAGCATTAGCATAAAAGCAAACTATAA
>CAYYIP010000047.1:0-1787 GCA_964472015.1 uncultured Hyphomicrobiales bacterium | reverse complement strand
AAAGGAGAAATTTAAATAGTGAAGAATAATTATTTAAATTTAACTGACAAAAATATTGAAAAAACATTTTCTTACGTAATAAATTTTGGTACTATTCTAGCTATAACAATATCTTGGTCTGTTAATAAATCAATATTTTGGTGTATTATTCACGGAATATTTTCTTGGTTTTACGTGATTCACTATTACACACTTCGGTGATTGAGGAGGATTAAAGTGAAAATAATATTTTTGGATATAGATGGAGTCTTAGCATCTTTAGAGTATATTAGGATTTTATCATTACTTGAAAATCCAAATCCTGATATTTATGGATATTCTTTTGACCCTAGATGTGTTAAAAATCTTAAATATATTTTTAAAAAAATTCCTGATGTAAAAATAATTATTTCTTCATCATGGAAAAGTATGGGTGAGAAACGCTTCAGAGATATGTGGAAATATAGAAATCTTCCGGGAGAAATAATAGGTTTCACTCCGGATTTATTTAAAATGATTGAAAATTCTTCAAGAGGTTTAGAGATTCAAAAATGGATAGATGAAAGTAATGTGATTATTGAAAATTACATAATAATAGATGATGATGATATGTTAGATTCACAAAAAAATAATTTTATTAAAATTGATGGGAAATTTGGTTTGACTGTTGATGATAGTTTAAGAATTATCAAATTGCTAAACTTAAAGGAGAAAAATTAAAGTGAAAAATGTAATCGAATTAGGTGATCTAGTAAAAGATCTTATTACGAGTTTTGAAGGTGTTGTAACATCTTATTCTAAATGGTGTTACAATGTTGACACCACTAGTAAAACTTAAATGGATAAAGAAAAATTAAAAGAACACATTAAATTGTGTAGAAAAAACTTAAATTCTAAAAGAGTAAAATGTTGTGCAAATTGTCCTTTTGAAGAAGAAATAACAAGAGAATATCCAGAATTAAAAGAAAAATTTGAAGGAAAAAAGAATAATATTAAAAAAATAATTTAAATTTAAAAGAACAAATAATTAGAAAGTGAACTACCCACGACCCTAAAGGGATATCGGTTTTCTTGCCAAATATTTATAAATGGAGAAAAATCAGAAAATAAATAGATGAGAACATTTTATATTTTTAGAACTAATTTAAAGATTTTAGAAAATTATCATGCATATGATAATCTTGAAGAATTTAAAAAGAATTGTTGGGATTTCTATCTTTTAATGGGATTATATTATTTAGAAAAAGGTTATTTTGATAGAGTTGTTGTTTGGCGTTTATTAGATGAAACAAAATATGATATTATTTTTAATGTTGAGAATAGAAAATTCATTCAAAGATGGGTTAAAAATTTTGAAGAAATTTTTAATTATCCCAAATCACATATAACATTTTTTAGAGGTGGATTCCCTGAATATTGTAAGTTGACAAAAAAAGATCCTGAATTTTTTGGACTAAAATTATATTTAGGTGCATCAAAAAGATTTAAACCCGCTTATGGTGGGATATATGATTTTATTTTAGTTGAATCTGATAATGAGTTAAATATAAAGAATTCAGTACCTTTTTATAAAACAGCAAATCCAAATATTTTTAAACCATTAGAAAATGTAGAAAAAAAATTTGATTTATGTTGGATTGTAAATTTTTCACAAATAACTCAAAAAGGTCAAGAATTTTTCATTGAAAAAATAAATAAATCTGATTTTTTATCGAAATTAAAAATTGTTCATATAGGAAACAATCCTGAAATCGGTAAAAAATTATGTGAAAAATTTAAAATAAATAATATTGAATTTACAGATCATA
>CAYYIP010000046.1:0-1797 GCA_964472015.1 uncultured Hyphomicrobiales bacterium | reverse complement strand
TTATCTATTAGACATTATATCACAGTTTCTTTAGTTAGTCATTATATGAAGTGTGATATAATATGTGTTATGATTAATCTATGATAATGTCTTAGGTGTTATTCCGGGAAAATGTCCCAACTGTGATATAATATTCCACCGAGGTGGAAACGATGAAAGAGGTAAAATTAGGAATGAAAGAAAAAGATAAGTATGATGTAATCAAAGAATTAATTGATCACAAAGGTAATAAGCAAAGAGCTGCGTTAAAATTAGGTATATCTATAAGACAAGTAAACCGTCTGATTATTAAATATAAGGAGAATGGTAAATCTGGTTTTATACATGGCAACCATTCAAAGAAACCTGTAAATAAATTAGATAAATCAATCTCCGAAGATATTGTACTACTTTATAGGAATAAATACTATGATTTTAATTTTAACCATTATAAAGAATTTTTAGAAAAAGATGAAAGCATTAAAGTGTCTTATAAATTTGTTTATAAAACTTTAACTAAAGAAGGTATATTATCCCCTAAAGCTAGAAAGAAAACAAAACGTGAATTTGCGAAACAGAAATTACTTAAAGAAAAGAAAATTAATCTTGCAATGTCAGAAGAACAAATTGAATATATTGTTAGTCATGAAATTGCTTTAGAAGATTCTCATCCTCGTGGTGAAAAGCCTAAAAACTTCGGTGAAATAATTGAAAAAGATGGATCAATTCATCTATGGTTTGGTGATAAAAAAACGTGTCTACATCTAGCAATAGATAAAGCTACTTCAACTATTGTTGGTGCGTGGTTTGATCATCAGGAAACATTAAACGGATATTATCAAGTGTTTTATCAAATATTACTTAAATATGGTATCCCTTATAAATTTTTAACTGATAATCGCACTGTATTTAATTATATGTCCTTAAATCCAGATAAAAGAACTAGTGATAAAGATGTTTTAACTCAATATGGTTATGCATGTAAGCAATTAGGTGTTGAACTTGAAACTACATCTGTATCTCAAGCTAAAGGCTTAATTGAAAGAACTAATGGTACTTTTCAAGGAAGATTAGTTCAAGAGTTAAGACTTAATAATATTACTACTATTGAAGAAGCTAATAAATATTTGTTGGAAGTATTTGTTCCATACTTTAATACAAGATTTGCTCTAGATTATACAAAGTTTCCGTCTGTTTTTGAAGAATCTCCATCATCTGAAAAAATAAATTATATTCTAGCTGTTTTAACACCAAGAAAAATAGATAACGGAAACTCTATTAAATTTAAAAACAAATATTATCAACCATATTTAAATAATGAACTTAAATGTTTTATGCCTAAAACAGAATGTCTTGTAATAAAAACTTTAAATGGAGAATTATTAGTCACTATTGATGAACAAGTATTAGAATTAAAAGAATTAATTAGAAATAAAAGATTTTCTAAAGAATTTGAAGAACAGCCAGAAGTTATTAAAGAAAAGAAAAAATATATTCCACCAATGTCTCATCCATGGAAGTTAAAATCTTTTCTTAAACAAATGGAACAAAGTCACAAACAACATCAATATGCTTAAGTTTGATATTCTTGTTTGTTAGGAATAACAAATATCTTATGAAAATACAAGTCAATATTGCGTAGCATGAATGAAGTGAACTTGATATTGACTTGTATTGAATAAGATATAAAATCACAAACAAAAACGAGAATATTTTCCCGTTAATGTTTAAATATTTTTGGGACATTTTCCCAAACTATTGACATTAAAAAAACTTATGTAGTTCTTTTATAACTTAATTTATTGTACATATATTTAC
>CAYYIP010000045.1:0-1873 GCA_964472015.1 uncultured Hyphomicrobiales bacterium | reverse complement strand
TCCTGAATAATAATAGTTAGTTCCGGGAACATTATTATTAAGCATAGCTTCATCTTGTTCTATAACTTTCCAATAATCACCACCATTAGTTGAAATAGTTACAGCTGATAATTTTTCTTCATTATCAACAACGTCACTAGCATTACCTTCTGCGATTAAGTTTAAGTAATGTTCACGCATTTCGTTATATGATGAAGTTTGCAAAATAGTTTCATAACCATATTGTTCTACAGGAGGAACTATCACCATTAATGGATCAAAATCACCACCAACTTGACCAAAACCTGTCGAATAACAATATTGTAATACTTGAACGGGCTTATTAGATTCAAATAAGGCAACACCCTGAACACCTAAAACACCTAACTTTCTAGGATATGTTAAATCAGGATGCCATTCCCAATATGAACCTTCTGCATCTAATTCTTGATTCTTTAATTCTTTTATTAATTCTCCTGTTATTGAATGCCACCAAGTTATATTTAATTTTGTATCCGATTCGGATGCTGTTACTCTAAAATAATCACCTATAATCAAATCTGGATCTAATATTTCACCAACTATAGGTTTAGGAGTTGCACCTTTACATCTTAATTGTAAAGAAATATGCTTTTTACCCCACATATTTACTGGTAATAACTGTTCAACTAGATTATCTCTATTACCTGTTGTTAAAGGAATATCGGTTCGTTCATGAAAAGAAAATAAGGCTATTGGTTTATTTGAGGTTATTGTTGAACCTGAAAAATCACATTTACCCATCGTATTTTGAACCTCTTCCATCTCATCCCAGACATTTATAGCTTGCCATTCATCTAAAATAGGTAATGTAAATGTAGAACCTATCTTATGCTGTCCACCATCTGTTACACAACCTGAATTTGGACCTAAATTTTTACCCCTTAATTTTACTTGTACCCTTGTACCTGCTTGAGGTGCTCCTACTATAAATCCTGTATGAAATTGATCAGCTGCTCCATATTCATTTGTATTACTCTTAAAACTACAATGTACATAACGGGTACCTAAGGCATTAACGGGTAAAGCCATATACCCCTCAGCAGTATAATGAGCATGTGAGCCTAAGTATACCATAATAGGTTTATCAGACCATACTTTTAAAGCTAAATCCTCTGGTTGTTCATCTTTACCACGTATTTCTAAATCACGGGTTAAAGCATATTTTACAATGGAATATGGTTTTTTTATAGTTGCTGATGTAATAAATCCTTTCCCTGATGGTTGTTCTATATAAAATGTACATGGTTCACGTGAACCAACATACACTTCACACATATAATCCGCCATGGTTAAATCATTAGGCGGAACAATAACAAAATATTCGGTCCCTAATTGTGCCTCTAATAATTTGCTTTCCAATTTTGACTTAATATCAGGAGTTATTATACTTTGTTCTACTTTATAATTACCCCCATATAAATTTGTCGTTATTATGAAAACCATTAATAATAACAAATTAATTCGCTTAATAGTATTCATAAATATTAATCTCCTATAATATTTACTTTTACTTTAAATTTATTTTTCTATATTTATATATTCATGTGTTTTTATATTATTAAGTCTAATATAAAATTACATTCAAATAGTTAACTATTAACCAATATTACAATTTTAAAATACAAAAAAAATATTTATAAAAAAAATATTTATATAATAAAAAAACAACCCCCTAATCTTTTATGAGTAGGAGGTTGTTTTTTAGTTATCAATTATATATATATCTTATAAAGTATATATTGTTATTTTATAATAACTAATTGTTGTTTAGTTTCAAATGGACCACTTCGCATTGTAATAATATATGAACCTGAACTTAAATCTGAAATATTGATTTCTTTACTATATTTTC
>CAYYIP010000044.1:0-1909 GCA_964472015.1 uncultured Hyphomicrobiales bacterium | reverse complement strand
ACTATTGTACCAGTAGCTAATATATCACCTTCTAAATATACTTCAAAATTACCATAATTAGGAGTACCACCTAAGATATTAACAAAATTATTAACACCATCAATATCATTAAAGGTTACAGAACCACCATTATTCTCTAATTCACCAGTATTTGTAAGACCATTAGTAGTAGTTAAACCATCTACATTTAGAGCACCATCTAATTGTGTATTACCATCAACGTCTAAATCACTATTTAACCATGTATCACCATCAACGTTTAATTCAGAATATAACCATGTCTCATCATCAACTTCTAATATACCAACTATTTCTGTATTGCGACCTACATATAAATCACCGCTAGTACTTATATCACCTACTACAGCTAATTCAGGATTACCACCAACACTACCACCATTGATGCGAACTTGTCTAGTAGTACCATCTATATTATTAAAGTTTACATTACCATTATTATTAGTAAAATCACCATCATTTGTAATACCATTAGTAGTAGTTAAACCATCTACATTTAGATTAGCATTTAATTGTGTATTACCATCAACTTCTAAATCACTCTTTAACCAGGTATCACCATCAACGTCTAAATTACCACGTAACCAGGTATCACCACCGACTTCTAAATCAGCATATAAGGTGGCATTACCTATTACATCTAAATAACTATTTAAGTAAGTTGGACCATCAACTTCTAATTCACCTTTTAACCATGTATCACCATCAACTTCTAATGTACTATGTAAGAAAGTTGGACTATGAACTTCTAACTCACCAACTATTTCTGTATTGCGACCTACATATAAATCACCGCTAGTACGTATATCACCTACTACATCTAATTCAGGATTACCGCCAACAACACCACCATTGATGCGAACTCGTCTAGTAGCACCATCTATATTATTAAAGTTTACATTACCATTATTATTAGTAAAATCACCATCATTTGTAATACCATCAGTAGTAGTATAGCCATCGACATCTAAATTACCAACTATATTTGTATTGCGACCTACATATAAATCACCGCTATTACGTATATCACCTACTACATCTAATTCATAATTACCACCAACAACACCACCATTGATGCGAACTCGTCTAGTAGCACCATCTATATTATTAAAGTTTACATTACCATTATTATTAGTAAAATCACCATCATTTGTAATACCATCAGTAGTAGTATAGCCATCGACATCTAAATTACCAGCTATTGCTGTATTACCACCTATTGTTGTATTACCTGTTACACCTAATGTACTGTTAATTTGTACAGGAGCATTCAATGTGGAAGTTGCGCGAACTAATAAAGCATCAGCAGCAGTAGTACCAAGTGTAGTATTATGGACAACTGTAAGATTATCAAATGTAGCATTACCACCAGCTATTGTACCAGAAGCACGTATATCACCTACTACATCTAATTCATAATTACCATCATTTGGAGTACCTCCTAAGATATTAACTTTTCTAGTAGTACCATTAATATTATTAAAGGTTGCAGAACCATTATTATTAACTAAATTACCAGTATTTGTAATACCATTAGTAGTAGTTAAGCCTGCTACATTTAATGTATTATTTAAGGTAGTTGCACCAGCTACATCTAATGTACCATTTAAGTCAGTTGCATCATCTACAGTTAATGAATTATATATGTGGGTTGCACCATTGACATCTAATGTATTAAGTAAGTAGGTTTCCTCCAAAACTATTAATGTATTATTTAAGGTAGTTGCACCATCAACGTATAATGTATTATTTAAAGTAGTTGCATCAGCTACATCTAATGTACTGTTTAAAGTAGTTGCACCATCGACATTCAATGTACCAGTAATATCTGCATTTGCATCAATAGTTACATCTTCATTAAATGTTGAAGTAGCATTAACTACTAAAGCAT
>CAYYIP010000043.1:0-2291 GCA_964472015.1 uncultured Hyphomicrobiales bacterium | reverse complement strand
TTATTAAATATAAATTATTATATTCAATTCTATATCTTTTAATATCTTTTCCTCTTAATATCGGTCTTATTAATTCTTTGGTTCGTTTTCTTTCGTCCTCGTTTTTACAATTTTTTAATATATTATTTCTCTCTTTTTCATTTATTATAAAAACTCCTCTTTTTTCTTTTCCTTTTGTAATTTCATTTAAGCCAGTTAGAACGCCCCCTTTTATTAAAATATTCCACTTGTTTAATACTTTCCCTTGTTTTTCTACTTTACTTTTTATTTTATTTGTCTTTTCATTTTTTATTATAACCCAAGTATCACCATTAGTTGGCATACTTAATTCAGTAAATTTTATATCAGATAAATTAGTATTATTTGTTAGTTCACTACATTTTATAGTGTTTGTATTATTTATATTTTCATTCTTTTGTATTAATAAAATATTTGTATCAACCGTAGCACTTGTAAAAACACCACTTCCTAAGTCTATTAATTTTAATGGATTATATTTTGATAAAAATTGTCTTAACTTCTTGCCATAATCCGCACGCATCCATTTATTAGATGTTATATAACATAAAATACCATTCTCTTTTAATAATTCTATACCACGTTCATAAAACAAACAATAAATATCACCCCTTCCATAAAACGTTTCAAATTTTTGCGGTGAATATAATTTTCTTAAATAACCTAAATTCTTTTGTAGTTGTATATACGGCGGATTGCCTATTACAATATTAAAATTCTCTACACCAAGCATAAGTAAACTATCAAAAAAAGGTGCGGATTTACTATAATCAAACATTTCCCAAGATTTGAGTATTTCTAATTCTTTTATAGGTATGATATTATAATCTTTTAATTTTTCTATAAATTCTAAGTATTTGTCTTTTAATTTACTTCTATGATTCTCTTTTGTTATTTGAGTTTTTGCTCTAAATAATTTATGTCTAATATCTAATAATTCTGTTCTTGTGTTTGCTATTAATTTTGAAAATAATTCTTGTTGTGCTTGATCTTTTTCTATTTTTATTAAACTATCTGCTGACACAAAATTTGTTTCTAAATTTGGTAAAGGTCGAATACCAAAATTTTTATACATATTTTTCTCTGTTACATTAGTTTTATCAAATTTTTGAGAAACTAATAAAGAAATAAAACATCTTAGTTTTGCTATTTGGATAGCAATTGGTTGGATATCAATACCATAAATTGTATTTTCTATTAGATATAATTTCCTTGCATAATCAGGATAATTTAAATCTAAGTTAAAGGCTTCTTGTATATCTTTTAAATTATTATCTTCTGAATCAAGTGCTTTTTTGGTATTTTCTTTTACTAGTTTTTTCCAATGTTCATTTTTGTTATCTAATTGTTTTAAAATATGTACTAACTTATCTAACATTCCCATTGTGAAAGCACCTGAACCACAAGCAGGATCTAATGTTTTGCAATTATAAATAGATTTTATTATTTTTTCTTTGTCGTTTTCATTTAATTGTAATGGATTATTTTTTATATAGGCATCAGACGCATAATACATTAAAAGTTTTTTATATTCAGGTTCTAATTCTTTGCTGACTTCAGTTTTCAAATACTCTAAAATACTTTCATCTACGATATAATTTACTATTTCTTTGGGTGTATAAAAAGAACCTGTTGATTTTCTAGCAGTTACTTTGGTTTCAGGATTATATTTGGCTAAAAGATTTTCAAAGACATGACCTAATAAATCAGGTGCTAAGGCAATATCTTGATCAAAAGGCATATTTTCTTCAATAGTAAAATTATATAAATTGAAAGTATCAATAAGACCATCTACTCTTATATTACGTTTTGAACTACTATAATAAAAATCGTGTAAGTCTACATTATCTTTACCACCAAAAAATAACCAATCAGGAACAACCAAGTCGTGTTGAGCTTTACTCTCAGTAAAACAATCAATATAAATATTATCTGAATCATTGTCAGCATTTTTTTGTTTTATATCGAGACATTCAAATAAACCACCATTTAAGAAAGGAACTGTTTTTGCAAGTAATAAAAATTCATTAGCAGCTTCATCATTTTTAAACTTATCTTTATATCGCATAAGTCTATTATTGCCATAATTAGAACGATTAACTGTAAATTTTCTTAAGTCTTTATTATTATCTTCTTCATCTAATAAAGGACAATTTAACATTGCAAAAAAGATATTTTGTAATATAGCTTTATAATAAGAACTCTCTTCGTTTTTATAAGGGGAATCTAAATTATTAGAATTATCTAAATCATTATTAAATAAATTATTATTA
>CAYYIP010000042.1:0-2426 GCA_964472015.1 uncultured Hyphomicrobiales bacterium | reverse complement strand
GTTAGTAATGGTATAGAACGTAGAACTCAAGCAATTGTTATAAAATAATAGATAATAATTGTAATTTATAAATAAGTTTTTTAATACATAATATACTCCTATGACGACTTAATTTAATTAAGTCGTCTTTTTTTATTTATTTTTCTTTTTTCTCTTTAATTATTAAAAAAATTATAATAAATTAAAAAAAATTATATATATTGCATAAAATGGTTTAAATTAAATATATTAAGTTTAATTATATTATAAATAAACAAAATAAATGGAATATATAAATAAAATATTATGTGGTGATTGTGAAAAATTATTAAAATATTTGCCTAACAATTCTATCAATTTAATTATTACAAGTCCACCATATTTTGGATGTAGAGTTTACGGAAATGAAACATTCGGTCGTGAAGAACATCCTTTAAATTATGTAGATAAATTAGTAAACTTTTTTGTATCGTTAAAAAGAATACTACATACTGAAGGTTCTTTTTATCTAAATATTGGTGATGTATATTTTGGAACAAAAGGTTTTATTCGTAATAAAGGGAGTTATGTACGAAAAACAGATCATAATTATAAGGAACACAAAATAGTTAAGCAAGATGGTAAATATTTGCAATATAAACAATTGTTGATGTTACCAGAAAGAATATCTATTGGAATGCAAGAAAATGGATGGATTTTAAGAAACAAAATTATTTGGGAAAAACCAAACCCTTGTCCTTCTTATTCATCTGATAGACGTCTTCCAGTTTATGAATATATTTTTCATTTTGTAAAATCAAAAAAATATTATTTTGATTACAATACTGCAAAAAAATTAAATCATCATAGAGATATAGTTGTAAATGGAATAGAACCATTTAAAAAACATCAAGCATCTTTTCCTTTATCATTAATTAAGCCGTTGATACAAACGACTTCAAAAGAAGGGGATGTTGTTTTTGATCCTTTTATTGGTAGTGGAACTACAGCGGTTGCATCTTTAGAATTGAATAGAAAATATGTTGGGTTTGAAATTAATGCTGATTATTGTAAATTAGCTGAGGAAAGAATAAATAAAATATTTATACAAGAAAGTATATTAATATAATTTTTTGCAAAAAATAAATACAAATACAAAAATTATGTTGCTGTTAAATGATGAAAATATCAATACTTACATCGATTATTTAAGATTCATAGCTTCTTTGTCAAAATTATTTAGCAATTCTAATATTCCGTTTTTATATTATCGAGTTGCTGAAAATATTTTTTGTAAGGCATATAATGCTGTAAATCTTGCAAGATTAGATATTGCTTATGATGCAAAAATTAGTAATATTGGTATAGGACTTAAAACTTTTATTGATAAAAAATAAATAATGAAAAAATTGCAGAATTTGATAAATTAAGTAATAAGATAAAGCAATTGCATACAACTAATATAGATACACTAATTGAATATATATCTAAATTAAGAAATGAAAGAATTGATTTTGCAAATAGAACATATGGTATAAATAAAGGTATTTATCATTGTGTAGTAAGACGTAAAAACGAAATTCTATTTTATAATTGCGATTATAAAAAAATTGACTTATCAAAAGTAAATGTTAATAAAAACAATAATAAATCTTTTTCGTTTAGTAGTGACAAAGAAGAATATTATTTTAACTTTGCAAAATCAACGTTATATAAAAAATTTTATGTTCCAGACAATGCTATTAAAATAAAGATTAACATTATTGAAAATCCATTAGAATTAATATTTAATTTGTTTAAAACACAAGAAACACATTTTATAGAACATATTAATCCTTACATATATCTACCTCTTTACTCAACTAAAAACGGGAAACGATATGTTGCTGAAAAAAGTAGTTTAAATCAATGGAATGCAGGTGGCCGAAAAAGGGATTATGGTGAAGTTTATATATACATTCCTTCATATATAAATAAAAAATATCCCAATTTTTTTCCTAATCGTAATATTTCTTTTGAGTTAGTAATTCCTACAGGACAAATTTTAATTGCTAAGGTTTATCAAGATGGTTCTAAAGCATTGATGACAAATCCTAATAAAGCGCTATCAAATTGGTTATTAAGAAGTGTTTTTAAACTTGAAGAAGGCGAATTATTAACTTATAGTAAGTTAGAAGATTTAAATATAGATAGTGTTTTAATAACTAAATTAAATGATCATAAATTTAGTATTGATTTTGCAAGTTTAGGTTCATTTGATAATTTTATTGATAAATAGTAAATGTTAATAAAACTAAATTGTTTTTTGTAATTTTTAAAAAGTAATTAAGAATGAACATTCTATTTTTACAATCTAAAATCAAAGAACATATTCCCGTAATGGGGTAGTACTTGGTAATCCACCTTATAATAATGCAAGTCAAAACAACGATAAATGGATATTAAATTTAATACAATCTTATAAAAAA
>CAYYIP010000041.1:0-2784 GCA_964472015.1 uncultured Hyphomicrobiales bacterium | reverse complement strand
ATAACCATTCTTTTTAGTTGGTATCCGTCAGCATTAGCATAAAAGCAAACTATAAGAGAAAGTGCTAATGTAAGCAAAACATTTCTCATTTGTTTTCTCATTTGAATATCTCCATAATATAATTAAATAATATTTATTTTCTATTTTCGTAATTTAAATATCTTTATAGTTTAAAAATTATATTTTAAGCTATTATGTTATCTATGTTATTATAATTATTACGTTTTTTATTTTATAATGTTTTTTATTTTATTAATTAAAATAAATTTATATTAGTTACCCTTTGTTAAGCTTAATTAAAACACTACATTACAAATATATCACTTTTTATATAGTCTTTTAACAAACTCAAAATCATCATTACTAAATTTATTTCTTATAAAAAACAACTAGTTATCAAAAAACATTTTTTATATATATTTTACTATATATAGTATATAGTAAAACAGTATATATTAAGCAAAAAATATGCCAGAAACTTTATACTTTTTTATTTTTTATTTTTTTTAATTTTTTCTAATATTTTTTAAAAAGTTTTTTTATCAAAAATAAACAAAATATAATTTTATGTTTCTATTTTATTTCTATTTTACACACCTTATAACTTGCAATTTAATAAAATTATTCTTATAAAAAAAGAAAAAATATAATTTTATATATGTATATAGATAAATAAAATCAATAAAAAATAAAAAAATAAATATATATGTAATTTTTTTTACACATTTTATATATTTTCACCTTTTCAACAAAAATACTTGAAATAAATTATAATATAAATTAATTAAATTGATAAATAAAAATATATATTTATTCTATTCCTATTAGAATTTTTATATAATTTCTTCATAATTTAAATTATAAATACCAGCCGTAATCTAAACAAATATAATAATATTAATATTGTTATTAATATTGTTCTAATTTACTAATAATATATTCTAATTTATCTTTTAATTTAATCTCCTAATTTTTGAAATAAAAAAACCATCCGTATTATATACAAAAGGATATAAAGTTAAATAAAAAGCATCGTCTGCTAAGTTCTTTATATCGATATTATATTGTAAAAAGTTCGGTTTTAATGGCTCCGGAACAAAATTAGTATTTTTTAATAAAAATTTTTTTAATACTTCTTCATTCTCCTTTGGGAAAATAGAACACGTAGAATATACTAAATATCCATTAGGTCGTACATATTTTGCAAAATTAGATAAAATTTCAAGCTGTTTATCAGCAATTTTATTAATTAATTTTTTATTTATTCTATACTTTTTTAATGGTTCTCGCCTTATTGTACCACTCCCACTACATGGCGCATCTATAAGTACATAATCAAATTTATCTTTATAATTTATACTCTCAATCTTTTTATTACTTTTACTTTTATTTTTATTATTTATATTGTAAAAATAAAAATCTTTTTTAAGCATAACTGCTTCAATAGATTTAATTCCCGCACGTTTTGCCCGCTTATCTATTTCTTTTAAACGCATAAATTCAATATCATTAGCAATAATCGTTCCTTTATCCTCTTGTAAGTCTGCTATATGTAAAGATTTGCCACCAGCACCAGCACACGCATCCAAAACTAAAGCATTCTTTTGAGGATTTAAGGCATACGCAACTAATTGACTAGCTTCCTCTTGTATCTCAAATTCACCCCTTTTATATTCCATAAACTCAGTAAGCTGAACACGCTGTGGTATAACAATACAAGAAGGTGATAACTTACCTAAGTTACAATTAACACCAGCTGCTTCTAACCACTTAATTGTTTTTTCCCTAGTACTAGTAATAGAATTAACACGAATACAAATAGGTGCCGGTTTATTAAATTCCTTGGCAAAATGAAAAAAATTATTAAATAGTGTATTAGAAAATTCTGAATTTATTGTATCTTTTCCTATTATTGTATTATTTTCTAAATTAGATATTTCTAAATTTTTATGCCCGCAGCTTTCTATATCTAATAACTCTGATAAATGTAATTGTTCTATAAATTCAAGCGGAAAAGAATATCTTAACATTAAAGATTCAATAGTCCTACAATTATTAAATAATCTTTTTGCAATAATAGAAATTAACTCAATAAAACTTTTTATTATCAATTGCTCAATACCAAGCAACTCAAACTCTTTTATTAAACTACTTTTTATATTATTATATGATTGATTTATTTTTTTTAAAAGAATATACGGACTAAAATAAGAATACTCTTCTGGAAATTCTATAACTAATATTATCTGTATAGCTGCATATAAAGAAAATATATTGTTTTTATTATTAGTATTCCTAAATTTTAATTTTTCAGTAAAATCAACTTCACCCTCTATAATAGCATCGTTTAATAATTTTTTTATTAATATAATATTTCTAAGCGTACTAAATACAGTATCTACAATAAATCTTCTCTCTTTACTACCAATGTATTTCTTGGAACGTAAATATTCCGAAGTTAATCTATCACCAGGTAAAGAACTTTTATCAATTATAGATAATAATTGACCACAATGCTCCAATAAAGTAAGTAGCTGCAAAACTAAAAATCAAATCTTAAAATAATTAATGACTATCTTAATATATATCTTAATAAATTCTATATATAAAATCTATATTGAATAATAATATATTTTTTATTAATAATACTCAACTAATATTCAAAATAATAAAATATAACTTTCAAAAATAATAATTTTAAATTATTTTTCAAAATAATTTAAAATTAACATTATTCTTTATATTTTTTAATTATACAAATATATAATTATAATATAATATAAT
>CAYYIP010000040.1:0-2849 GCA_964472015.1 uncultured Hyphomicrobiales bacterium | reverse complement strand
TACAAAAATAATATGAATTAAAAAAATCAAAAAACGATGTTTTTATAACACTAAGTATTATGTTTTATAACATAAGTTTAAAAAAACTGCTTACTGAAAAAAATCAATAAGGAGTTTATATAAAGTGAAAATTAAGTAAAATTATATTTATTAATTTTTAATGACTTTTCCTATCTTCCCTTTTGTTATTACTAGGTACACTCCCGCCGGCAGATTTGAAATGTCAATTTCTGTTTTCTCAGTATTAAGTATTTTACTATATAAAACTTCACCTGCTAAATTTAATATTTTTATTTCATCAGACAAGAATTTAGTTTCGATAAAAAATCTACCTGCGGTAGGATTAGGATAAATATCTAACCATTCTATTTCACAAATACTCCCATTTTCTTTAAGTACAGCCTCGCAATAGTGTTCTTTAGTAAATTTACTTTTTTGTTCATTAGTTAAGTATAAAATAAAACCTTCCGCTTGATTACAACAGTTTAGGTCCCATAAACTTAGTAGCGGACTAATATCTAAGCTATGAAGGATATTATCGGTACAATATAGAGCTATTAGCCCTATATTTTTACTAACATCTAAGTTACTTAATTGGTTCCAAGAACAATCTAAAGATATTAAATTTATATTATTTGTAAGGTCTAAATTATTTATTTGATTTTTAGAACAAACCAATATTTCTATATTGATATTTTTGCTTACATCTAAGTTGTTTAATTGGTTTCCAGAACACAATAGAAATATTAAATTTATATTTTTAGTAAAATCCAATTGATTTAGTTGATTATTCCAACAATTCAATTGTTCTAATATTATGTTCTTGCTTATATCTAAATTAGTTAGCTGATTATCAGAACAATATAATGCATCTAATTTTATATTCTTGCTTACATCTAAATTAGTTAACTGATTATCAGAACAATATAATTTTTCTAATTTTATATTATTACTTATATCTAAATTGGATAACTGATTCTCAGAACAATTTAAGTACATTATTTCTATATTTTTGCTTACATCTAAATTTTTGATTTGATTTTTGGAACAATATAATTCTTTTAATTTTATATTATTTATAAGATCTAAGCTATTTAGTTGATTATCATAACAATGTAATTCTTCTAATTCTATATTTTTGCTTATGTCTAAATTAGTCAATTGATTGCCAAAACAATCTAAATACGTCAGTTCTATGTTTTTACTTACATCTAATTCAATCAAAGAATTATTGTTACATATTAATTTCTTCAAATTCGGCATATATCTAATTAATTCATCTATGCTAATAAGTTTGAAATTACTGCAATCTAATTCTTCTATTTTTGCTAATGCTTCTAAATTTGTTGTAGTCTTATATATTCCACCATCTTTATTAGCAACAACTTTAGGTAGTTTATCTATATTAGTTTTTATCCAATCTTTTAATTTTGAATCTGTTATTAATTCAGGTATAACTATTTCAAATTTAATAAATGAAATAAAATTGTTTGTATTAACAAGAGCAAATTCTCCACCCTCATCTTTACTTCTAAATCCGATGAAATAAATGCCATAATCTAAATCTAAAATAGTATTGGAAAATTCTATATTTTGAATGTGATCATTGGGAGCAATAGCTTCCGTTACATTATAACTATCTAGTTCTTTAATTATAATTCCTTTTTCGTCATAAATTGAGGCTGAAATAATACCTTTAAAATCTGTTTCGCTGGTATTTATAAAACTTGCAGTAGTTTTAAGATTACTTTCTTTTTCTTTATCAATTTGATATGCTGAAAGAATAGGCAATGAGTATAAAGAAAGTTTACTTTCTGAATTTAAAGGTTTTTGAATGTCAATCTCTAATTTATTATCACCCGAAGAAATTGACCATTGAGTTAATCTATCATGCTTATGATAGAATTTAATATAGTATTTACCGACAGATGTATTAAATAAAGGATTAGTTTCAAATGTTATTTCTATTGGCTGATTAGGTTTTAAATCATCAATTTTTTGTTCGGCAATAGTCATTAAAAAATTATTTTCTGCATCAAATAAACGTAATGATATTATACCTGAAAAACTTTCTAACCTATTATTTATTATATTTGTATTTATTTCTACACTACTATTTTGATAAACAATTGCTTGTTTAAGTTCTAATGGTTTGAGCAAAGATATTTGTGATTTTAATTCTGCAAGAGGTTTTATGTCAATAATAGCGAGTTGGTCGGAACTTATACTGGGAATAGTATCTATATGATAATATCCATCAAACATACCGTTAAAGCCTAAATTAAAATGAAATTTATTGTCAGTATCATAACCGTCGCAAATGAAAGAATGAGCTGATCCTAAATATACTATAGGTTGACTATTGTCTAAGTTTTCTTTTAATATATCTGTCCAAGTATTGTCATTGTAGTGAGAACGGCTAATTCTTCTAAGATTAGTATCATACAGAAAATAAGTTTTTAAAGAATTTACTATATGATTTATATAAGCACCACTTTCTTTTACTCCATACATCATTGATGAAGCAACTCCACAATGATACATAAGAGTAGCTACTGCTTTTATTTCTTTTGCTGTTGAATTTTGATTATATTCATTTGTCATATTATCCCAATCATAAGTTGTGTTTTCAAAGTCAGCATATAGTTTACCGTATATATTATGATAATATGTTTTTTGTCCTATTCCATTTGCAGGGAAATTCCAATATTTCATTATTTGTGCCATTACTGTCGCTACACAACCTGCAAGTGTTCGTTTCCCCGCCTTTTCATCATAAGGACATAAGTTATTATAAGGTGAGTCTTGTCCCCATTTTGTTTTTATTAGTGGCGGCACAACTTCATCTA
>CAYYIP010000039.1:999-2905 GCA_964472015.1 uncultured Hyphomicrobiales bacterium | reverse complement strand
TAGAACAGGGGACATTAAACATTCTAATGCTGATATAAGTAAGGCGAAAGAGTGGCTTGGATATAATCCGGAATGGAGTTTTGAAAAGGGAATTAAAGAGGCAATAGAATGGTATAAGGTGGTATAAGAAGAACTTGTTTACTAAATATAGATTATGCTATTAAGAAGATTAGGAAAAAATTGAGCTTAATAGAATTTTATAATTCAGCAATTTAATCAAAAAAGAATTATAAGTGTATATGCTTGTAGATTATTTTCTAAAAAATAAAATGAGTTTATGAAGTAGGGTTGTCTTAATATATTTTAAATTGAGCATAGTTCCTGCCCTATTTAGAAAACCTTTAGGCTAATAAAATATGAAAAAGGAAATATATAAATGTATAAGAAAAAAGATGTATTTAAATACTTTTTAATATTAGTAGCATTTTGCTTTTCAATAAGCATTATTATGCTATTTGAAAATCCAAAACATCATATATTAAGTTTTTGGACAATGGTAATTATCATCATTTTAGTTTGTAGAATTGATGTAATACACCCATATTTTTGGTTTACAAGTTCTTTTGCTTTATATAGTACTGCTTATTCTATAACTTATGTTCTTGATTACCATAACTCAGGATATAGCAAAGAAAATCTTTTACTACCGCTAATAGGTCTATCTGTTGTTTTGTTAATTCTTGGTGTTCAAAAATGCAGTGTAAGTAGTGGTATACAAATTGAGAAAACAAAAAACTACAATTCCTTAATGGCTAAAGATAATAAAAAGATTACTGAATTGATATTAATGATTTTATTAGTTACTTTATTTCTTTGTACAGTTATAGTTTTTCGAACACCATTTAATCATAAAAATGATTTGTTATCTGAAAGAAATATATTTTTTTTAATGGGAGTATATGTATCTCGCTATCTTACTTTCTTTAGTTGCCTTTATATGCTGTTATTTATAAATATAGACAGTAGAAAAACAAAATTACTTTTACTGTCATCTTCTATTCTAATTTTACTATTTTCTTTATTTACGGGAGAACGAGATGTGATGTTTAGGTTTTTTTTAGTTCTTGTTATGACTTTATTTGTAACACGAAAGATAAATAAAGAGTTAATAATTATGCTTATACCAATTGGTATTTTGTTAATGATACTATCTGTTTATTTCAAATATTATTTTGTTAATGGAACTATTAAATCATCTTTTGAAGGGCAATCTTATTTATACAACTTTTTAAGCACTGATTTTAGTTCTGCAGGCTCAAATCTACAAATATTATTGAATAACACATGGACGAAATCAATGCATGGTTTCTCTTTAATAGTAACGGACTTCTTATCTCCCTTTTTCCGGAGTGGCATATTTTTCAATGCAGATAGCTGGTTTAATAAAATGTTTTATTATGGTTCTTATTCACGAGCATTTACATTGGTAGGAGAAGGCTATATTATTGCAGGAACTATAGGTGTTATAACTATATTTACGATACTGGGATGTGGCATAAAGATTATGTATAAAATGGCTTCTCAAAACATATATTGGACAGCCGTTTATATTTACTCAATTCCAACTATTATTTCTACATTCAGGTCAACACTGTCAACAGCTAGTATTGCCTTAGTTAGGATAGTATTACTCAGTATAGTAGTTCACATTTTTTTACTTAGATTAATAAGAAAGAGCGTGTTATAAAAAATATAATACAATAAGATAATTTTAGCTTATAAATGAGATAAAATAAATTACAGGAATACGGAATGATTGTATTAACAACGAATATCTCGAACACCATATATCTGGTACTTGTGAAGTTAAACAACTATATAAATATATCGAAGAATGAAATTTTATTTTGCATTAGTAGAAAGTTTCATATGGTGTTAATTGTAGTTGAGTGTTGATATCAATGAG
>CAYYIP010000039.1:0-987 GCA_964472015.1 uncultured Hyphomicrobiales bacterium | reverse complement strand
ATAATTACTACTTATAAAAGAGAATATAATATTTTAAAACGAAGCATTGATAGCGTTCTAAATCAAACCTATAATAATATTGAAATAATTGTAGTCAATGATACGCCATCTGATTTATCTGTATTTAATGATGTATCTAGTAAAATTAGTGAATATGATACTCGTATAAGGTATATTGAAAACAAAATTAATAAAGGAGCATGCTACTCAAGAAACGTAGGCGCAAAGAATTCTTCTGGAAAATATATAGCATTTTTAGATGATGATGATGAATGGATGCCAGAAAAAATAGAGAGGCAACATAATATTTTTAAGAATGGTGATTATGTTCTTGTCAGTGGAAAGCAAAAGACGGTTTATGAAAATAAACAAAAAGCATTAAAGGTTTTTAATAATATTTTTAAAAACTTTTTAAATTCAGTTATAAATAGACCAGGAGTTATTGATTTTCAGAAACTACTTAGGAAGAATATAGTGGGGGGGTGTTCTTCACCATTAATTTTAAAGGAGGCGTTTATTAGTGTTGATGGGTTTAACGAAAAATTGCCATCTGCTCAAGATTATGATTTATGGATTCGTATAGCTATGGTAGGGAAAATGTATAAAATTAAAGATTATATTATCAATTATCATATCCATGAAGGAGAACGAATTTCCGGGGATCCATCTAAAAAAATAATTGCATATAAGCATATAGTTAATGAATATAATGGAGTTTCAAAGGACAAACAGAAGTTCTTAAAAAACAAATATATAATTATTTCATATTGTTACTATTTAAACCAAGATGAGGATAATGGAAAAGCATATAAAGAATTATCAATAAATACAGGTGTAATTACATTAACTGGAATATATTATAATTTAAAAATTTTTAATCTTTTAAGAAAGGTTAGATGGAACTCTAGTAGCGGCATAAAAAATAATTATTAGTCATATATAAGCAAAGGTTAATCTAGGTTATATAAATTATTTCTGAATATTTGC
>CAYYIP010000038.1:0-3061 GCA_964472015.1 uncultured Hyphomicrobiales bacterium | reverse complement strand
TAACTTTCAATACTTTTGCGTGGTTTGTTTATTCTAATACCATTTCTAATACCATTTCAACTTATGTTAAAGCTTGGAGAATTGAATTTGAAAGTGGAGAGGAAATTATTGAGCAAATAGAGTTTGAACTTGATGATTTGTATCCCGGAATGCCAGAATATTCCAATTTTATAAATGTAGTAAACTATGGAGATACATCAGCATCTCTGTCATATGAAATAATTGAAATTAAAATATTATCAGATACATACTCATCTCCAACTTACTCTAGTTCGGTTTTAGAAAATATGCTTTTAAGTGATTATCCTTTTTTAATTGAATTTTCCTTAACTGAAACAGAATTACCTCCATTAAATGGAAGCTCTGATTTCGTTGTTACAGCTAATTGGGCATATGAAGGTGGAGATGATGCCGAAGATACACAATGGGGTCATGATTCGTATACTTTTAAAGAATTATATCCAGCAGAAACTCAAATAGTAATAGTTGTAAAACTTCATGCAAATCAAATTAATTAGTAATTTGAGTGAAACCTAAATTAACGGTTAAAATAGCTTTTCCAAGATTAATAGAAGCCATAGTATCATCACTGTTATTCATTGTTTCTGTTAAAGAATCGTCCCAAGTCATATAAATTCTTAATGTTTTTGTTCTTAGTGGATTACTTAATAATACCGAACCATTTATATCCATTGAACCAGATAAAGGAATTACAGAACCACCATTTTCGGAATAACCAGTAACTTGTAAGTCAGTCACGCTACTAGATAAACTAATTTCTGTAGATACTTCATAAGAAAAAGAAACATCTACATTTGTGTAATCAATTAATAAATCAAAATATCCTTCGGAAAGTGGTGCCATAGTACCGCTTTTTACGTGTTGATTGCTTATTATAGTTGGCGTTATTACATTAGTTATAAAAGAATCCGAAATAATATCTTGATTATTTATGCTAATTTGCCATCTTGATATATTTACGTTTGCGTCTCCGGTTGCTTGAGTATTATATTTAGCGTAAGTATCTTGTACAAAATTAATCAATAGAAAAAGAGATAAACATGCAATAATTAGTTTAAATTTACTTAAATTATACATAACATCGCCCCTTTTCTTAACTAAATGTTAACACATTTAGGGCTGTAAAATAATTAGAAACTTTTAAATTATACACTATATTTACATTTTATAATAAAAAAATAAAAAATTTATTCTTTTTGTTTTGTTGAAAAAACGTTAAAATTGTGGTATTCTTAATTAGTATAGAATATAGGAGTTAAGTATGGCAGTTAGTACTGTAAAAGTTACAGCAAAACATATAAAAAAAAGAGAAAAAAGAATAAAGAAATTAATTGTATTAATAATTATTTTATTTTTGTTTTTATTGATAGTATTTGCTGTATTATCTCTTTTTTATAGAGGTGGAGATTTTGTTATAACATTAGATCCAAATTTGGCGCTCAAAAGTGGTTTGAAAATGTTTGATGAAGAAGAATTAAAACATGATAGATTGAAATTTTATGCTAAAGGATTAGAATTTATGGATAATATATCTATAAATTGGTTACCTAAAGATATTGATAATCATAAGGGTGGTTCACACAATGGAGAAAATTATATTGCATATACTTTCTATTTAGAGAACAATGGAGATAAACCAGCTGATTATTGGTATGAGGTTGTTATCGAAGACGTAATAAAGAATATTGATGATGCAATAAGAATAATGATTATACAAAATAAAGAAAGAGTTGTTTATGCTAAAATAAATGATGTTACTAAAAAAGAGGAAAAAGATACTGTTGCATTTTATTCTAATGAACAAGCGATAATTGAACAAAGAAAGGCTTTGAAAGTAGGAGATACTGATAAATATACAATTGTAATATGGTTAGAAGGAGACGATCCTGATTGTTTAGACCATTTAATTGGTGGAGAAATTAAAATTAGTATGAGAATTATTGAAAGCCATATAGATTTAAAGGGGAGATAATATATGAAGAGAAAAAAATATATTATGTTTTTATGGTTGTTTTTAACGGCATTATTGCTATCTACAACTACTTTTGCATGGTTATCTGCAAACAGAATATTTGAAATAGAGACTTTTGATATACAAATTGTATCTAAAGGTGGTTTGGAAATATCAGCAGATGGAAAAACATGGAAGGGTGTGCTTGGAATGCTTGATCTTTATGATGCAAATGAAACATATCCTAATAATCTAAATCAAATACCGGATACTATAAAACCTGTATCAAGCGGTGGTCAAATCGAAGATGGATTGTTAAAACTTTATTATGGGCAATCTAGTCAAGGATCTGATGGAGATTATTATTTATCTTCTCAAAGAACTATTGAAAAAACATCTTTTGGATATGATCCTGATGCTTATTTTGTTGTATTTGATTTATTTTTAAAAACATCTTTTAAAAGAACTTTAAAGTTAGATTCTTTATCAAAAATTAGTATTATTGATGGTGAAGGAAGAGGAATAACAAATGCATTTAGAGTTGCGTTTTTAAATGAAGGAAATGCTCAAAATAATGATGCTATAAGTACAATACAAAATTTAAAAAAAGCAACAAAAGCATATATTTGGGAACCAAATTATGATACGCATACATTAATTGCGGTAGAACATGCAAGAGATTTATATAATATAAATACACAAGAAACAAATGCTTCGAAAATAGAATATCATGGAATCATTAATAATTTTAGTAGAAGTAGTAATGTAAAAACAAAAGAAGCAAATTCAAATTATTATCCTAATTTATTTGTAAAAGTACCAATAGATATATATACAATAAGGAATAATGAAAGAACAAATAAAATATTTGAAATCGATTCAGGGATTACTAAGGTGAGAATATATATTTGGATAGAAGGACAAGATGTAGATTGTGAAAATAATGCTGCTTCAGCAAATGTTTCCATTGATTTACAATTTATAGCAGAATAGATTGAAAAAAGGAGGTTAAAAATGAAGAGATTAAATAAAGCATATTTAAATATATTTATTTTATCTGTTTTCTTTTTAATTTTAATAGCGTTTGCT
>CAYYIP010000037.1:0-3143 GCA_964472015.1 uncultured Hyphomicrobiales bacterium | reverse complement strand
TATAATATAATTACATTGCATACCAAGCACCACCAATAAATATGAAATTAGCGGCTTCTTTATATTTGATTTGCTTACCAGAAACATTTATGGTAGCACTTCCAGCACCATTATTGATAACATAAAGAACTTGACCATTAATTGCACCAGTATTACTAATAGTTACAGTTGTAGGAGTTCCTGTATAATTAACAACTGCAACATTAGTAGGATCTATAGTAGCAGTAGTAGCAGTAGTAGATTTCATAACAATTGCACCATTAGCAGTAATATTACCATTAACAGTTAAGTTAGCAGGAGTAGTAGCAGTACCTATTGTTGTATTACTGCTTACATTTAAAGAACCATCAACTGAAACAGTAGTAGCAGTAGCATTAATAATTGAAGCAACAGGTTCACCACCACTTACTTTAAGAACTGCATTATTTGCAACAGTTGCACTAAGATCAATTTTAGCACCTGTTACGGCATCATTAGCAATATCAGCGGTTGCAATGGTGCCATCAGCTATCTTCGCACTTGTAACGGCATTATTACTAATTGTAGAAATATAAGAACTACCACTAGGAGCAAAAGTAACATCACCTGTAACACCAGTTAAAACAGCACCAGAACCAGAACTTACTTTAGAATCTACATACTCTTTAGTAGTAAGTAAATTAGCAGCACCTGTATTATAATCAGCTAATGGAGTACCAGAAGTAGCATCACCAGTTACAGTTAAATCACCATCAATTTGTGCATTGCCAGTATTATCAAATAAACCTGTATTGGTAATACTAGCAGTAGTAGTGGTACCAGCGACAGTTAGATTTGCATTTAATTGTGTATTATCATTTACTAATAAAGTATTATCTACTAATAAATTAGCACTAACTTTAACATCAGTACCATCATCAATAATACTTGAAGCAACAGGTTCGCCACCATTTACTTTAAGAACTGTATTATCAGCAATAGAAAGATTTATCTTTGCACCTGTAACTGCATCATCGGCAATATCAGCAGTTGTAATGGTGCCATCTAATATCTCATCAGTTGTTACGGCACCAGTTGCAATCTCATTTGCTGTTATAGTATTAGCTGCTAAATCTTCTGCTAAAATAGTGCCATTTAATATCTTGTCTGTTGTAACGGCATCTGCTCCTAACTTAACATTAGTTACAGAACCATCGGATAAATCTGCAGTTGCAATGGTGCCATCAGCTATCTTTGCACTTGTTACGGCATCATTACTAATAGTAGAAATATAAGAACTACCACTAGGAGCAAAAGTAACATCACCAGTAATACCAGTTAAAACAGCACCAGAAGCAGAACTTACTTTAGAATCTACATACTCTTTGGTAGTAAGTAAACTATTAGCACCTGCTTGTAAATCTGCTAATGCAATACCAGAAGTAACATTACCAGTTACATCTAAATTACCAGTAACTTGTGCATTACCTGTATTAGTAAATGTACCAGTATTTGTAAGACCAGCAGTAGTAGTTAAACCAGTTACATTTAAGGTGCTTCCTAATGTTGTAGCGCCAGTTACTCCTAAAGGACCAGTAACTGTAACAGTAGTACCATTATCTGTAATATTGGAAGCAACAGGTTCGCCACCATTTACTTTAAGAACTGTGTTATCAGCAATAGAAAGATTTATCTTTGCACCTGTAACTGCATCATCGGCAATATCAGCAGTTGTAATGGTGCCATCTAATATCTCATCAGTTGTTACGGCACCAGTTGCAATCTCATTTGCTGTTATAGTATTAGCTGCTAAATCTTCTGCTAAAATAGTGCCATTTAATATCTTGTCTGTTGTAACGGCATCTGCTCCTAACTTAACATTAGTTACAGAACCATCGGATAAATCTGCAGTTGCAATGGTGCCATCAGCTATCTTTGCACTTGTTACGGCATCATTACTAATAGTAGAAATATAAGAACTACCACTAGGAGCAAAAGTAACATCACCAGTAATACCAGTTAAAACAGCACCAGAAGCAGAACTTACTTTAGAATCTACATACTCTTTGGTAGTAAGTAAACTATTAGCACCTGCTTGTAAATCTGCTAATGCAATACCAGAAGTAACATTACCAGTTACATCTAAATTACCAGTAACTTGTGCATTACCTGTATTAGTAAATGTACCAGTATTTGTAAGACCAGCAGTAGTAGTTAAACCAGTTACATTTAAGGTGCTTCCTAATGTTGTAGCGCCAGTTACTCCTAAAGGACCAGTAACTGTAACAGTAGTACCATTATCTGTAATATTGGAAGCAACAGGTTCGCCACCATTTACTTTAAGAACTGTGTTATCAGCAATAGAAAGATTTATCTTAGCACCTGTAACTGCATCATCTTCTATCTTGGCTGTTGTTACCGCTTTATCATCTAGCGCAGCTGTTGTTACCTTACCATCATCAATTTTAGATATGTAATTTCCAGGAGTAGCTTCAGCAATTATAACATCACCAGTAACGGATCCAATAGCAGACACTTTACTATCTACATATTCTTTGGTAGTAAGGTATTTTTCGGTACCTGGATTATTATAAGCAGCTAATGGAGTACCAGAAGTAGCATTACCATAAACAGTTAAGTCAGCAGGAGTACCAGCAAAACCAATCTCTACATCACCAAGCAAACCACTATGACCTTCTACTTTTATACTTTGTGTAAAAGATGTATTTTCCAAAAAGACTGGATGAGCATAAACTCTTAAGGTATTACCCCCACCATTTGTACCAAGTGTTGTATTCTTATTTACTAATAAATTAGCATCAATTGTAACATCGGTGCCATCGTCCGTAATTTTTGAAGCAACAGGTTTACCGCCAAATGCTTTAATAACTGTGTTATTAGGAATAGCAAGACTTATCTTATCTGCTGTTACAGCATTATTTGCTATCTTGTTAGTTGTAACGGCACCATTACTAATTGTAGATGTGTAATTTCCACTACCAGGAGGAACTTCAACAAAAGTAACATCACCTGTAACGCTATTTAAAACACCAGAAACAGAACCTACTTTAGAATCTACATATTCTTTTGTAGTAAGAAAATGATCTGTCCCAGGACCTGCATATTGAACTAATGTAGTACCAGCAGTAGCATAACTACCAGCATTAACAATATTTGCATTAACA
>CAYYIP010000036.1:1694-3691 GCA_964472015.1 uncultured Hyphomicrobiales bacterium | reverse complement strand
TTTTTAATTGTTAGTATTTGATTTTTTTGTAAAAAAAGAGTGGAAGTGTATTCCACCCTTTTACTATTGCTACTTTATTTGTAATATAAAATAGCACCAACCACAATAATCAATTCCATAATGATTATCATAGCCCATGTCATTGTCTCTCCTATATACTCGAGAGAGAACATTTTTTTTACTTTCTCCATGTTTTATTTATTTATATTTAATTTATTGATGATATTTTGAAAATAATTATAAATTTGTACATCTATATTTTTATTATATAGCTGCACATAAGATAATGTATTTTTTCTGAAATTATAGCTATTATAGTTAATCATATCCTCAATAAAATGGCTGATGTTAATAGTCTTATTATTGAAAATATTAACAGCTATTATAGCATAACTGTTTATGTTACTATTTCTAACTAATACGTTATAGTTGAAATAGCATTTTCCAATCTCTGAATGGTTGAAATAATATTTTTGTATTTTATTATCATAAGCAAGCTGTTCGCCTGTCCCAATCATAATTTCTTTGTAATTATTTATTTTTATTGTGGTCTTTTGACCATCAATAATAGTCTTTTTTTCTACAGGAAAATAATACCTGTAGTAAATATTACTTTTTACAAATGGTTTGTATTGAAAGGATTTTTCAATCTTCCAAATATCACCATTCTTTTGCTTTAAGATGAAATTGTTATCTTGTTTTTTTAACTCCATATTATATATGCAACTAAAAGCCTTAATATTTATTAGATCTTTTTTTGTAATGTGATGCTCGTTAATATTTAAAGCATTACAAGATTTGATTATCTCTTCTATTTTTTTGTTTTCAATTTTTATTTTATTTAAATCATCAGTGGCAATGCCATCTGTGATTATTATTTCTAATTCTTTCATGTCTTTTATTATTTATTTTTATTTTTATTTAATTAATATTTTATTCTTCCTGATTTTTAAAATCGGAGAAATAACATTTTCCAGTTATTTCATTATTTTTTTTGGTTTTTAAAATCCAAAAACAACTTCTTATGAAATGATAACCTGAACACCAATCTTCATCACCTATATATATAGACCAATGTCCACTTCTTCGGATTACGTATTCTCCGCCTTTATCTGTCCCATACCAATACTCAGATGAAATTTCATAATCTCGAGTGTATGATATGTAATCAGGCTCTCTTAAGGGTTTTTTACTATTTGCAAAAATGCCAAAAGTTCCTAAATAGAAATTTTCTCTATTTATAATAGAACTTCTAATTTCTTCTTTCTTAATTTCTAATTCTTTCATATCTTTTATTTTTATTTTTATTATTTATATTTAATTATTAATTTCCTTCTTAAAAATATCTTATATATTACAAGCAATATATAAAACTATAATACATAACATATATATAACTTGTTGCTATTATCTATAGTGGTTAGCTTTTATTTATCTATAGATAACATAATATCTGTAAAATAAAATACTATATAAGCATATCTTAACTAAAAAAATAGCAAAAAGTATTCTGAAATAGCAAAAAAAAGGAGACCACCAGTCTATTGCATTAACAGATAAGCAAATAGCATTTTATATCCTTTGCTATTTATAGCATTAGATATTACAGTAAATAGTTTGTATATATTTGGTTGGTCTAACCCCCGTAAAAACGGAGACCGACTGCTGATTATCAGCTAATTAGGAAATACGTAACTTGCTGATAATCATTAAGTGGAAATCAGTGCATTACGTATGTTTAAATTTGGTTTGATTTTGTTGTTTGTTTAGTAGCTACTTTTTTTTTTGCGGCTGCTTTTGGCTTGCTACGCTTTGACGCATTTTAAAGCGTTTTAAGGCATGGCAAATAGAAAGAGGTATTAGATATCCTCTTTGCTATTATAAGCCCGCTATCAAGCTGCAAATAGCTTTTAAGAGCTATTGCCCGATAGCATGATTAGCAATAGCAAAAAAAGAATAAAAAAAAGAATAAAAAAAAAGAGGGTTGCCCCTCTTTT
>CAYYIP010000036.1:0-1594 GCA_964472015.1 uncultured Hyphomicrobiales bacterium | reverse complement strand
TCTAACATTAATTTACTCATGATGTTAATTTTTTTTTAATTATTTTATTTTATTTAATTATAAGCTACGGGGGGTAGCAGGGGGTTACCTTATTGCCTTATACCTCCTTATCTTGCTTATACCTTCTTACCTTGCTTCTTCCCTTGCTTTTTCTTCTTTTGCTTCTTTACTTGTTTTGCTTTTTCTTTTGCTTATTATTTATTGCTATTGCTTTTTTTTTTTTTTATTATATTGCTATATGCTTATTAGCTATTGCTATATTATTAATTATATATATATATATATTATTTGCTTTTGTTATATTGCTAATAGCTATACTTGCTATAATAGCTATAATAGCTATATTTGCTATTATTAATATATATATTATATTAGCTATAGCTATAGCTATATTATATTAGCTATATTAGCTATATTATTATTATATTTATTAATTATCTATAATAGATAAAGAAGTTGCTTTTAGACAGGGATTATAAGCGAAAAGTTTATTAACAATTATTTGTTGATAAAAACATAAAACATAGATATATATTATAGAAAATAATATTATTTTTGTTGTGCAATAATTAACAATTTTCACTTAAACGAATTTGACATGGAAGAATTGGATGGCGAATTAGTAAGTATTTTGGATGACAGCATGTTGTATGATTATGATAATTTAGAAGATTGCACATGTAGTATAGATGATATAATAGAAGATTTGTTTATAGACATAGAAAAAATAGACATAGATAAAATAGAGTTTTAACAATATAACAATATATATATGGAGTATAAGAAAGAAGACATTTACAAGTTACATTTAGGATTGATGAAGTACAGTGATTATCAGGGCAAGGACTTTGCGTTAGTAGTTTACGATTACATGTTATTGATAAGCGACATAGTAAAGGATTTACGAGATATTATCAAGCCATTAGAGGATTACATTTCTGGTTTGCAGCGAATACAGCGTAACTATGAATCTGTTGGAGAAGCGTCTTCATCTGAGTTACAGCATGAGTATGCATCTGTATTATCGTCATATAAGGAGAAGCATAAGAAGATAATAGAGCAAGAGGATAGTATACGAGCAGCTTTTAGCAAGTCATTACAAGAGGTAGTTACTATTGAATTACCAAAGTTATCTTACGATGTTTTTCCTGCAACGTTTACTGCGCAGGACATAGAGCATTTTAAGATAATCATAGACAGATAAAAAAGGAGAAATATGAAATTTGGCGGTAATTTAGATTTATGTTATAAGGAGTTACAGAATGCTGTTTTGCATAATGTAACATCTGACATAGACAATCCGTTAGCTGGTCAGATATGGTATAGGTCTGACAGTGGAGAGTTTGTTTTTTACGGCAAGCGTGGTCGAGAGGTGTTTATAAGTGAGTTATATTTGTTTCACACATTAATTCCATTGATGGATAACACTTACAGCCAGATAGGTCATAGTCATAATCTTGAAGATTTAGATGAGCGTAGTTATTATAGTCTTTTGGACACCCCAGGGGATTGGGATGCTTTAGATGCTGTCAGAGGAATAAACACAGGCGATGAGACAGCTGAAAGCATCATTGATAAAATAGGCACAGACGGG
>CAYYIP010000035.1:0-3785 GCA_964472015.1 uncultured Hyphomicrobiales bacterium | reverse complement strand
GTTGATAGTATCAATATTATTTTGTCCTATGATATCTTTAAATTTATCAAGATCAAATTGATTCGCTTTATTAAAACAATTAGGGAAATATTTTTTTAAGTGTTCTATTGCATCGCTATTATATTGTTTATTTTCATTTTTATTGATTATATCTTTTATCATTTTTTTATGTTTCTTGTTTGTATTACTATATAATAAATTAAAATATAATTTTAAAATCAAAAATTTTTATTTTATTAATCTAATTCTTTAATTAATCTTTAATAATACTATTAATTATATTAATTACATTTTGATTATTTGTTTGTGTTTTAAAGTATACATTATAACCATCTTGCTTTAACTGTTCAAAGAATTTTTTAGCACTATTAATTTTTTCTTTTTCTATATTACTAAGAGCATCATTATCATCATATCCTTTTGTTTCAATAATTAATTCATTTTTACCATTTCCTTTTTTAATGATATACATAAAATCTGGACTATAAGAATCATAAATAGTAGGTATAGAAATACTTTTACGTGGTATTTTTCCAAAAACAATAACTTCGTCTATATTTTCTTTAATATTTTCTAGTTCTAATTTAGAATCATAAGCTTTTTCATTATATAAATATTTTTCTTGAGCGTTACCTTTATCTATATTAGTACCAATTAAACCTATTGCAACATCGTCCCTTAGAGTTCCATCGGATTTAGTTAGAGCTGTATTTGTTGGCAAATATTTTGTTTGTTTATAACAAAATTTACAACTTAACAATTCTATTTTAATTTTATTGAAATTAATAAGTATTTTTTCCAAAGTTGCATCATTTATAAATGTTTCATTAAATGTATCTGGATTATTTTTTGCATACTCACATATAGCATTATGTATAGAAATAATTGGAATATGAGTTGCTCTATTTATTTTTTTCAAGAAATCATTATATAATAATTTTCTTCCTTTTATTTCATAAGTTATTTTATCTTCGTCAACTATTGTTAACTTTTTATTAGTATCTACTTTTACTGTTTCACGTTTACTTGTTATTTTTTTATTTTTTAATACTCCGTCAAGGATATTAGGTAATTTTTTTTCTAATTCTTTATTTATTTCATCCTTAAAATATATAATATATTTTTTATTAAGAATTTTCCAAAGTTCTTTTAACTCATTATATATATTTGGTCGTATTGTAATAGTTTTCTTTTCATTTTTATTAATATCAATGATTTTATTATTGCTAATATTATTAAATTCTGGATATTCTTGATAAAAAGCACTACGTTTTTCATCTTTTATAATATAATGTCTATCTATATATTTTTTGGCAATTAAGTCCGAGAATAAATCATCGGGGGTAAGCTTTCTGAAACTTGCAACTCGTTTAAGTTCTGTTTCTGAGATTTTTTGGGGATCTATATTTGGTATCTGTGCATTTACTTCTTCTACAAGTTTGTTAGCAAAATCTGCTTCCGAAAAATCAACAATATAATTTAATTTAAATTCATAATTACTTATACGATTTCCATTTTCATCAACTGGCAGTCTTAAACCTCTTCCTACTTCTTGTATTTTACTAATTTCACTACCACTTGAACGTAATTTTGCTATAGTAAAAATATTTGGATTATCCCAACCTTCTTTTAATGTCCATTTTGAAAATAAAAAACGTCGTATATTTATTTTGCCGTTTTCTTTTTTAAAAGATAGTAATTCTTTTTTATTATGTAATATATCTTGAACTTCTTTTGCAATATCATCATCTTTATTACTATTATCTCTTGCAAAATATCCTGCACGACAACCTGCAATATCATCTTTACTTGCGTTTAAATATTCTTTATATTCATCTGAGTTTGTTTTTTTTAATTCGTCATTTATTTGAGCAATTAATAATTCATCAAATTTATCGCGTAACCAAGCTTTATTTTCTTTATTTCCACGGAAAGAATCTATATCATCTATAAAAAATAATGCTAATGTTTTAATTTTTATATTTCTTTCAAAATTTTGTCTTTCAATTTCAAAATGTCTTTTTATTGCTAATCTTAGCATCCCTTCTTGATAAGATGTAGTATATATATCAACTGCAAATTCTTCACCTTTCTTTTTGCACTGGCCATTTGATAATTCTATAAAGTCTTTACCAATTCCATTTATAGTTAAACCGGAAAGTCCTTCATTTATAATCCCTAATGAATCATTCTTCTTTAATTCATAACTTTTACTTGAATTTGATGTATGATATATAAATTTTGCATAATTATTTTTTTTGGTATCTGTTAATTTGATTTTTTCATTAATTTTATAAGAAACTTCAAAGTGTTCTTTAGCAATACCTTTTATCAAATTTTGATTAAAAGCATCACACGCATTAAGATCATACAATAAATTTTTATAATCAATATGTTTTTTCTTCTCTGTTTTATATTTTGTCATAGGAAATGTAGCACCAAAACGTATAATACATTGTGGTTGTAATTCTTTTATTATTGTTTCATAGGCTTTTTGGTCATTAGAAAAACGATGTGGTTCATCTATTATAACAAAAGATCTAGTAGCTTTTAAAGCATCAAAAGGACGATTAAAATTTTCAACAGAACTATCATAATCATTACGACTTAAAAGCTTCCCATTAGTTAATAGACTCATATTAACTAATAAAACATATATCTTATTTGTTAAATTTCTTGTATTACTAACAAAAGAACGAACTTCAGACGGGAAATATCTTTTCCCTTTACTGCTTTGTTTAGATTCTAACACTTGTAAATCTATTGTGGTACCATATCCGCAAGTATCTTGAAAATGTCGTAATACCGCAGGATCTTTTATAAATTGTTTTGTACCAGCTTTTATTGGAAGCGATGGAACTACTATTATAAATTTATTGATACCATATCGTTTATGAAGTTCATAAATAGACTTAGTATAAACATACGTTTTACCAGTGCCTGTTTCCATTTTGATATCTAAATTCAAACATTTTTCAATATATTTTGCATCTGTTTCAGAGTATATTTGAGAAATAGATATTTTATTTTGTTCTTGTATAGATTTTATATTATTTTTTAGATTTGCATCTGTTAAATCTACAATACAATTTTTATAATCTAAATCTTGTTCTATTTTAACACCTTTAAAAACATTACATATAGCATCAACAGGTTTTTGTTGATGTTCAAGATTATTTTGTAGTATTAGTTCCATATTTAGTTAATTGTGTTTATGTAGCTTTTAGATTTTATATATTTTCTTTTTTTATTATTTATATATTTAATATAAAATAATATTAATGTCTTATATCTATATTTACATTTAAATTTTTATCATTATTTTGTAATGTAATAATATTTTTTTCTATCATTTCTAATTGTGTAAATGTAAAATTATAACCAAATAATACTATGGTTTCTGGATTGAAATCTTTTTCGTCACCAATTTTTTTTATAAGTGCACACATTGAATCTTCATTAAAATCTGTATCTATTAAATAGATATGTTTGTTACAATAGTAAGCTGTATAATTATTAAGTTCTATTTTGGATATTTCTGCACCAAATCCATAACCATCTCTAACCAACCACGTTTCTAATATACTATCTTTTCCTAAATCATTTATTATAGCGGTAGAATCTAATAATATAGTATTTGAATTAAATTCATATAATTTATTTATTGTATTTTCTGGTAGTTCTACTAAACTATAATGTTTAAATCCTAAATCACCATTAAATAAAGGATTAGATTCTTTTATTTTCTTTGCTGCTCTTTTTATGCGTTCTATTCCTATTTCATC
>CAYYIP010000034.1:0-4556 GCA_964472015.1 uncultured Hyphomicrobiales bacterium | reverse complement strand
CATGTTTTTCTAGAAAAATATTATACATGGAAGGCTATTAAGGAACAATCAAGAGTGTGTGTGAGAAGTAATCCAAGTGTTTTATTACAATTCGTAATTATCCAGAATATGTAAAAATAATAGGAAAAAATAGTGTTATTTTTATTGTGTACAACTTATATGTAAATAAAATTTGTTTCAGAAGGCATTTTTGCTTTAAACTACAAAAATAAACATATACTATTGATAAGGAAGTTTAAACCTCTTTGATACTTCCCCGATATATAAATTAGATAAAATATGTGGGAAATTTAGTAGTATTTATCTTTGGAGCTTTTTTAGTGGGAGCTTGATAAAGTTAATGTCCATATTGGGGGGTTTAAACGAAAATTTCGGAACAATTATGATTTTTATCTGAAATTGGGTTCTCGGGGAATTAGGAGGATAAGAATGATTTATAAAAATATATTACGGAAACTTAAATTATATTCAATCTTATATTTAAAATGAAGTATTTTGTAGTTTTAGCTGATTTTGCTCAATCATGAGAAAATGGCATTATAAGGTGTTAATAATCTTTATTTTTATTAAGTAGCAATTATTTGGTTGTTATTTATGGTGATGGTAAGTAAATGGATTATTTTTTAAATCATATTCTTATTGTCATTATGCATGATGATTATAGAATTGGTAATACTTATATATTTGAATTTAGTTTTGGCTTTGTAGAAACCCTTTTTTTTAGTTGATTTGTGTTGATCTGTATATGTTGTATATCGTGTTTTTGAGTTTAGTTTCTTTTGTTTGATAGTTGTGTGCTTCTACTATGGTTTGTACCGTTAAATTTTCTCTTTATTGCTGAAAAATATGCTTTCTATATATGTTTCTGTTTAAATATATTTTCTGTCGAAATATTGCTGGGCTTTTTAGTCTGTATTGTCCTCTTTTTTTGGCTCTGTTTTTGAGGAGGTAATTATGGTCAAATGCTTTTGAGTTCTTCATTTTTATACATTTTCTTATTGGTTCTGTGTCATATGCTTTGTCTGCTACTATGTAATTTGGTTTATATCTTTTTGATTATGTCTTAATGCAGGGTTTTGCAAATTGTGTATCATATTTCAGTCCACGTGATATTTTGATAATAATAAAAATAAGGCGAGTTTTCACGTCTATTGTTAAGTAGGTTTTTTTATGTAGCGTTTTCTTTCTTTTTGCCGTATTATTTTGCATAATACTTGTCTGCATAATCATTAGTAAAAACCAGAGCCGTCTAATGCTATTATATACTGCTTTAATATCGTTTAATGATAATTATTAAACGGTAAATATTCTCTAATTTGTTTTGAAGGTAGTCTTTTAAAAAATTTTTGGATCGTAGTAAAAGTGCGGAACCTTTTTTATATTCTCAATATATTTCTTAATCAGGTCTAATACACCAATAAAAATCAATTATTTCACGATATAGTTGATTTTTGTGTAAAATTTTCATTGCCATATATATGTGAATAAAGCATGTTGTGAATATAAATGGTTTGAAAAAGCATTAGAATACTTACTTATCGCTATTTTAACATAATAATATGTTCTTTCAATGAATTCGACCAACTTATTTTCTTTAAATCGACTATTCTTATTTGAAAATCTTTTTAAACATTGAATATCTAGAATTTTTAAAATTAAAATCCAAAAGATTTAACTGCTTTGAGACCCCACAATAAACAGGGGAATAATAGATTTCGCTAATCATAATAATATTATTCCCCTTTCCCCTTATAAATACTTTAGCAACCGTATTTAAAAATATGTAAGTGTAATTTCAAGTGAAAACAGAAAAAACTCAACCTAAAACCAACAAAGTTATTTTCATTACCCAAAAAAAATCAAAAAAACCTCAATTTCAAATAAAAAAAAAACATGGTTTCTACAAAGCCGATTTATTATGAAGATGGATAGTATTATCGAGAAATGCAAATTGATTGTTATTAATATCTTATGGAAAATAATAAAAGTCTTAAATTTAGTATAATAATTATATTTTTATTGTGTTAATGTTGGCAAATGTTTTCAAAAGAGGAATTAGATGAGAAAAGAGGTCAATTTACTATACGGACAATTAATTATTTTTATTATGTTGTTGTTCTATAGTATATTACGAAACTTTTATAACTGATGTTTGATATATTATTTTGTATGTCTGGTAAAAGTAAGATTGTTGTGGAAGATCATTTGAGTATGGATGAGATAAATAAGCTTATTAAAGATTTGAAGATGGAATTAAAGTTGTATAAACGTTTGTTGTTTTTGAAATCGGTTAAACAAGGGAATACTATCTCTTATTCGGCCAAATTCGTTGGTATAAGTAGGGGAACAGGTTTCAGGTGGTTAAATGATTACAATGAACATGGTTTAGAAGGTTTGATTCCTAAATATGCTGGTGGAAGACCGTCTTTTTTAAATGAAAAGCAATTAAATGAGTTAAAATCTATTTTATCAGATCCAACTAAAAATTACAGTATTTCGGATGCTCAAAAAATTATAAAAGAGAAATATAACGTTGATTATTCTTATAAGCAAGTTTGGGAGATTGTAAGAAAGAAGTTAAACCTTAATTACAGTAAACCATTCCCTATTTACGAAAACAAGCCTGATAATCCTAAAGAAGCTTTAAAAAAAAAACTGATGAAATAGATCTAGAAAATGAATATTTAGCTTTTTTAGATTCTGTAGGCTTTCAAAATATTCCTAATTCGCTTAGAACAATACATCCACCATTAACTAAGAACAAAATCGCTAAATATCCAATAAAAATTAAAATCAATGGAACTGGTTTACAAGGAGTAAATTGTAACTCTTATTTAGAGTTTTCCAAGTCAACAAAAGCTCATGAATTCTCAAAAAATACTAATAAAAATGAGAATAGTGAATATGGAAGATAAAAAAGGTCAAAAATTATTAATAAACGCGATAAATAACTTTAATCTATCCACTACTTATGCACAAGACATATTAAGAAAAAAGAGAATGACAGAATATAATTTTAGAGAAAAAACCATTAATGATTTGTACAATGAGAAATTAACAAAAGATGAGAAAATAAAAAAAATCAACCGTAGGTGCAATAAAGAAGAAATAAGCAATTACAGAAGAATTGATAAAATAAAAAGAGATAAAATACTAGAAAACCTAGAAAATGGAGAAATTATCGGAATTTTAAAGAAAGAAAAGAAATTTAACATTGTTTTAGACAATTACAGAGTTCACAAAACCAAACTAGTAGAAAAAATAGCAGAAATCTTAAATATTAATTTAATATTTTTACCACCATATTCTCCAGATTTAAACCCTATTGAAGATATATGGAGAAATATAAAGGGTATAATCTCAAGAAACAATTATAAAGACGAAAATAAATTAAAAAAAGATTGTACAAACATATTTGAAAAAATTATAGGAAATACATCATTTTTCGAAAATTGGATAAAACAATTCCTATCATCAGTCCCAAACAATAAGTAATTAACTATATTTTGTGATTTCTGGAGATCCATTAGCTCTTTTTGTTAGTTTGGCAGCACTAGTAATGGTTATTTTATTTGCATTCAAAACCAAAAACTACAACCCTAAAATATATTATATGGTCCCGGTACCAATTTTTGTATTCCAGGCATTAATATTGATCTACACTTACCTATTTAGATCAAAATCTCTACAAGACCCATTATATGCAATTTTATTTTATTTTTTGGGAGTGGTTTATATATTAACGATGTATTTTTATTTTTACAAGAAAAATTTTAGAATTAATCATATAGGGAGTGAAAACAAACTATAATAGTATTATTTTTATTTATTTTTCAAGATTATTTTCCATTTCCCTAAGTCTTAATGTTCGGTCTACTTCTCGACGTAGTTGTTGTATTTCTCAGTCTTGGGTTTCTATCGTTATGCTCTCTAATAGTTTAGGAAATTCTTTAATCATAGTAGACAAGGATTCTTTATTCTTTTGTGAGGTTTTCTTCCATTTTTTTGATTTGCAATGATCGATCTATATCCTTGCGCATTTGTCTTAGTTCTTCATCCCGGGCCAGGTCACGTTCATCACGTCGTTTAAGTTCTTCCTGTAATTCTTTGACTTCTTCAGAAGTGTGGTTGAACACTTGGAGATTGCTGAAAATTGACACAACATTCATATTATCTAAATATAAGTTGTACAAAACTTCTTCATTTGTTTTAAAATATCGTCTGCTAGTCTGGTCGTATACTTGGTGTCCCATGAGGCGGCGGGTGTTCATATATCCTAGTGTGGTGTTTTCTGGTTGTTGTGCAAACCATTTCCGTAGGTTATGACTTCTGAAATAGATTGAACGCCCCTGTATGCCAAACCCGCACCGGATGTTAAGGTCTCGGAAGTATTGGCTGAATGTTTTGTATGTGAGGGGGTTTCCCAATTTGTTCATTAACAATTGATCATCAAATGATTGTACTGGTTTTTTGCTCTCCAGGTAAAGCAGTATATATTCAAGAGAATTTCTATTTTCTTAGTTTTTTGGTTTTTAGTTTTGTTTGTATTTGATTTT
>CAYYIP010000033.1:0-5792 GCA_964472015.1 uncultured Hyphomicrobiales bacterium | reverse complement strand
GGTAGCCATAGCAATTGAAAACAAGATTAAGAGCTCAGAAGGACAAGATCAGCTTGTAAGATATAAAAAAATTATGGGTAATGAATTTCCGGATTACAACAGATTATTGATTTTTTTGACACCTTATGGAATAGAGCCTAGCGATTCAGATTGGATTCCATTCCCGTACGGATCTATTGCTGAATTGCTTGAAGGCATCCTAGAGCATAAAAAAGATTATTTATCCGGTATGTTTATAGTTTTATTGACCAGTATAATAGGATTTTAAGGAGGTATATAGTGGAGAAAGGAGAGATTGAAGATATATGCAGGAAGATTTATTCCAAGCATAAAAAAGCGCTTGATTTGATTTTTGATTATAGGCCTGACCTTGAGCTCACGGTAAGTGAATACTTGGCCGAGATGCTTGTTAATTTTGACTTGATAAAATTTCTGGAGAAAAGACTTACATACACCTTACTACAAATATATTGGACAGGAAAATTAAGAAACTAGGCTCTGATGCATCTGAGAGAATCTTCTTTTATTATTTTGTAAACATCAATAAAAGAATTCAGCTTAGACTTAGTATATGCCCTGGAAATGCAGAATACAGGGAGAAACTCCACCGATTCTGTTTAGAGAGACCAGACTTATTTAACATAACAAAAAAGAACTTGAGTCTAAAATGGCATAGTGTACTTAGTACAACTATACTCTCAACTAATGAATATGATGAAGATGACTTAGAATCAATAAAATCAAAAATAGAAAATAACTTTGAAAAGTTTTTTAATAATGAGATGAAAGAGATAGATCGATATTTTGAAGAAAAATGGATTTGACAAACGGGGGGTGATTCGGAAGGCTACGATAAGATAGAATTGAAATCAAAATAGGGCCGATTAATTTTTGTAAACTCATATTGACTTCAAGACTTTAATTTTTCCAGATATTATGTCTTTCTCAATAATCTTTACATTTTTGTTATATTGCTTTAAATGATATCCTTTCAAAGGTTTGTCTTTTAGTGACATTAATTCTTTTTTTAGATTCTCTGAAATTCCCTCTAAATTGTCGATTGTGATAATTTTAACATTAGGCTCATTTCTTAATAGGCTCCATTCTTTGTCACTAGATTTTTTCGAATCTAAATATAATATATCTGCTTTAGACATTCTTGGCCATAAATAATAGAATTTTTTTTCAAAAAAGAAATATTTTGTTAAGTACATTTCTCCAACTGCAATATGCCCGGCTCTTTGAGATCCATCTGTAAAATTTCTCCTCATCCGGCCAGAATGTTTTATTATATGCCCCGGAAATAAAATAGATGAGCGTTTTTTTGCAAATATTTCCCAAGATGATTTATATTTTAATTTAAAACTTTCATTAAATATATTATACATTGAATTTATTTTTAATTGTATAAATTTATTTAATCTTTTTTCATTATCAATAACATTTAGAAGCTGTTTTAGTTCCAACAAATCATCAATTATTAAATAATGTCCATTTTCATATTTAGAAGCAAAAAAAGCCATCCCATATAGATCTGGCTGAATTAAGTGTTTACCTTTTCTTAAATAATATATACCTATCAAACCATTTTTTACTGCACCTAACGCATGATGAAATCTTTGATATTGTGCATTTCCTGAAGAGCCTCTGTTTAAGGCGTCTGTTCCCTCTAAAGCAATTACGGGCCTCATTTCGCATTTCTTTCCATTAAAGGGGTCTATCCATGGATTGAATTCTTGATACCAACAAGCATCACATGATCCATATTTAAGACCTTTATACCCAAATGTAAGGCCTCCTTCAGAAAAAAGAATTTTATCATCATTACTACTTTCAGGAAATATCTTTAATTTTAGTCCATTTATATCTGGTCCAAAGATATCTACTATTTCTCTCTTGATAATTTCATCACTAGACTGAGCCGTAACAAATCTCCTTTATTTTTTTTATTATTTCATCATATTCTAAATTATTTATAAAAGAGATTAAATCTTCTTTTCCAGAAATAATTGACTTATTTTTTTCAACGTAAAATTCATTAAACTCATCATTTGTTAAATTACTAATTAAATAATATTTTAGATAGTTAGATAACCATAAAGAATATTCTTTTTGTAAATTCTTATCAATATTATTATTAATTATTTCTGGCTCTTTTACTATAATTTTGTAATTCTTGTCAATCTCTAATGATCCAAAGTGAGGATATGATTTCAGATTACCTGGGGAAATTTGGTATCCTTCGTTAAATATTTTTGTGCCCATATATTTTTTCAATTGTTCCTTCATTTCCAAAGTACTTGTTTTAGCTTCTCCAATAATAAAAAAATCTGAAGAAATTTTTCTATTATTTTTCTCCTCCATAATCAATCTTAAGCGTAACATTGCTAATTCTATAATATGGATATTGGACAAAGGTAGATTAGTATTATGTAAATATTCTTGAAATTTGAAAATCCTATACCCTCCAAAATCAGGAGTTCCATCTCGATAACTTAGGGGAATTTGAGTTTCTACAAGATAGCCTTCTTTTCTAAAGTATTCTGAACACAAATATTCCAAAAATGGTTCCATTCCATTCCCTTTTTTAGATAATTCGATTCTCTGTATAAGGTAATTATTTTTTTCATTCCCTTTCTTCTCAATAAAATACTCTAATTTTCTTTGAAGTTCAATTTCACTATTAAATTCAACAGGAATGATAACTTTTTCCCCTTCAAATAAATATCTTCTTGAAAGATATAGATTGTAAGGAGTATATTTCAGACTCGTGTTATCAAAGATACCTGTAATAAAATTATAGTTAAAAGCATTGTAGAATATTTTTAAAAGACCTTTTGGCGTAAATGGAAAAACAGAATTTTCCAAATATCCAGATCCTGTTATCGTTGAATATATAAAAGCAGAATAACAATCAATCTTTATTCCTTCTCCTAGTTCTGTCTTAACTGTTTTTAAGTTAAAATTTTTCTTCATTATCTCTAGAAATGACTCAGAATCGATTTCCATTTAATATTTCACCAATTATTAAATTTACCTTTTTAATACTTAATCCTGAAAGATTTGGTTTGTATTTGTTATAATATAATTCCCATATTAATTTTTTAATCAATAAATCGTAGACCTTGGAACAATTAGTTTCTTTATTATCTTTCAATATTTCTGCAATTAATTCAGTTACAGAATATTTAATATTATGTAAATGCCCTTCATATTTTGATTTATTAAATGTTAGATATAAATCGGCTTTCGGTGAAAATTTGGCCCAATTTTTATTATAGGAATTCCCGAGAGTATCATAAACTTCGATATCGATTAGATTAAAATTATTCTTGATAAATATATTTAGTATATCTTGCCAAATATCAAAATTTTTATTATTAAAACATAAAGTAAAGTAATGATTACTTTTTAAAATTCTATGTCCTTCCCTAATTATGTCATCGAGAAGATAGATATACTCTTTATTACTTTTATTTTGTTTTGGATTTATTATTAATTCTTCTCTTGTATCAAATATAGATTTCATCCAGGAATTCCACATATAGGCCAATTCTGAATATTGAATCACATCACCATAAGGAGGATCAGTAATGATATAATCAATAGATTCATCTTTTAGATTAGTATTCGAAGAAGAAGTTATATATAATTTGTAATTACCTAATTTATCAATACTAGAAACTCTTTCTTTGTATGTTCTTTTAGATTTGATTATTAGATTTACTCTATCTAAGAATCTTAACCATACGTTCTCTTCAATAAAGTCATCAGGTATCCAATAATTATTTACATTCAATGGTCTAACATTTTCACTTTTCAATTTACTGCCATGTAATAAGGTATTAGTAAAAGCTAATAAGAATAAATTCTTATATTCTAAATTAGTATTATTTATGCAATACAATATTTCTGATAGAGCATATAAATTTCTATTTGTGTACATATCTGTAACTTTTTTGATACCTTTGTATGAAAATCTATCTTTATAAAATTTTTCTGGAAACTTTGCAAGTGGTATCCATTTATCAATATTATATTTATTATCCATATACTCTTTAGATACAGTAATGTTTTGTTTACTTTTTCTTTTGTTGCATCCCGGGCAAAAAAAAACTCCATTTTCTTTATTTTTAAATTTAGGGCCAATGTTAATATGGTCCATTGTAAGATTAGTTTGGCATATACTACATTTCTTATCTATTGAATAAATAGAATACATTAATTTATCTATTTTTGATTTAATAAAATTAAGTTCATTAATAAAATCATTTTCAATAAACTCGTAGTTTAAAGTATTATCAGAAATGAATACTGCTATTGGATTTATATCAAATCCTATAAAATCTCTATTTAGGCATATGGCCTCTAATCCCATAACTCCACTACCTAAAAATAAATCAACAACTAAATCTCTTTCATAAGAATATTTTCTAATACATTGATTTATGGGATACCAAGGTTTTCTAGCCCAATATTTATGAATCTTGTAAATTTTTGAATATTCTCTATTTTCATAATTATCAAGATAATCTAAATATTCAAAATATTTAAATTGAGATTCAATTTGATTTTCTATCATTTATTTCTCCACAATATTTTTATTAAATAGACTTATTTATATTTTCTTCTTTTCTGAGTATGATACAATAGTGATGTAAAATATTACTTGCCCAAACTTTTGGATAACCAAAAGGGGCCAAACTAATTTTGTCCTGTATCCATATCCTTTCATCTTTAAGTACGTACTTAGTAGAAAGTATTTTAGCAAGATCCCATGCTAAAGGATACATAACTCCTCCTTTTTTAATATTTTTTACAATTATTACGATATAGGATTTATCATATAATAAATCATAAATATCTAAATAGATTTTTGAAAGATCAGATAAAAATTTACCATATTCGTCTATGTTCCCTAAATCATTCTTCAGCTCCGAGTATCTTACATCTAGATTTTTCTCATTTCTTAATTTTTTGAAATCTGCAGTACTTCTATTCAAAACATTCCAGTAGGGAGGCGAAGATATACAAAAATTAAATTTTTTATCTTCAAAGATTTTATTTATATTTCTTGCATCTCCATTATAAATATTTTTTTTAAATTCAGGTGTTCTTTTAATTGCTATCTCATAATATTTTTTATTGATTTCAACTCCGTAACCAATTCTATTAGTTCTTTTACATCCAACTAAAGTACTTCCTATACCTAAAAATGGGTCTAGAACACTCATCTTTTCCTTCGTAAAAAAACTAATAAATTCTTCCATCATAGTAGGGGAATAAGTTGCCGGATGGTCTTCGCATTGTTTACATATTGACTTTTCTTCATTTAAGTCTTGTTTCAAAGCATTAAATAAAAACCAACTACAGGTGAATTTAGTCCAAGATTTACCAGTTAGATGATTTAATTCATTATGTATATCATAAGATCCTTCTGTAAGCTCTAAGATTAAAGCGTGCGCTTCGAGTATATTCCCTTTTGGATGAAATAGTTTAACTTCGGACCAATTAATAATAAACTTTTCTGGTATACTATCTTTATGTTCTTCATATATTTTTTTTAATAATAACTTAGCTTTTTCATTTAAGTCTTTGTTTCTAACCGGTTCTATCTTTTTTTCTTTATTTTTATAATAAAAATAATAAGCATCTTCTTCTCCAAAATTAAGTTTTCTCTGCATTTCTAATCACTAAGAGATAATTTTACTCTTTATATTTTTATTTATTCTCTCAACGAGGTATGTGCAAAATAGCCCTTAAAATGGTTAATTTTATTTAGGTATAAGGTT
>CAYYIP010000032.1:0-11058 GCA_964472015.1 uncultured Hyphomicrobiales bacterium | reverse complement strand
AAACATTTGAAAGTTTTAAAGTAGATTATTTGGGTATAGAAGTTACTAGAAGGTGTAATTTAGAATGTGCACATTGCCTTAGGGGAGATCGTGAAAGCAAAGATATTCAAGATAGTATATTAGATAATATTTTTAATGGTGTTACAGAAATAGGAACTTTATTTTTAACTGGTGGAGAACCTTTTCTTGTTCCAGAAAAATTAGAAAAAATACTTTCAATAATTAATAAAAAAGGGATAAAAACGCATTATTTTTCTATTACGACTAATGCTACAGTTTTATCTCAAAGACAAATTGATATTATTCATGAAATTGAAAGAATATCAACTTTAGATATTAGATTTAGTCATGATAAATTTCATGAAATAGAACAAGAGAGAAAAGGATTAACTCAGAAGTTTAATGAAAATATGAAAACTTTTTCTGTACTTGGTTATACAAATGAAAACCAGAGCTTTATAGTTGATACTCATGGAATTAGAAATATTGGAAGAGCAAAATATTTGACTCCTAATATTTTAAAAGCTGTAAATGAATGGAAATATCCAACAAATTACGAATTTGATATTATGGGTAGTCCAAATACTTTTGATATATTTCATTTGATTTATCAAACCCCAACGGACTTAAGAATACTAGGTAATATATTGTTTGATGTTAGTGGCAATCTTGTTAATAATGATATGTCATATGAAACAGAAGATAAATCGCCTATTTTTAGAATTAGTTGTGCTGATAAAACAATTTTAGAAGCAGCATTAGAATATGAACGAAAAATGGGAGATGATTATAATGAATATTATAGAGAGTATCATTTAAAGCAATATGCTGATATTTATAGTCAGCCCCAAAGCAAAGATATAAAATAATAAGACACTAAACGTGCAAAGAAGTAAAATAAAAACGTTTTGCGCCTATTTGAATATCCCCATTGAAGAAATATAGCGAGTTCCAATAAGGAGTTCGTTTTTTGTTTAAAATAATATATAATATATAAGGAAGTAATAAAAATTACTCTAATAATAATTTTATTTTAGGTTATATACGGGATAAAATCAAAAACAAATTTTTAATTATTTAAGTATTAGTCTATAAATAGGTTAAAATACAAACAGTAAAAAGATAATAAGATTATGTATCTGATAAAATGTTAATAGGAGTGTAAATTATGATAGTTAATTATTCAAATATGGAAGTAATAATAAATAATAAAGATTCAATATTTTTAGCGGGTCCTACTCCAAGAAATAAAGAAATTAGTTCTTGGAGACCAGAAGCAATAAAATACTTGGAAAGTAAAAGCTTTGACGGAATTGTATATTATCCCGAATACGAAGATGTAAGAAGGATAGATTATGATGATCAAGTCGAATGGGAAAGAACAGCTTTAATTAATGCTAAAGTTATTGTTTTTTGGATACCAAGAGATTTAGAAAATATGCCAGCATTTACTACTAATGTTGAATTTGGTTATTGGATAGCAAAAGATCCTAAGAAAGTTATTTATGGTAGACCAGAAAAAGCTAAAAAAATTAAATACTTGGATTGGCTATTTAAAAAAGAATCGAAAGAACTTATTTATAATTCATTAGAAGAAACGCTTGATAGAGCAATTGAAATAATTAATACTAAATAACTTATATTGCTTGGATTGGGAGTTAGATTGATAGAAAAAGAAAGAGTTAAATTTTTAAATGCTAAAAGTATAAATACAAATGGTAAATTTGTTGTTTATTGGATGCAAGCAAGTCAAAGATCTGAGTATAATCATGCATTAGAGTATTCAATTAGAAGAGCAAACGAATTAGAAAAGCCATTAATTGTTTATTTTGGAATAGCAAATGATTTTCCAGAAGCAAACTATAGACATTATTCTTTTATGATTGAAGGTTTAAAAGAAGTTAAAAGCTCATTAAATTTAAGAAATGTTAAAATGATTATTGAATTAAAAAATCCTGATGAAGGTATCATAGAACTTTCAAAAGATGCTGTATTATTAGTTACTGATAGAGGATATTTAAAAAAAGAAATTGAATGGAGAAATAATGTTTCAAGAAAGATAAATATAAATTTTGTTCAAATAGAAACAAATGTTATTGTACCAATAGAAGAAGTTTCAAATAAAGAAGAATATAGTGCAGCAACTATTAGAAATAAAATTAATAAGCAATTGAGTAAATATATAAAAGATTTCGTATATGAAAGTATAGAAAACAGTATAGAAATTGATGATTATTTTAATTTTGATAATATGGAAAAATATATTAAAGATAACTCTGTATCTAAAAGTAAATATTTTATTGGAGGAACTTCTCAAGCAAAAAAACATTTATCTGTTTTTGTCGAAAGTAAAACAAATAAATATGACGAATTGCATAATGATCCTTCTTTAGATTATCAATCAAATATGTCGCCGTATTTACATTTTGGACAAATATCACCATTATATATTTATAAAGAAGTAAATAATAAAAAATATATTGAAGAATTAGTAGTAAGAAGAGAACTTGCAATAAACTTTATATATTTTAATAAAAATTATGATAATTATAACTGTATTCCTAATTGGGCAAAAAAATCATTAGAAGATCATATAGATGATAAGAGAGAGTATATTTATGATTTAAAAACATTAGAAAAAGGATTGACTCATGATGATTATTGGAATACTGCTCAAAAAGAAATGGTTATTACAGGTAAAATGCATGGTTATATGAGAATGTATTGGGGAAAAAAAATTATTGAATGGACAAACAGTCCGGAAGAAGCCTTTAGCATAATGGTATATTTAAACAATAAATATAGTCTTGACGGAAGAGATGCAAATTCATATGCAGGTATAGCGTGGTGTTTTGGGAAACATGATAGGCCTTGGAAAGATAGACAAATCTTTGGAATGATAAGATATATGAATCAAGAAGGACTGGATAGAAAGTTTAAAATGGATGAATATAAAAAAATCGTTGATAATCTCAAATTGTAATATTATGTAAAATATATACTAAAAAGTTGTATAAAAACAAATTTATTGATAGAATTAAGAAAGATAGGAGGTATATATGAAAAGAAATGGAAGAAGAAATTATTTTATTATAGCATTATTTTTATTAGTTGGTTTGTTAGGAGTAGGTTATGCATTATTTGCAGAGAGCTTATCTATAACAGGAACAGCAACATCTACCGGTACATTTGATATAGAGTTTTTTACAGCAACTGTAACTAGTAGTTCAAAAGCTGGAACACCAACTGCAACAATAAGTGGTAACAAAAACATTTTAACTCTTGTTGCAGATACTTTGTTAGTGCCTGGAGCTAATGTTCTTTATACTGTTGAAGTTAAAAATGTTGGAAATGTGTCTGCTGATTTGACAACAGTAGCAGTAACTGGAAATACTGACCCAGATATAACAGTAACGGTTGATCCTACTTTAGTAACTCCACTTACGCTTGCACCAAATGCTACTCATAGTTTTACAATAAAAGTAGAATGGAATTCTGGTTCTTATACGGGTTCAAAAAAAGTTGATTATACAGTTGATTTAGATTACGTACAAACCCCATAAAAAGAATATAAAGCCACTAAGTGTGGCTTTTATTTTATTGGAGATTATATGATAAGAAGGAAGAAAAAAAAATTAAAAATATTGTACATGGTAGTAATAGTAATTATTATTCTTTCTTTATCTGTTGGATATAGTTTGTTTGTTGAATCAATTAACATATTTGGTTCAGCAACAAGTATGCCAATAATATCTGGGCCAGATTTAGATATTAATTTAATTCCAAATGGAAGTATATATACTAATGGAACTTATCCCGCAAAAAGTATAATTTTCCAAAGTGAAACATTAAATAGTAATGAACTTACTGTAAATTATACAAGAAATGGTACTACTGGAAAAAAGTATAATATTTCTATATCAATTAATTTTACAAACAAATATCATTTAAATTTAACTTCGGGTACAACATCAGCACAAATTATTTCTGGTACTCGAATTACTAATTTATCTTCTTCATTAAGTAAAACTGTACTTATACCTAATGAGCAAGGGTCTTTAACTGTTAATTTTACTAATACTAACAAGTCTGGAGCAAATTTAAGAATTACAATGAGTTATATTGTAAACGGAATAACTCAATCTTTCTATTATAATGTTATAATAGTATAGAGGGAATTATGCAAAAGAATAAAACAGGGATTATATTATTTGTATTTATTTTTGTTATTGGGGTTTTATTACCTGTTTTTTTGTTTGAAACGGGTAAAATTTATAATTTGGTTATAAAACCTTTATCGTGGCTTTTTTTATTGGTTTTAACTTTATTGTTTTCAAAAAAGAAGACAAAATCTTATAATTTTGATAAAAAAGCTATATTTGAAATTTCTTTAATGTATTCTTTAATATATATTATATTATATTATTCTTTGGGATTAATAATAGGATATAGCAAATCTCCTTTTGATAGATCTTTATTAGGTATAATTAATAATATATGGATATTTATTCCATTTATTGTTTTTAGAGAGATTATAAGAGATTATATAATAAAGTTTTCAAACAAAGGTGAAAAAAAGTTAATAATAATTATAACATTAATTATGATATTTACAGATATATCCTATGCCTCATTTGAAGCTTATTCAAGTAGTCTTGCAGATATTATAGAGTTTTCTATAAAGACTTTTTTGCCAGCAGCTTGTTTAAATGTATTTTTGTCTTATATATGTTATAGAGAAAGCTACAAATCAAGCATAATATATTTAATTCCTATTATGATTATTAAAATTATAACGCCGGTATTTCCTTATGATTTGTTTTTTGTCTTAATTATAGTTGATTTATTAATACCTTTTATGGCTTTTTTAAAAATAGAAAATTTATATACTTTATCAAGCATGGTTTCTATTTATAAAAAAAATGATTTTAAATCAATTTTAGGTAAAGTATTAGGATTAATGTTTTTAGTATTTACATTATTATTTTCTACAAGATTATTACCTATTTCTCCAATTGTAATATTAAGTGATAGTATGGCTCCATATATTGAAAGAGGAGATATTGCTTTAATTAAAAAAATAGAATCTTCAAATATTAAAATTAATGATATAATAGAATATAGAATAGATGATGTTTATGTTATACATAGAGTTGTAAATATAAAAAAAACAGATAAAGGTTGTGAATATATAACAAAAGGAGATAATAATAAATCAGTTGATTCAAAAGTGGTGTTGCCTAATCAAATAAATGGAAAGTTTATTGGTTATGTTCCTAAAATGGGATTTCCCACTATTTGGATACGAGAATTTTTAGAAGAAGCAAGAGGATTAAAGATTAAGGAAGGGGATAGAATATAATGAGTGAAAAAACAGAAAAAAAAATTCTTATTGTTTTACTTATTGTCTTTTCTATGATTTTTGTTCATGCTTCGTATAATATAGTGACCTTGTTATTAGAAATAAAAGGTAATGAAAATAGCATGGTATATTCAAATAATTCTAAAGTTGATTATAGTGTTTATATAAAAGACAATGAATTTGTTAATGGAAAGATTTTAAAAGCTGGCGAAAATTATATTAGTTCTCTTACAGAAAAAATAAATATGACTCTAGAATATATTTATAGTTCTAGTGAAGATTTAAAATTGAGTTATGATTATAAAATATACGCAACGATTTTTGGTTTTTATAATGAGATCCCAACTGAGGGATATAATAATCCTGTTATATGGAAAAAAGAATTTAGTATTAAAGAGATTGTTTCTAAAAATATTAGTAGCGCTGATAATTTCAAAATAAAAGAAAATTTTGATATAGATTGGATATTATTTAATGAAGAAGTAAATAAGTTTAAAGAAAATTTTTCTATTCCAATTTTATCTAGGCTTGAAATAAAGATGGATGTAAACATTAATGGTAGTAACGATAATTATTCAATGAAAGAAAATAAATCGGTTGTTGCTTATATACCTTTAACTGAACAAGTATTTAATGTAGATACAGTATTAAATGATTTTGAAGAAAAAATATTACAATCTAACGATTTAAGTATTGTTCAAAATAATCAAAGACAAATTATTTTGTTTTCTATAGTAATTGTAATTTTATCATTTTTAATAATATTTACAATAAGTAGAATTGTTTCATTTAAAGCAAATAAATCTTTCCATAAAAAGATCGATGAAATAAAGAAAAATTATAATGAAATAGTAGTAGAAACTAAAAACATGATTAATACAAAAGGCTTACAACCTATTGCAATCACTTCATTTGATGAGATGTTGAATTTAGCTGAAAGTTTAATATCTCCAATAATGTTTTATGAAGAAAAAAATTATGCTTGTTTCTATATTGTGAAATCGGATGTTATTTATATGTTTGTTTTGAAAAACAAACCAACAAAAGATTAATGAAAGTAATGTAATTGTTTGTAAAATCAAGATATTTATGTTATACTTTTTATGGTGAAAATATGAATAAAATAGTAGGCTTGGTAATAGTGTGTTTATACTTATTGTTTGTAATAATATTAACTTTATATTTATTCATGTATAACCGTTTTGGAGTATCTTCTTTGGGAGAAAGCATTGTTTTTTCTAACGAATATTTAGATTCTTTTAGTAAGGGTTCTTTGATTATAATAAAAAGAGATTCAAATAATATTAAGGTTGGAGATCAAATTCTATATTATAATTTTTATAATATGAGAGGAAACATTAATGAAGGAAAAATAAAAAATATTGAAATTGTAAATAAGGAAGAAAAAACAATAGAGCTTGAAAATGGAAGATTCCTTTCTAGTAGTTATTTAATAGGAAAAGAAGAAAACGCTTTTGGAATACCATTAATTGGATATGTTATAAAAGTTTTATCTTCTACTTTGGGATATTTGTCTTTTGTTATTTTTCCTACAATAGTAATATTCTTTTATCAATTAAATAATTTGTTTAAGAAGCTTAAGTTTTTGAGGTAACAATTATGATAAAGAAAATAAAAGAAAACAAATTATTATTATTAATATTTTTATTACTATTCACTACAATTTTATCGACTATAGGTAGATTTGTTTATGATGAAACAAAGAAAAACTATTTTTTAACTCAAGATTTTTATTTTAATAGTGATAAATTAAAAGAAGTTCAAGCTAATTACACAATTAATAATTATAATGGTGTTGATACATATGATATTGTAGTAAATGTTGACAGTATAAAAAACAATTTAGTTAAATCTACTGATGATATTGCTTATGATATAACATATAATTGCACAAGCAATGCTGATTGTTCTTCATCAAAAAGTAGCGGGATAATATATAGCACAACTGGAACGGATTTCTTTACTATATCAGCAACTCCAAATACAGCTTTGATTAATGGGCAATATATTGAAATTGAAATATTTGCTGAATCTACTAACCCATACGAAAAAGAGATAAGCGCAAAATTCAAACTAATAGTAGGTAATTATGGTTTGTCATATGAAATATATGATGAGGTGGATAGTCCATATTTGCAATTAAAAGTAACAAATACTTTGGATTATTATAAGGTTTTAGTTGCATTTGGATCATATAATATAGGTGATAAACTTGATTTGGAAACATATTTAGCGCTAACACCATCTGAAAAAGAAAATTGTGCATCAGCAATCATAAATTTAAGTTTTTCCCCATTAGATATATTATATGATAATGTAAGTGATATAAGCGAATCAATAACAAGCATATCTACTACAGTAATTGGAGGAAATGATTATGTTAATGCATTATCTTTCAAGATAGATGCAATATCTAGTATGATTGTAAGGTTTTACAAAATAGATGCAAGTGAAGACTATACATATCCGATTGTTAATCCAACACCAATAGTAACTGTGACTTATACTTTATAGGAGGTAATTATGAATTATAATATTATAAATGAATATATAAGTTTTTCAAAAATATGTATTAATAAATATTTGAAAAAGATTTTAGGAAAACATTATAATCAAAATATAGTTAACAGACTATTAAAAGTTTATGTTAATTCAAGATATTATGATGTTTATTTATCTTCAGGAAAAGATTTTGCTAATAACATAAGAGAAAACTTAGTTAATCTATCCGAGACTTTAAAGAAACAAGAAGATGTTAATCAAGTAGATTATACCATCGAATCTTTTGAATATATTTTCTATTTTGATAATGTTATTGAATGCGAATCAATTAATGATAAAATAACTGAAATAGAAAATTTCCGAAAAGAAAGATTGAATATAAATAGAAACAAGAAATTTAATATAGACTTATTTGAGACTATAAAAGAAGATTTAATTAAGAAAAAAGACTATATTGAAACGATAGATAATAAGAAATTTGAATTTAATTATGAACTTACTAATTTAAATAATATATATGATGTTCAAATTAATCAAAATTTAAAATTTCCTGCTGTATATAATAGTGCAATAGTAGATAAAATATTTAAGTCTAGTGAACTTTCACAAAGGAAAGCTGCAATAGAATTTTCTTTTGCTGCTCTAAAAGTATTAAAAGATGTTATTAAAGGGAATTTTAATTATAAGTATTTAGTTAAATATCCTAGTGGTGTTAGTAGTAAAAAAATGTTGACTAATAAATTATTTAGTATTTTAGATAATGATATGTTAAGAGAAAAAGTTATTATTAAATTAGATTATAATGATTTTAAAAATGAAAAAGAATCAATATATGAAAAGATAAGAAAAGGATTTAAATTTGCAATAATATTAAATGATGATTTTGTAGAAGAAGAAGATAATATTAAGTTGTTATATATATTTAAATATATATTGGTTAAAAAAGATACTAAGTTATTGGTTGAAAAAAGGTATAATAATATAATAAACATATAATAAGGAGCAATTATGGAAACATTTTTCAGATTTTTATTTGAAATGCTAACCACATTCTTTAGTGGTTTAGTTCATGTTGTTAAAGCAATTATTGCTTCTTTTGGAATGACTTTTAATTTTAAGTCATATTCTTCTATAGTCAGTTTTTATAAAAAAGATTTTTCTGGAATGGAATGGGTTTTTGTTGGTCTTGCTATATTGATAATGGTTATAATTGTTGCGGGTATTATATTTTTATTATTAATTTTAGTTAAAAAATATATTAGATTAAGAAAAACACTAGTAGAACAAGAGACCTTGCTAGAAGAATTAGCGGAGCTTAATAATCAAGTAGTTAATCTTATGAAAGAAAAAGAAGATATATTAGCAATGAAAGTATCACAATTAGGTCTTAAACCTAATGAATCATCTACTATTGAAGAAAATAAAGAAGGAGAAGAAGAGCTATCTGATGAAAATATTAGATTCTCTAAATTACATTCTATAGATAAACAATATATTAATTATAAAGTTGAAGATTATGGTAATGCTTTTACATTGGTTGAATTAGTTGATATGTTTAGAAATTTTGCTGCTGGTCAATTAGGATTGTTTTATAAAGAAGAAATGATTAGATTATTTATTTCTGCTTTAGCTTCCACTAAATTGATAATATTACAAGGTATATCTGGAACCGGAAAAACTTCATTAGCGTATGCTTGGGGAAAATTTTTAAGTAATGATTCATGTGTAGCCTCAGTTCAACCATCATGGAGAGATAGAACTGAAGTTTTCGGATATTTCAATGAATTTACCAAAAAATTTAATGAAACTGATGTTTTAAAAGAAATATATAAAGCTGGTTATACTGATGATGTTTATACAGTAATACTAGATGAGATGAATATATCGAGAGTTGAGTACTACTTTGCGGAAATGTTATCCATTCTAGAAATGCCTAACAAAGACGAATGGATTATTGAATTAGTAGCAAGTTCATGGGATAGTGATCCAAAGAATATAATAAATGGCAAGTTGAAAATAGTTCCTAATGTTTGGTATATTGGTACAATTAATAATGATGACTCGACATTTATGGTTACTGATAAGGTATACGATAGAGCAATGCCAATAGATATAAATGAAAAAGGACAAGTGTTTAAACCTAAAGAAGTGTTACCGCAAAAAATTAATTATAAATATTTAAACGGTCTTTTCGAAGAAGCCATGAATTCTTATAGTGTTTCAGAAGACACTTTAGATAAAATCGAAAAAATGGATGATTATGTAATACAGCATTTCAGAATAGCTTTTGGTAACCGTATTGTTAGTCATATGAAGAAATTTGTGCCTGTATATATGGCTTGTGGTGGGGAAGAACTTGATGGAGTTGATTACTTTATAGCAAGAAAAATATTAAGAAAATTTGAGCAATTAAATATTTCATATATTAGAGATGAAGTCGATGGATATATTGAATTTTTAGATACGACATTTGGAAAAGGTAAAATGAAGGAATGTATCGAATATCTATTAAGACTTAAGAAGAATACATAATGGGTGAGCGCTATGGATGAATTAAAAGTATTTGAATTATATAATGATTCTAACGATAAGAAAAAAAAGGATTTTTGGAAAACTGCCGATACTTCAATGGAGTTAACACATAATTATGAAAGAAATATTGTTGATGATAAATGGATTACTTTAATGGAAGATACTATACGATATTTAGATAATATCTTAAGAAATCCAAATAGATTTATTATGAACGAAGAAGAAGTAGTTAAAATAGAGTTAGCTAGAAGAATAACCGTTGATAGTATTAAGCATTTATCTAGAAATACAAATTTAATTCAAGAATTCGATTTAGAAACTGGGGATGTAATGCCCTCAAAAATATTAAACATAAATAAAGAAGAGAATTATAATACCTATGAAAATAGATTTATATATAGTTTGATAAAAAATATGAGAACATATATAGATATGAAAAAGAAAAAATTAAATATTGGTTTTAAAGAAAAAAGCGATAAACTTATGAGTTATCAAGGAAAATCTATAGTAGGAAAAGAAAATGTAAGTATTAATGTAATGTATAAATCATCATTAGATAAAAGCGATTCTGATGAGGATAGTATTGAAAAAAGAATTGCAAAACTTGAGATGAGAGTAAGAGATTTAATGAACACTGATTT
>CAYYIP010000031.1:7003-13355 GCA_964472015.1 uncultured Hyphomicrobiales bacterium | reverse complement strand
AGCCATAAAAAGGTTGGTGTTTTTTTTATTGCTTTTAAAGAACTGTCAAAATATAAAGTATAAATTAATTTAGAATGTAGTAAAAATAGACAACGTACAGATAAAAACAATTTACAATACTTTTACGAAATTAAAAAAAATATTAATGAATGATAAAAAATGTTCCTAGTGTTCCTAGTGATTTGTAAAACTTTTGTAAAAAGAGATAAAAAAAGACGGAATGAAAGGATATAAAGTATATGAAATAAAAAACTGTATAAATATAGATAACTGATAATAAAATAAGGGATGTCAAAAAGTTTTTTAAGATAACTATTAATAAAATAAAGTATGTAAAAAAGTTTTTCTATTATTAATAAAAATAATGTTTTTTTTGCAGTTTTTTAGTGCTTTTTTTTAAAGTTTTTCTATTATTAACAGAAAAATGGCATTTTTGCAGTTTTTGAGGCTTTTTTTAGAACTGTATAAATATAGATAACTATTAATAAAATAAGGGATGTAAAAAAGTTTTTCTATTATTAATAAAAAATGGCATTTTTGCAGTTTTTGAGGCTTTTTTTAGAACTGTATAAATATAGATAACTATTAATAAAATAAGGGATGTAAAAAAGTTTTTCTATTATTAATAAAAAATGGCATTTTTGCAGTTTTTTAGTGCTTTTTTTTTAGAACTGTCAACTAAATAAGTACAAATTTTTGTAAAGCATAGTAAATTTAACGAATATTGTAAAGTTTTTTATCAAGGTAAATATTAATAAAACAAACTATGTAAAAAAGTTTTTTAAGATAACTATTAATAAAATAAAGTATGTAAAAAAGTAGATGTTTTTTGTCAAAAAGTTTTTTTTAAGATAACTATTAATAAAATAAAGTATGTAAAAAAGTTAAAAAGTTTTTTCAAACTTAACATTTTTAAAAATTAAAAAAAATTATATAAAAAGGTTTAACGCTTTTTTAACAAAACTTTTTTACAAGTTAGAAAAACTACACTTTACAAAAAAGATATACTAGATAATTTAAGATAACTATTTTAGAAAACAACATTACTTTTTTTTGACAGCTCCTAATAAAGCACTTTTTAAAAAACGGCGTTTATTTGAGATTAGAGAAAACTTTTTTAAAAGAGAGATAAAATATACATAAAAGAGTTAAAAACGCAAGAAAACACAAATTTGACGCTACTAACAGTAAAATAACACAGCATAAAGAAAAGAAAAAAAATAATAATGAGAGTTGAATAAAAAAAAATAAAAAAGTATTTGCATAGTATTAGAAAATGTGTTATGTTTGTATTAGTCTAATTTACAAAACAAAACAGTAACACGCAAATTATTTTCAATAGAATATTTTGCACCGTCTCCTGTATTATAATTGTAATGGTTATAATAAAACTTTCGTTGCTGTTCGTTTTAGACCGCAGGCCAGACGGTGTTTTTACTTTTAAGGAGGTCTAAATATGAACAGCAATCAAAACAGCTCTTTAGTAAGTTTTTTTAAACATAAAAGGAGTTGGTATCCAGCTTTTAATATTAATATATTTAATATATTAGAGTATATTAAACATTCTAATACTTTTAAGACAATTGCAACACACGCAAGGTATTTAAAAGAAAATGATATACAGGAATATAAAAAATATAAAGATATTATTCCAGGGTTTACAATGTCAGTAGCGTGTAAACATAGAAAAAAAATCCCTGATAATCAAAAAGATAACAGATTAAAAAGTTACTCGTCTATTATTCAAGTCGATATTGATCATATCAATAAAGAAAAACTAAATTATTACAAAGAGCTATTATGTAATGACAAGCACTGTATATTTTGTTTTATTTCTTTAAGTGGTGAAGGAATTAAAGCAGGGTTTAAAGTAGGAAATGATTACACAAAGCATAATTATTATTTTCAACAAGTTTTTCATTATATAAAAGATAAATATAATATCGAAATAGATAAAATTGTAAAAAATCTTTATAGACTATGTTATATTTCTTTTGATGCTGACTTATATAAAAATTATGAAGCTCAAACATTAGAATACAAAGACTTTACATTTGAAACGGATAATTTTGGAGTGTTTAAAAAAAATGATACTGCAAAAAATGCGTACAATCCACCAATCTACAAAAATAATCATACCGGGAAAAATTTCCAAAATCTTGAACTAGAAAAAATAAAACAACAGAAATTTAATCTAATTGCTACGATGCTAAGAAATGCAGCAATAGGAACTAGACACGCAACAAGATTAAAAGCAAGTACACTGTTAGGAGGTTACGTTGCTAGTGGGTTATGTAACCAATACGAAGCATTTGATTTTATTATAAATGAAGCAAAAAAAAATACAACAAATGTTGAACTTGCATATAATGATATTGTAAGCGGCTATAATTTTGGATTAAAGCATCCTATCCCAATATTTGATAACTATTATTATAAAAACAATAATAAAAGAGGTTCGAAATGATAAATAAAAATAGAATTAAAACAATAAACTCTAATATATAAATTAAAATAATTTGCTTTCTATAGGGGCTCTTTGGAGCTCCCTATTTTATCAAAATTTTAATAAAAAAAATAGGAGAAGATAATTAAAATGAAATTAAAAATAAAAGAAACAATATACAGATTAACACAAAAAAAATATATTGATGTTGATGAGACAGCATTACAAAATATAGATAAATTTATAACAAAAACAACAAAAGAAATAAAAATACATGAAACACAAAAAAGTATTACTGTACCAGTATATAATATAGATTTAATAAACGCAAGAGAATGGATTAAAGAACTAGGATTTAGCAAATACTGGTATAATAAAAAAGTATTTGAATACTGTTTAATTAAAAATAATGTTGTTGAAATAGTTAGTATAAATACTATTATAGATATAGTTACTAAATATATTTATGTATATGCAGATCATAATATAAAAAATAAAAACTTAATCTTAACAGCATACAATAAAAGTTTTTCAAAATTATTTATGCCGATTAATTTCGAAGCATTTTTACCTAGTATTGATAAAAATTACTTTTTACAAGATACACACAATACAAGTTATTTCTATTTTAGAAATGGACTTGTTGAAATATCAAAAAACAAGCAAATTTTTAGATTATATCAAGATATAGATAAATATATATGGAAAGATAAACTAATTGAGTTTGATTATAACAGTAACTTCTCAAATGGAAATGAAGGTGTATTTGAAAAGTTTTGTAAAAACATTTGTACAAATAAAAAGAAAAATCTATTTGATGCTGAAAGGTTCAATACATTACAATGTGTTATCGGTTATTTATTACATAGTTATAGAGATGACAGCAATAAAGCAATTATTTTAAGTGAAGCAAATACAGCCGAAGGATCAAACGGCGGGACCGGCAAATCTTTAATACTAAAAGCTATAAATTTTTTAAAGAATGTAGTTACAATTAATACTGCTAACCAAGGAGATGAAAAATATTTGTTTAGTGAAGTACAACCGGGGATAACAGATATTATATTTTTTGATGAATGCCCAAAACGATTTAAACTAAATAATTACTTTTCTATTATAACAGGCTCAATAAATATAAATGAAAAGTACGGTAAAAAAATAACTATACAAGGAAAAGATACTCCTAAACTTGTATTTGCTACAAATTACGCAATTACAACAGTAGACGCATCCACTAAACGAAGAATATTTGAATTTGAATTAATGCCGTTCTATGATGATAAACATACACCTTATAAAGACTTTAAAGCATTATTTTGGAGTAAAGACTGGACACAAGAAGATTGGCAAGACTTTTATATTTTTATGCTATGGTGCAATAGAACTTATTTTGATAACGATTGTAAACTTCCAGAATACAATTCTACAACTGCACGCATAAAAAAAGTAGCTAACTATTCGTGTATAGAATTCGCCGAGTTTATACAAGATAAACTAGAAAAATGTAATTATGATTTGTCTATAAAAACATTCGATTTATATAACGAGTTTATACAACTATATCCAGAATTTAATTATGTTACTAATAATAGATTTACTTATTGGATAAAACAATATTGTAATGTGTTTAATTTAGAATATAGTAAATTCTTAATAAGAGATGGCGTTGATATATATCAAGTATACAAAATAAAGAACTGTCAAAATATAGATAACTGATAATAAAATTAAATTTTTTAAGAATATAAATAAGGAAATAATAAATATGTTTTACTTTTTAGATTGGTTGATTTTAATAATAGTGTTTGTGTTTGCAATGGCAAGTTTCTTTTATATGAAAAGAGAAATAAAAGAAATAACAATACAGTCAATAAAAGATATAATAAATGAATTTAAAGAAAATAACTAAATAAAAAAGGAGAAAATAAAGAAATGAAAAATAATAATACATTAAATGAAATGATAACACCAAGTAAACAAACTTTTGTATTTAGAAATTTTATTGAATATAAAAATTACTTGAAAAAACATACAAATAATACAATAAATGGAGTTTCATTAAAGTTTTTTATTGATAAATATGTAAAAATTTATAATGAGACTTATATTATAGAACATTTAGAAATTTTATTTAAAGGAAATTCTATAAGTGTTGAAGGATTACAAAAGTATTTGAAACAAGCATTAACTCAATCTTATGCATTCCTGAACCAAGATAATTATAATAATGTGAATTGTTGGGAATGTATTAATTGTAATAATTGTATAGAGTGTTATAACTGTATAACTTGTAATAATTGTTATGAATGTTATAATTGTAAGTATTGTAATAATAGTTACGATTTAGAAAAAAAACAATTTAATGATGAGTATAAAGAATTAAAAAAATTAAATCAATATAATTTTATAACCAAAATATAAGGAATAAAAAAAATGTACACAAAAAACATTTTCTTAACAGGTAAAAACTTAGAAGACTTTTTAAATAAAGTTGTAACAGGTACGTGGGTACTAAATATGAAAAAGGGAACTATTAGTGTTAATGGCGATGTAGATATGTCTAATATGAATTTAGAATATATTCCCTGTAATTTCTATGTTGTAACAGGCAATTTCAATTGCAGTAATAACAAATTACAAGATCTACAAGGTAGCCCGCTAACAGTAAGGAACTTTAATTGTAGTAATAATCAATTGAAAAGTTTAGAAGGTGCTCCTAGTAAAGTAAACGGAAATTTTGATTGTAGCAAAAATTTATTAACTAATTTACAGCACGCCCCTGATAATATAAACAACGGTTTATTTAATTGCGATGATAATCAATTAGAAAATACACAGCATAACACAATAGTAACTAATGGTGGTTTCACTTGTAATAACCAAAAAAAAGAGCGGAGTAAAAAATGAGTAGAAAACTATATACAGGTGAGAAATTACACGAATTTCTAAATAATGCAGTAGACGGACGTTATGAAATACACAATAACCAAATATTTGTTCAGGGAGGTGTATGTTTAGAAAATATGAATTTAGAATATATCCCCTGTAATTTCTATTTTGTAACGCGGTATTTTGATTGCAGCAGCAATAAGTTGAAAAGTTTAGAAGGCGTACCAAAATATATAGGTGGATATTTTAGTTGTAAACGTAATCAGTTAATTAACTTAGAACATTCACCAGAAATATGCGACAGTTACAATTGTAGTTATAATGATTTAGAAACACTCAAAGGAATACATTCTGAATTTGTCAAAAACTTAAATTGTAGTTATAATCGATTACGAAATTTAAAATATGCTCCAAAATTTATTGATGGAGTTTTTAATTGTAGAAATAATTTATTGACTAGTTTAGAATATGCTCCAGGAATTGTTACGTATGAATTTGATTGTAGCTGTAATCAATTAACTAGCCTTGAATATTTACCTAAAATTCTATATCATCTAAATTGTAGTGATAATAAAATAACAGAATTAAATTATTTGCCTGAAACAATGGGTAGTTTAAATTGTAGTGATAATTTATTGACTACATTAAAAGGATGTCCTAAATGTCTGTTAGGTTTTCTTGATTGTAGAAATAATAAATTAACCGATTTAGTAGGTTCTCCTATACAAGTAACCCACAATTTAATATGTAGTGATAATCAATTAACTACACTTGAAGGTGCACCAGCATTTACCGGAGATCTTACTTGTAGAGGCAATAAATTAACTAATCTCAAAGGATTACCAGCATATATATATGGATATCTCGATTGTAGAGACAACGAAATAACAGATTTAACCAACAACAGCACCATAAAAGGTAAACTATATTATAAAAACAATAAAATTTAATGGAAAAAACTATGAAAACAACAACAAAAATACAAGAAATAGAAAAACTTGTTGAAAATAATAAAGA
>CAYYIP010000031.1:5340-6903 GCA_964472015.1 uncultured Hyphomicrobiales bacterium | reverse complement strand
GAAAATAATAAAGATGTTGAAAAAGATGTTGAAAATCCAACAGCAGGAGCATCAATTACTAATATCAATGAGGCAATTGTAGCATTTAAAAGAGAATGCCCCGTTATAACAAAAACAACAACAGTTGATTATAAAGTCGGTACACAAATTGTAAATTTTAATTATGCAGATTATGGTACTATCCAACAAGTTATAACTCCTGTTTTATCAAAATTTAATTTATATACAACATTTAATATAAAAGAAGATGATGAGCGTGTTATTTTAATTTGTGCCGTTGTTTACGCTCCTACACAAGAACATTTAGAAAGTTCTGTATTTATTAGTAAGCACTTAAAAGATTATTTCCAAAAATTTGGAAGCGCTTTAACTTACTTAAAAAGATATTTACTAACCTCTTTGTTAGATATACCTATTGCCGAAAGTTTAGATGTAGATGCACTCCCCCCTGATGTATGGGATAATAAACAAAGTAGAGATTTTAAAGTAACTAGTAAAACCAATAATGTAAAAAATACAAATACTTATAATAATGTAAATAGTGCTACATATAATAATAACACTACGAATGTAACAAGCACTGTACCCAAACAACAAAATACAAAACCAATTGAAAATAATGCTACACCATCAACAAAACCAGATGAGCCAGTTGCGGATACTAAAACAAGAAAAGAGTTATTATCAAAATCTTTAAATGATATTATTAATAAATTTAAGATATCAAAAAATGAAGTAGAAAAGGATATATTAATAAGTGTTTTAATGGATACAGTTCCAGGAATATTAAAAGAAAAAGGTTATACGGATGATAACGGCGAATATATACAGTCTTTTGACTTAGATAATGAAAAAATATTAGAATTAACAAATCATTTTGATATGGAGGAATGGCAAAAAGAAATAGATAATAATTTTTATAATTCCCTGCATAGTCATATAGATATATCTTTTAATGGTTTTATGTTTGTTTCAGCATTAAAAGCATTAAATCTACAAAACATATATAAATTAGTAAGTGAAGATGTTATAAAAAGTTTAAAAAATGAATTGTTTATAAAAACAAAAGAATTTAATTATACTTTTGATAAAGAAAAAAAAGGATGGATAGCACCTGATGGTACTTTCTATGAAATTAAATAATCCAAAACCAAAACGTATATATAATGATAATGAGCATCAGCTACAAGTAACTTGTAAACGATGGTTCGATTTACAATATAAAAATTTGTCTAGACTATTATTTGCAGTCCCTAATGGACATTTAAGAAATGTACGTATTGCAATTAAACTTAAAGCAGAAGGAGTTGTTGCAGGAGTTAGCGATATGATATTACTAGTCCCTAATAAACACTACCACGCTTTACTATTAGAATTTAAGACAAATAAAGGAAGACAAACTAGTGAACAAATTAAATTTGAAACTCTTGCAACACAATTTAATTATAAATACGTAATAATAAAGGATTTAAAAACTTTCATAGATGTTATAAATGATTATTTAAGTAATTTTGAAATATAAAAAAACCCAGTAACTCATTTCTAAGTTACTGGAAATATACA
>CAYYIP010000031.1:0-5240 GCA_964472015.1 uncultured Hyphomicrobiales bacterium | reverse complement strand
ATATAAAAACTATATTATTTTTAATATATTGTAGATATCCAAAAAAGTTTATTTTTTTCTTGTTTTGAATAATAAAATTTGTTATGTTTGTAATGTAAAAATTAATATAAATAAATTTTTCCCCAGTTTTGAGAGTAATATTTCATTATATAAATTATTTAGTTTAGTAGTTTTGTTTTATCCTGCTTCATATATTGAATAAAAAAATAGTTTACTTTTCATAATGCTCCAATAAATATTACTCTCTTATTTTATTTAAAGTCTAGTTACTTAATTTTACTATTACATATTAATTGTTGCCGTTAATTATTGTATGAAATGTAATAATAATGTTTTGTAACTAGGCTATTTTTATATATTTATGGATATTGTGAACTTAAATTTAATAGATTATATGGTTGAAAGAGACGAATTAAATTTATTAATAGTAGATTTATATAAAGAAATCTCATTAATAATAAATCATTATCTAGAAGCTAATAACACAGAATTATCTATGTTATCCACTTTAATACAACTAGTCCCTGAATATCTATCTACACACAAACCACCACAGGAAATAACAGAAAGACAAATAACTTTTGATATATTTTTAAGTATTGAAATAGTATTTGAATTAATAGCGTTCCAAAAGTCTGATACAAGAAAAACATTTACTAAAATACTATTGTGTAAATTATCAAAAGTATCATATAATGATTATTTAAGTTTAAAACTAAAATACAATACAAATTATAGAGAAAATTTAACAGCATTAAAAAGTATTATAATTAAAGAATATGCACACTGTTATAACACAAAAACGTATTATGCTATACGTAACATAGTACATAAAAATATGCTCCAAAAAATACATTTACTGCCGGATGACTTATATAATAACCTATCTTTAATAACAAATAAATACTTAGAATACTACCAACTTACACAAATCGAATTAAATTGCAAATCATATAAACTATATAAAGATATTTTAATTTATATATTACGTTCCGTCTTTAATTTCTATATGAAAACAATAGAAATATTTTTATTTATAGCAACAGGCAACGGCCGAGGCTTTGCGTTCTATGAATGTATAAAAGAAAAACTAAATAATGATATAAATTTTAAGAATTTAGTAAATAAATGTATTTATTATATAACAGAGCAATTTCCTCATATCCATTTTAGAAATAAGAAAAAGAATATAGAAACCCAATTAACTATACTACCAAGTAAACAAAATTTATTATTTTTTGCTAATACTGTTTTAGAAGCAGCGTGCGATTATTATTATATTACAATAGACGAATTAAAAGAAGAAATAAAAATAAATAATATACATAGATTAGAATATGAATATAAACAATGTTGTCAATTAGCAACCCAAGTTCTAAAAGATATATTACAAATTAAATTTACACCAAAATTATTTACTGATTTATTTAATGTATCTATGTTTACTAATATGCATGAATATTTAGATAACTTCGTAATTAATAATGAATTTGTAGAAGATTACAATTTTTTTACATTAGGATTATTTACTTATGAATTTCTAAACGCTTATAAAAAGTATTTACAAAATTATGATAGAATAAACAGTTTAAATAAACTACAAAATAAAATAATAGTTAATAACAGTTTAAATAAAATAGATTTAAGTAATATAAATATCCAAGATATGACCGATATGTTTGATAAAATAAATAGAATATCAAGCATAGTATTAAAATACTTTGATTTAGACAGCTCTGCATTAGTAAAAGTAAAAAATAACTTATCTAAAAATATCAAATATATTTTAATATACATATTGAATTATTTAGAAGTAGGGCATTTAATAATAAGTAAGTATTTGAATATAGATATATTAAAAATAGATCGTACTATAATAGACGCATTTTATTTTGTTTCAACTGATCCCGTTTGTATAGAAGATTTTAGAGAAATAAAAAGGATATTAAGAGAAGAATATAATATTTTTATAGTTTAATGTTTTTTGTGAGTTATATATTATGTATACCGGATATACAGAAATATTTACAAAGTACAGGCATCCGAAATATCAGGACGCTAATATTGTTTTAGATGTATTTTGTAGACATTACGATTTAAATATGTATGAATTATTACAAATGTTACAACGGCATAATCAACGTTTTAAACAATGTTTTTTTTATGTTTTACATAGTACAACAGCATTAAATTACCACGATTTAGCAACAACATTTAATGTAGTTAGAACGATTGTAATAAGATATATAAGTGAAGCAAAACAACTATTAAAAAAAGCTAATCCAACAGTAGAAGAAACTGTTTATATAAATGATATTAATAACATAAAAAAAGAGGTAGCAAGATGTTTACATTTTTTATAATAGCAATTGCTATTATTGCAATAGTTTTTCTAGCACAATACTTTTATAAACACTATTTTTTTAAGCTAGAAAAAAACCATATTTCGGAGTTAGTAAAAGAAAATACTCCTGATAATATAACTAATACTAATTTAGATAATAACGATTTAAGTAGTCTTAATAATCATACTTGCAATTTTTGTATCAAAGAATTAAATAATGATGATATTAAGGTAACTCCGCATATTGTTTTAGATCAAAATTTTTTAGAAAGTTATAACTTTTTAGAATTAAGTAAAAAAACTTATGAATGGTTCACGTGGTGGCAAAATAAACAACATAATGATAATCTTATTGCATCGCATCAAAAGATGTTTTTAAGTATACAAGAAATGTTAAACTATATACAGCAACAAAAAAGAATAGTGTATCTAGATTGTAATATAAATGCAGTTGTAGATGATAAATGTTATACAAAAAAAATAGAAAATAAAGAATGTAAAACAAATAATATAAAAAATACAAATACTTATATTCCTGATAATACAACACGTAATTTTGAAATGTATACAAAACCAGATGAACCTGTTATTGAGACTAAAACAGAAAAAAACAGTACACCAGTAAAACCAAAACGGAAATATGTAAAACGTAAAGATGAAGGCGAAAAAGAAAATCAAAAGACTAAATAATTTTTTTTGCTTTATATATAATTAGTTAGTTTATGTATTGTGGAGTATGTTATATAAATGATTGAGTTTAATATAAGAGTACGAGACTTAAAATTATTGTTTGATAAATTAAAAATAGCGTGCGATTATATAGATGCAAAGTATAATATATATAAATGTGTATATATCTATACAACACCGGGATATATTTATTTTTGTGTTTTATCTAAACATATATTTTTTAAGACTTGTATTAAATGTATACATTCAGGATTAAAAGAACAATCCGAAGGTATTATTTTAAATATTATCCCAATACATAAACTTTTAATAAGTTTCAAAGATCAAAAAGTAACATTAAATTGTACAATTAGAGACGAACAATTTATAATTAATTATTTTGATAGTTATTTTAATTTTAATAGTGAAAATGAAAGTAAAAATCTTTATTTAAATTATTTACAAGAAGCTAAAAATATATATTTTACTCGTTTTTTATATGAACGTATCCAATTAAACAACGAGCAACATATTTTATTACAACCAAATAAAAAGATACAAAAAAAACGTAAAGATATAAATAATATAAGACTGTATAATGATACAAAAGAAATACACTATTTAACATTATCTAATAATGTAGATATAGATTTATTTAGTATAACAAACATTTCTAATATCCAATATCAAAGATCTATCAATCAAAACAAATTAAATCAATTTCAATATAAAAGTTATTTTGATAAACATAATACTGTTGATATAACAATAACAAATAAAGTAGCTAATTTAATAACCATAGATAATTTTAATGAAATTGTGTTATTAGAAGAAAAATTATATTTTTTTAAAGACGAACATAATTTTGTTATTTATTATATAGAATGTATAAATACTAATACCGTAAAAAATTTTATACAGCATTATAATATTCATAATGATAATACAATAATATGTAGATGTAGATTTGATATTGAAAGATTAACAAGCATATTAAATGTAAATTATAGTTTTAATAAAGAGTTACGTTCACCAAATACAAAAGATATTAATATAAAATTAGAGTTTACAACAAATTCTATTAACATAAACTTACAAAAAAACAAGATTTATACAACTGCCACCATCCCTGCGGTTATAGACTTTTATAATACAGTTCAAGAATATGAAAATTATACAGCATCAAACAATAGTATAACATTAGAATTGAGTATAATTAATTTATTAAGTAGTTTATCAGCATTACAAAATCATAGTTTATTAAAAAATCAAACGATTATTAATAATTATTGTATTATAGATATAATAAATTATTCTAATCTAGGGAATTTTATTAAAATTTATATAAATGATGATACAACTATTATTGTTTATCTAAAAATATAAAAATAGGAGTATGTTATGAGATATTATATTATAACAATAGTACTAATTTTGTTTATGTTAATAAAGTCTTCTACTTTTTCAAAAGAAAAATACTATTCAACATTTTATAAAAGCAAAGAGGACTTACAAAAAATAATCTATAAATTAGGGGACTTACAATTGACAAAAGAAAACTTTTTAACAGCATCAAAACTTTTTAATATCCAATATCCTCATATTGTATTGAAACAAGCATTATTAGAAAGTGGACATTTTAGAAGTAAAGTATTTCGTAAAACAAATAATATGTTTGGTATGAAAGTCCCAAAACGTAGAGAAACATTTGCAATAACAACAAAGAAAACTAAGTCAGGATATACTTATTTCACTAGCTGGTTATATTCATTAGCAGATTATAAACTCTGGCAAGGTAATCAAATCATCATTACTAATTATTATGATTATTTAGTAAAACGTAATTATGCAGAATGTATAATCTATAAAGAAAAATTAACTGCAATTAAAATCAATCAAAAATAACTACCTAATATCAAAATCAATAAATAACTAACAAGCAATAAAAAAGAATAATAAAAACATTAAACTTGATTAAAACTGTTTATTTTGCGTTTTGCGGGGCTTTTATCTTTTTATTATGTTATTTTATATCTAATACAGTAAAAACACCGTAGCAATAAAATTTGACGGCAAAAATAAGATAATAAGGTGAGTGTTATAATAAAAAACATACCTACGCATAAAAATATATAAAAGAGCTCAAAAAGTAAAACAAACGTAGGATTTATTTTATTTTGTTTCTATTTCTTTTATTTCGTCTTCTGTTAAATTATAATGTTCATAT
>CAYYIP010000030.1:0-13371 GCA_964472015.1 uncultured Hyphomicrobiales bacterium | reverse complement strand
TAAATAAATATTATATATATAATATTAAAAAGTATAAAAGTATATATTATTAAAATTATAATAATTAATAACTAAAAAAACAACCCCCTACTCATAAAAGAGTAGGGGGTTGTTTTTTATGTTTTAATTTTATAATGTAAATAATCAATGGTTGTTATAAAATATAAGCCTCTATCTAAACCAATAAATTTGATCTATAAACGCTAACAAAATTATATTATTATATTTTCTTTGTGTTTCTTCTATATTTTATTATTAAATAAATATTTTATATTGATTATTATGATAATAAAAAAATATCAGAATAAACTTCTGATATTTTTACTTTTATAATTAATCTACAAAAACCACCTAAAGGCACTATTAATCTAAATCTTTCATATCTTCTGGATATTTAAAAGATAATTTTCCATCAAACATCTCTTTCATTGCAATAAAAGTTGGTTTAGGTAACTTTTCAAACTCTCTACTAATAGAAAGTTGGTCAGGATTAGCTTCTTCTGTTTCATCTGTAGTAGGAGTAATATCCAACATTTTTTGTTTTAATTCATATTTTATATCATCATTAATTTGACGTGCTCTAAAACTCATTGCAACTATAGATTCATAAATAGATCCAGATTCAGATTCTTTCATTCTTACTTTTATTGGATTTATAATATATTTTGCCATACTAAAAGCTCTTTTTTAATTTAAAAATATTTTATAATAACTACGATATTTAATTTAAATTTATATGATATATATCATAATTATTTTAAATAAAAATCAAAAATATTTTATTTAATTTCCTTATGTAAAGTATGTCTGCGTAAAAAAGGATTATATTTTTTTAGTTCAAGTCTTGCAGACGTATTTTGCTTGTTTTTTTCTGTAGTATAACGAGAAGCTGGTTTACCTTCTGCTTTTGCTTCTGTACACTCAACAGTAACAATAATTCTTTGCTCTTTCTTTGCCATTGTCCTAATTTTTTATTTTACTAAAAACTAAATTTATATTATAAGATTACAAATATAATGAAAAAATAACTTTATTACAAAATATTTTTCTAAATTATATCATAAAAATATTAATTTAGTATTATACAGTTAGTAACATAATTTTATATTTTATGTATTTAAAGAGCAACAATATGATAAAAGTAGTATATTATTTATCTATATTTATTTGTTTTATTTTTACTTTTTCTAATTTATATGCAGATAGTTTTGATCTTATATAAGCAGTAAATAGAGCAAAAACTTAAATATAAATCAAATAAATTTAGTGTAAGAAGCACTATACGCAAAATAAATTGTATAATATTTAATAGTGTGTAAAGAACAAATCATTCCCAATCTTGTAAACTAGAAGCAAAAACAAGAATCTATAAAATTTAATAGAATAAAAAATTTTCAAGAATATTTATAAAATATATCTGAATTTAATAAATAATATTAATGATTTTTAATCCTTTGGAATGAAAATCAATAATATTTTAATTAGTTATTTATATGAATAATATGTTAAAATATTTTTTTTCTTGTATAATTCAAAAATAAATATTAATTTTGTATTCATCGTTTGATTAAATTTATATATAAAATATATAAATTACTTATATATAAAAATTCTATTTAAGTAAAAAATAATTAATTTTGGGCAGATACCGAAGCGGTTAAACGGGACAGACTGTAAATCTGTTAGGCCACGCCTTACGGAGGTTCGAATCCTTCTCTGCCCACTATAATAAAAAATATGCGGGAGTAGCTCAGTGGTAGAGTTTCTGCCTTCCAAGCAGAATGTCGCGGGTTCGAATCTCGTCTCCCGCTCAAGAATATAGCATAATATATATTTTGCTATTAGAGAATTAGAGATATAAAAAGCGGCATTTATAAACCGCTTTTTATTTTTTATAAATAGCAATTTATATATATATGCTGGTGTAGCTCAGCTGGTAGAGCGAATCATTCGTAATGATTAGGTCGCAGGTTCAAGTCCCGTCACCAGCTCTATAAAATATATTATTTAACTATAAATAAAGCGGAAGTAGCTCAGTTGGTAGAGCATCAGCTTCCCAAGCTGAGGGTCGCGGGTTCGAGTCCCGTTTTCCGCTCTGGAAAAATAATATTAATTGTATTCACAAGGCTGATGTAGCTCAGTGGTAGAGCACTTCCTTGGTAAGGAAGAGGTCACGGGTTCAAGTCCCGTCATCAGCTCTATAAAAAATAAAAAATTAATTTTAATAAGTAAATATAGTACTATTTGAAAAATAACTATCTAAAAATATAGATTTGAATTAAATCTTTATTGCTAGTACACACGTATAAATATAGACAATTAATAAATTGATTAATAAAATATATAATTAACAAAATAATAAAATATATAATTAAAAAAATAATAAAGAGAAGGTCAAAATGGGATTCGTTGGAAAAATAAAAAAATTTTCAAAAGAAGTTAATATAGAAATGAAAAAAGTATCTTGGCCAACAAGAGAACAATTAAAAGAATCAACAGGTGTTGTTCTTGTTGTATGTGGTCTATTTACTTTATTTACATTTTTAATAGACGAAATTGTTGTTGAAATAATAAAAATATTATTTTAATTTTAGTAATTTAATAATAATTTTAATATAACATATTAAACTAATTAAAATAAATAATTATGGAAGACACAAATAATAAAGAGGTAAATATAGTTCCTAAATGGTATTGTTTAAGAACTTTTTCTGGATATGAAAATAGAGTTAAACAGGCAATAGATGCAGAAGTTAAAAGACTTAATTTACAAGATAAAATACAAGAAGTAATTGTACCCCTAGAAACTGTTTACGAAACTAAAAATGGAAAAAGACGAGAAAAAGTTAGAAATTTCTTGCCAGGCTATGTTGTTGTTAAAATTATTCTTGAAAAAAAAACAATAGATTTAATAACCAATATAAGTGGAGTAATGAATTTTGTAGGTCGTAAAAATTTACCAACTCCATTGCAAGAAAGTGAAGTTGAACGTATTTTTGGTCGTGTTGAAAATCGCACTAGTATAGAAACAATAGAACATGTATTTAATGAAAACGATCCAGTAAAAGTTATTGATGGACCTTTTGCCGGATTCTCGGGTACTATAAAGGAAGTAAATAATGAAAAACAAAAATTAAAAGTTGAAGTAGGCATATTGGGAAGACGAACACCTATTGAATTAGATTTTATTCAAGTAGAAATAGATATATAAAATAAAAATTATTATTTAATTATTTGTTAAGTTATATACAAATAATAAATTTGTATTTTTATTACTCAAAAATATTTTATAAAAAAGAGGAACATTATGTTCCTCTTTTTTATTTTTAACATTTATGTTTTTATATAAAAAATATTACATAAAACATTTTATTCCTAAAAATAAGGTTCTTGGCAATGTAGGACCATAAATAAAACCTGAATCACGATTAATACCGGTATCAAAGTCTTTTTGAAACGAATTTAAAATATTCTTTACTGCACAATTTAATTGTAAAGAAATTTCACTACTTATCTTAAAATCATAGGATAACTTTAATCCAATATCAAAAAAAACTGGCGTAATAAACTCTTCATCATTTTTTATATATCCGGCGTAATGTTGTAATAACATATCTCCAGTATAAGTAGCTGATAATGAAAGTGATAAGGTTCTTATAGGATTATAATTAATAACTGTATATGCATAATAATCAGGAGTACGAAACATACGAGTTTGGGGGAATAATAATGTATCATTAGACCAAGAAAAAGGTTCTTTATATTTGCTACTCTGAATTGTAAGGCCTAAGTCAAATAAAAATTTTGTAGAAAAAGAATATTTAGCTTCTAAATTAATTCCTTTGACAAAAGCACCGCTAGAATTTATACGTTCTAATAATAAATTATTTTGAGTATCATACCCTTTTTCTACAAGATTAAATACATCATCTAAAACAGTATAGAAAAAGTCTGATATTAAATTTAATTGATGTTTGTCAAATGTTTGCATATAATTTATTGAAGCACTAAAACTATTAGAATATTCCGGTTTTAAATTTGGTGATAATACAATAAGTGCAACATCGCCACCTACTGCTGCTACGTGCAAATCTTCACTATAACATTGTGGCGCTCTATATCCACTAGAATAAGTAAATCGTAATCCCAATGATTTTATTGGCGAATATCTAACATTAACCCTTGGCATAAAAATCATTTTATCTATTTTGCTATGTTTATCTAAACGACCTCCTATTAAAAAAGTTAAATTTTCATTCTCCCATTTATTTTGAAAATAAAGACCATAACTATTTGTTTCTTGTTCTATTATCTTGTTATAACCAAGTATTGTGTCATTAAGTTTATTATTATCATATTCAAAACCGAGTATAAATTCAGCAGGCATAAATAAACATTTTTCAAATATATAATTATATGAACTCCCAGTTACAAGAGCAAAATCTTGGGTTTGGCCATAAGAATTTAGATTTTGATGAGTACCAAAATAACTATCTCTATTGATATTTTGTAAAGAAGTATAAATATTTAAATGATGAGAATAATCAGTAGAATACAAATCGAAATTTATACCACCACCATTAATTTTATGTTCTAATTGTTCACAAATATCTGCTTCGTGAGGAAGTCTATGTAATTTATTACCTCCACGACGAAACTCATTTATATGATGATATTCGGCAATTAATTTAGCATAATTACTAAATTTATAATAACTACGAAAACCTAGAGTTTTATTATCTACTTTTGGAATTTCTGAATAACCATCGTTATCTCTATCATATTCATCTTTGTTTTGAATTGTACCATATAAATATACTCCCATAATGCCTTCTTCGTTAACTAAAGAGCTATTAAATAAAGAACTTGTATACATTTTTTTATTATCATAAATACCCATATTATGTGTTAATGAAAAAGTATTTCTTGTAGGTTCTTTTGTAATAATATTAACAACTCCTGCTATTGCTGTAGATCCGAAAAGTGCAGATCCACCTCCACGGATAACTTCTATCCTTTCTATCATTTCAATTGGTAGTTGTTCTAAACCATAGAAACTAGCAAGAGAACTTAACACAGGGCGACTGTCTAATAATATTTGAGTATACTGTCCTTCTAAACCATTAATTCTAAGTTGAGGGAAAGCGCAATTTTGACAAGTATTCTCTACTCTTAATCCCGTTTGAAAATTTAAAACTTCTGAAACTTTATTAGAAATTGTATTTTCAAATAATACAGGGGTAACAACATTTACTATCGTTGCTGATTCACGTCTACTAGTTTCATTTCTAGAAGAAGTTACAACAACTTCGTCAAAAGAAATAGCTTGCTCTTTTAATAAAAATTCTAATTCTACTGTATTGTTTTTAACAACAGTAATTTCTTTTTCTTCTGAGGAATAACCTAAATAAGACGCTATAATTGTATATTTTCCAAGCGGAACATTCTTTAAGAAAAAATGACCACTTGCATCAGTAAATGTACCTATTTGTGTTCCTTTTAACTTGATGGTTACATATGGCATATGAGTTTTATCTGATTCTCTTAAAACATGTCCAATTATATGAGCATCAGTACTTTGTGCTATTATTATATTATTTATTGTTGCAGTAAATAATAGCATAAAAATTAAACATAAAAATATGTTGTTTTTTGTTATTTTCATTTCTATATTTTTCATAATTATTTCATTTAGTTTAAAGATTTAAATAAAAATTTTAAAATATAATCTATATTATATCTAATATAAGATATAATTATTTTTATATTTACTATTATATTTATATTATACTTTTATATGTATAAATAAAAGTATATCTATAGTTTATTTATAATTTAATTATAAATAAATTATATTTCTATATTGTCTTACTAATTATATTATAAGTCAAGTGCTTAATAATTATTAATAAAATATTATTTTTAATGACTAAATGAAATTAAGGTGCGCGAACAAAAATTCTATGACCAAGTAGGAAATCACAAATTATAAAAAATAATCTATGTACTTTTTGTCTGGAAGGATTAAATAATTTTAATAGAAAGTATAATGATACAAAAAATAATATACTATACATAACAAAATAATATAATTGAAAAAAGTCTAACATACTATGTTCATGTATAGGTTCTTTATTAGTATTAGTATCATTGACAATATTATTTATATCATTAGTATAATTAATAGAATTAAAAATATTATATGAAAAAGAGTCTTTTGCAAAATGCATATGTACTATCCTTACTCCATTTATAATATGTGTATGTATAAAAAGCGATACTACTACATAATATGCCAGGAATAAAAATATAAGCAAAGCAGCTATAACTTTATGTTTTCTTTTTTTATAAAGAGAAATACACATTACTTTTTAATTCTTTCCTTTTTTATAAAACATTTTTTAATATATAATGTTATAAGTCGTTTAAACTACTATAAATATCAAAGTAAACACCACCTGATATAGCAAGATGTAAACGTGAATTAGAAGGTTTTTCATTACATAAAAATACTTTTGTCAAAGTATCATTTTTGCCATTTATAGCAAGATATCCTCCTTCAATTCTCATAAAAGAAAATTTAGTTGGTCTATACTCTAAATTTATACCAACATCCAATCCCGAAATATTAGCATCTTTATTATCAAGATCACGACTAGAAAAAGCAACTCGTGCTGACGTATTCATTTTATCAGTAAGACGATATCTTATTTGTGCTATAGCACTATACACAAAATCTGTATTAGCATCACTATCATTAAAATCGCTTTTGTAAGAATTAACTTGAACAATAAACATACTTTCAAAATCTTTAGTAAAATTACCATTAAGATTAACTGCAGAAAGAGTTTTTAATCCTTCTTGCATATTTAAATAATTTTCGTTACCACATAAAGTACCAATACTTAGGTTCCATTTTGGAAAAATATCAATAACATCTAATCTTGCAGATAAAGATTTACTTTTATTATTATCAAAAGCATTTCTAAAATAACCAGAATTAATAACTCTTACATTTAAACGAGTATTAGGAGTAAATTCATAAGCAACACCAAAACCTAATTCACCTATAGGTATATAATGCAATGAATTCGCTATCGAATAAGAAGTAAAATAATTATTCCAACTATAATATCTAAATTCGCCAGGAACATTTAGCATTTCATGTCCAAAAAAACCACCTTCTATCCAAAATTTTTTATTTTTTAATGGAGCAAAAGCAAGATTAGCTTGAGATAAAATAACACAAAAACCATCTTCCGATCCTTCTTGCATATCTAAAGCAAGATTAGCACGCCAAGAATTACTTTTTGCACTAGTTCCTAAAATCACATTATTTAAAGAAAATTCATCTTTATATAAATTCTTTATTGCAAATAATCTATTAGTATTATGTTGAATACTAGCATTATCTGCTAAATAATAAGCATCCAAACCACCAAAAATTTTAATTTCAGTTTGTGCATTAACTTTTATTGCCATAAAAGTAATTATTGTAACAATAATTATTAATAAATAATTTTTCATTATAAATCTTTACCTTAAGTTTGTTTAACAGAATATTATGTTTATAAAATATTTATCTATCTTAGATGTTTATATAATTAGATTCATTAGAATAAAATATTCTAAATATAAAAATATTCTAAATATAAAAATATTCTAAATATACTATTTTTTATTATTAATACAAAGATACAAAAAAATTAGAAACTTTAATATATGTTATTATAAATAATTCTATTTAATATTATATGATATAAATATAAAAAATACTAATTTTTTAATTATAAATTGAAAAAATATTCTTATTTTAAAGATTAAATTGTTTAATTATAAAATATAAAAGTTATTTTTATGAAAAATATATTACTAAAATTAATACTTAGTATTGTAATTAGTTGTATTTTTAATATTATTATTTATTCTAATGCTCAATTTTTAAATAGAGGGAATTTTAATGGGAATATAAATATAGAAGTGCAAACTTATAAACAAGATAGTATAATAGAAGCTTCTAAAGTTCCAGAGCAAATACAATCAAATGGATATTTTAATTTAAATTATACAAATGGTAATATAACAGCAGGTATGCGATACGAATATTATTTAAATCCATTATTAGGAATTGATAGTAAATATAAAGGGCAAGATATTGCATTTAGATATATTTCTTATAGTACAGATTTTTTAGAAATTACTGCTGGTAATTATTATGAACAATTTGGAAGTGGTTTAATATTTCGATCCTATGAAGAACGAGCTTTAGGATATGATAATGCAATGAATGGAGCAAGAATTAGAGTATATCCAACAAAAGGATTGTCAATAACAGGAATTATAGGGAAACAACGTAATTTCTGGGGGACAAGTGATGGTATTATTCGTGGTGGAGATTTAAATATACAATTTAGTGAATTATTTTCATTAAATACACCTGCAAATATTTTTGCAGGTGCAAGTATAATAAGCACATTTCAAACTGATAAAGATGTTTTCTTAAAAATGCCTGAGAATGTATTAGCATGGTCTGGCCGGATAGGAGTAATAGGAACAAATTATAATATTGATGCAGAATATGCTTATAAATATAATAACCCAAATGCAACAAATAATTATAACTATAACCCCGGATATGGTCTTATAATTAATACAGCATATTTTACAAGAGGATTAAGTGCTTCTCTTAATTTACATAAAATTGACAATATGGATTTCCGTAGTGATAGATATGCACAAGGAACTCAACAAATGATATCATTTGTTCCGCCATTAACAAAACAACATACTTATCGTTTAGTTTCTATGTATCCTTATGCTACGAAATTTAATGGCGAAGCAGGATTACAAGCAGAAATTGCTTATAAGATACCCCGAAACAGCAATATAGGTGGCAAATATGGAACTGATTTAACATTAAATTATTCAAGAGTACATTCTATTGATACAACTAATACATATATAGAACCCGAGGTAAACACTATAAGTGGAAGAACATATGACTCACCTTTTTTGGGAATTGGTGATGATTTATATTTCCAAGATATAAATTTAAACATAAGTAGAAAATTTTCTCAAAAATTTAAAGGAACATTATCGTTTATCAATCTAATATATAATAAAGATATTTTAGAAAATGAGGGTATCCCTACATCTGGGAAAGTAAAAGCTAATATAATTATAGTAGATGGTACTTATAAATTATCTGACAAATATGCAATAAAAGGTGAACTACAACATATGTGGTCAAAGCAAGATTCTGCAATAACATCTCATGATGTTATAAATGGGAATTGGCTAGGATTAATGGCAGAACTTACTATTTCACCAAGTTGGTTTATTTCTATATATGATGATTGGAATTATGGGAATGATACTTCTATAAAAAGAGTACATTATTTAAATGCAAATGTTGCTTACATAAGAGGTGCGTCAAGATTTTCATTAGGATATGGAAAACAACGCACAGGAATTCTTTGTGTTGGTGGAGTATGTAGACAAGTCCCTGCTTCTAATGGTTTCTATTTATCAGTAAGTACTTCGTTCTAACAAATTCCAACAAACAATGTTATTTTTTATCAACTATTTTTAAATTATAAAATTTATATATTAAACAATAAGAATTAAAATATGCAACAAAAGATAAACGATAATAATAGCGAAAGAAAAAATGAAAATATCAATAATGATAATATTGAGAATAATAGTAATACTGAAAATAACACGCAAATTAATAAAAAAACAATTCTAAGTGGAATACAGCCTTCGGGCAAGCTTACTATAGGACATTTATTTGGTGCATTAGATAGTTGGGTAAAGTTACAAGACGATTATAATTGTTTTTATATGATAGCAGATTTACATTCTATAACAGTAAGACAAACACCTGCTATACTACGTTCCCAAACATTAGATACTGTTGCTATTTATTTAGCCTGTGGTATATCACCAGAAAAATGTACTTTATTTGTACAATCTCATATCCCTGAACATACTCAATTAGCATGGGTTTTACACTGTTTTACAGGTATGGGTGAATGTTCAAAAATGACACAATTTAAAGATAAATCTAAAACTCATAGTGACAATATTAATGTTGGATTATTTGCGTACCCAGTATTACAAGCTGCAGATATATTATTATATCAAGCAGACTTAGTTCCAGTTGGTGAAGATCAAAAACAACATTTGGAATTATCACGTAACATTGCTCAAAGATTTAATCATTATTATAGTGATACATTTAAATTGCCGGAACCTTATATACCTAAAATTGGCGCACGTATAATGTCATTACAGGATCCGACAAAAAAAATGTCTAAATCAGATGAAAATGAAAAAAATATTATTTTTATTGAGGATACAAATGAACAAATAATAAATAAAATAAAAAGAAGTGTAACTGATAGTGGCAATAAAATAAAATTATCATCTGATAAACCTGGCATTTCTAATCTAATAACATTATATCATATAACAACTAAGAAAAGCTTTGATGAAATAGAAAAAGAATTTGAAAATAAAGGGTATGGAGACTTTAAACCTGTAGTAGCAGAGGCAGTAGCTAAATATATAAGTCCTATTAGAGAAAAATTTTTAGAATACAGAAATAATAAAAAAATGTTAGATGAAATTTTAACATATGGTGCAGAAAAAGCTCGTAGAGTAGCAATGAAAACATTACGTAAGGTATATAAAAAAGTAGGTCTATATTTGTCTATAAAATAATAATCTTATATAATAAAATAAATAATTATTTTTAAATTATATTTAAATTATATTAATATTAAAAAATATAGTAATTAGTTTTATTTTTTATAAATTACAATAAAAACAAAAATGAATATTAAAATAAATGAAAATATAATTAATAATAATTTATTATATAATGATAAAAATATATTATTAATTAATTCAGACTCTTTATATGAAAAATTATTTGAAACAGAATTTATTGATTTAATAGTTACTTCCCCTCCATATAATGTAGGAATTGAATATAATTCAAATAATGATTTATTAAGTTATGAAGATTATTTAGAATTTTCACGTAAATGGATGTTAAATTGTTATAAATGGAGTAAAACACAAGCAAGATTTTGTTTAAACATCCCATTAGATAAAAATAAAGTAGGAAGTCAATCGGTAGGTTCAGTACTAACTCATATAGCACAAGAGGTAGGTTGGAAATATAAATGTACTATAATCTGGAATGAAGGAAATATTTCAAAACGTACTGCGTGGGGATCTTGGAAATCTGCCTCTGCACCTGTAGTTATAGCACCAGTAGAACTGATTGTTATACTATATAAAGACGAATGGAAAAAAACAAAAGGTAGTAAATTTCAGATATTACTGCAGAAGAGTTTAAAATTTGGACAAATGGAATTTGGACATTTAACGGTGAAAGCAAAAAACGTATAGGACATCCTGCACCATTTCCTAAAGAATTACCATACAGATGTATTAAAATGTTTAGTTATGTAGATGATACAGTATTTGATCCTTTTGCAGGTAGTGCAACAACATTAATAGTTGCAAGGCATTTAAAAAGAATGGCAATAGGTGTTGAATTAGATACATCATATTTTAATTTATCTATAAGTAGAATAAAAAATAAGAAACTTTATTGAATTAAAAACAGTGATAAAATAAGAATTTCTAAAAACATCCGAAATGGAAAAAATGAAAAATTTGACTACAATTGACTAGTAAATTAACTTTTTGATTATAGTAAAAAAACAGAACAATTTAAATAAAAATTGTTCTGTTTTTGTGCGGAAAACGGGACTTGAACCCGTATGCCCGTTGGGCGCCACCCCCTCAAGATGGTGCGTCTGCCAATTTCGCCACTTCCGCAATCGCAATTATTTAATAATCATATACAAATTATGTATATACATTATGAGTTACAAAAGTAATAAAATTTAACAAATAAAACAAAAAACATAATAATTTATTTTACTTGTTTTTTTTATGCAAATAAATCATATTCTGTTGCCTTTTTAATGCTAACTTCTATAAAATCACCTATATTATAGCTGTTATTTTTTGTATTTTTATTCGCATCTATTATTACAGAATTATCAATTTCAGGACAATCAAATTCAGTACGTGCAATTAAAATTTTTTTATTGTTCTCTTGCTTAATATCATCAATTAAAACTTTCATTTTAGTTTTTATAAATTTTTTATTATTTTCTAATGATATTTTTTGTTGTAATTGCATCAACTTATCAAAACGGAACTGTTTTATTTTTTCAGGAATTTGTAATGGTAATTTTGCACCAATGGTATTAGCTTCTTTAGAATATTTAAATATTCCTACTCTATTTAATTTATATTCAGCTAAAAAATCATATAACATATTAAAATCTTTATCTGTTTCACCAGGATATCCAACTATAAATGTAGAACGAATTGCTATATTAGGTATAGTATCTCGAATAGAATTTATTAAGTATTTTATTTTTGTACTAGATGTCCCACGTTGCATTTTATCTAATACGTTATCTGAAATATGTTGTAAAGGCATATCTATATAATGACAAATATTCCTTCTGCTTTTCATTAAATTTAATATTTTATTATTAAAACTATTTGGGTGTGTATACATAATACGGATCCACTCCACATTTTCAATCTTAGATATATCATCCAATAAAGACACAAAATCGTATTTATTTGAATTATCTTGTCCATAATTTGTCGTTTCTTGTCCTATAAGAATAAGTTCCTTAACACCTTTTTTTACTAATGATTTTGCTTCTTTTAATAATTGTGCAGATGAAACAGATTTATATTTTCCTTTTATAAGTGGAATCGTACAAAAAGCACATCCACGATTACATCCATCAGAAATTTTCAAATAAGAATAATGAAAAGGTGTTATCAAAGTTTGTCTTATATAATCTAATTTTGTATTAAAATGATTTAATAGTTCACCACTTGATAAAATAGGATAAAAAGCATCTACCAAAGGGAATTTCTTTTTTAACTTATTTACACCAAACCGTGATACTAAACATCCAAATACAATTATCTGAAGAGTAGTTTTTTTCTGTTTTAACTCTGATAAGACTTTTATATAATTATAACTTTCATCTATTGAGGCAGAAATAAAACCACAAGTATTTAATAAAATTATATTTGCTTTCATAACATCTTGAACAAATATAAAATTATCTTTTGGAAGTGATGAAATAACATATTCTGTATCAGTTATATTTTTGGGGCATCCTAGCGTAAGTATACAGACCTTTTTTTTCATTTTTTTAACAAAACAATAATACTCAAATAATCTATTATTTATTACCAACTATTAATATGATAATATCAATACTAAAATAATATATTTTTAATTAAAATTTA
>CAYYIP010000029.1:0-17200 GCA_964472015.1 uncultured Hyphomicrobiales bacterium | reverse complement strand
TAGGTATTGTCCCCGCCGTCCATGCAGATCCTTGTGCCTTTGCAGATAGGACACGGTTGAAGTTCAGTCATGGTTTTCCCTCCATCAATTCGTTGAGTGGAAACTCGTGCCCTTGTGTCGATGTAATTGACAAAATTCTTCCATCTGGAAATATAACGATAACCTTATGGTTATATACATAGTTAATAAAGGACCAAATTGTCGAATTCATATTCTCAGAAGTTATTATCAGTACTTTACAAGAATTGATTATATTCCTGTTCCTCACCTCATTTTCAAAAGGATGTGTAGTGAAATGATTCGGAAAGGAAGCATGAAACGCCTCATTATCAGATGGATGCCCAATAATGCAATAATTAATCTCTTTTGCTATCTCCGCCGCTTCTGCATTATCACCAATAGGATCACCATAGTGAAAAAGGCAAACGTCCAGTGAGGAATAAAACTGGTGAATCTGCTTTATTACTTCAGCCCTTTGAACCTTTGTCATTTCTTTTTGTGTTCCTATAAAACCAATATTCCTCATTTTTTCTCCTTTTTGTTTTTTAAAACTGAAAAGGTCAATGTATATAGTTCTGTTATATAATTTAATTCACATATAATTTTCTATATGATAATTATTTTATAAGAAAGACGCGGGAAAGCCTTATACCATTGTGATCGAGGTAATTGACAACTAAGGCAATTGATAGTAGCCAATTACTTCACATAAATCCTCAATAAAATTATATGAATTTTCAATAATTGAATCAGATTGATAAATAGTTTCACCACAATATATTCTTTGTTCAATAATAAAATTTTTACATAGATTAAAAACTCTTTCTTTAATTTCTTTGTTTCCTTCAACAATTGAAATATTTTCGTTTTTAGAAAGTTTAATTAAACAATCTGAACATATACAGTCATTTTCTCTCCTCGGTGGCGGTGGCGGTGGGGGTGGTTTTACTCTTTGGGGTGGAGGGGGGTTTACATTAGCCCCTTCATTAACTCCCCTTTGACCTTCCGATGGCCTCGGTGGCGGTGGATTTGAGCTTTTCTTTCCCATTTTGAACCTCCCATTTTTTAAATCTACTTTCGTTTTTTAACAATCTCATAATTACCTAATTCATGTTTTGCACCACAATTTTGACAAATGAATATGTTATCATCTTTGTTAAATATTGATCCAATGGGATTGTCTTCGTCTATAGTAAAATAACATTTACTATCATTTATTACAATTGGATCATGACCAATTAAAAAAGCTAAACTTTCAATTTCACCTTTTATTGTAGTTTCGGGTTTTGAATTACATATTAATGATACAAGTTTTCTAATATTTTTTAAAAGATCATCTTCTTCTTTTTTCAAAATTTCTCCTTCTGTAGGTTTTGTGTTAAAAGTTTAGTAAAAGGATAATAATTAATTATTATCCTTACTTTACTAACTTAGTCGACTTTTTTAATATTTTACAGATATTTTTTTCAACCAATTTAATGATTTTCCGTGAGAATATCGCATCATTTTGATTAATTTTCTTTTAACAAAATCTATTTCAATACCTTGTGGAGCATAAGAATATTTCTTTCCATTGATTAAAACATTAATTAATTTTAATCCTTGAAACTTACAAACACCTAAATATTCAAGATTGATTGTTTTCTCAGAATCCATACCACATTCTCCTTTTATAAATTAATGCATTCTAGATAAGGATAATTTGAAATTGAATATATTATTTTTTTAATACCTACATCTCTAATATATTTCATACATTTTTTACAAGGTTTTGCCATTCTCAATTCATCACTGTTATTAATTCTTATAACAATCATTGTACAACCTTTAAGATCTTTTCTTGATTTTAAAATAGCATCAATTTCTGCATGAATTGATCCTTTCCATGCTTGATATTTAGGATGAAGTTTTCTATAATTTCTTAAAGAATTATATCCGATTGAAATAATTTTCTTTTTATCAAATATAACAGCTCCTAATTTAACTTTATAATCACTTTTTTTACTTTCATTAATAGCTACTTTAATATAATGATTATATTTACCAAACATAAAAATTATTATCTCCGACTAATTTCATACCAACTTATTTTTTGATTAAAATCTTCTTTAATTCTTTCTTCTATTAATTCTTCTATTTCTTCTTCTGTTTCACATTCTTCCAATTCTGTATCATCTATAATTGTTTCATGAGGTCTTGATCTACCACAATAACCATCTTCAACTTGCCATTTTACTTTCATGAATAATTCTCCTTTTTTCTTTTTTTTGATCTAAAAAAAAATTAAGAATGGTTCCAGTTCACTATTTTTTACTTCATTAATTAATATATATAGATTATTATAGAATAATGTAAGAATAATAAGAATAAATTTAAAAAATATCTTAAAAACCGTTTTATATTAGAACAAAAACTAAATTATAAATTAAAGGAAGGAATACTTATTATGACAGAAGAATATAGAGAAGAAACAATTAAGGATATCAATTATAATGAAACAAAGAATGATGAAAATGATGAATATGTTATTTGTCGTATTTGTAATAAAAAATTTAAAATTATAACTAATTCTCATTTAAAAAAGATACATAATATGAATATTGAAGAATACAGAAATAAATTTCCAGATGCAGAATTAGTTGCAAAAAATACATCAATAAGAAGAAAGAATAATCTTTTAGATTATCATAAAAATAAAGAGAAAAAAACAGAAGAAGTAAAAGAAAATACAAAAGAAGAAGTAAAAGAAATAAATTTAGATAAAGTTCCTGTTATTGACGAACAATTATCTGAAAAAATTACACAAAAATTAAAAGAGTTAGATCTTTTTATAAATAAAAAAATAAAAGAACCAATTAAAACTTTAAGTACAAAAGAAGAAATTTTAAATTATTTATTGACAATATTTAAAGATGTAAAACCTAATCAATTTATTAAAATATCCACAATAACTAATTATGTTGCATATAAATTTATTTCAGATATTATAATCCCTTCAAAAAAAATCGATTTAGAATTTATAAATGTAATATGGCATAATAAAGATTATGAAAGAGAATATAGAAATAGAATTTTAAAAGAAAATGGTTGGATAATTATTGAATTTGAAGAAAAAAGACCATCAGTTGATGATGTAATAATAAAACTAAAAAAATATAACTTAATTTAAAAATAAATTTAACAATTCCATTAAGGAGATAAAATTTTAAATGTCAAATATTATTTCATATAATTGTACTGTGAATCCATATGCTGAATATAATAGTAATGTTGTAAATAAATTAACGAGAATGATAAGCCATAATCAAAATTCATTAAATTCAGGTGATCCTATTAAAGTAATAAGAACATCTCCCGTGACAATTACTATAAAAAAAGGATCTTGTTTTAAAGATGATGTATTGATATCAATTAATGAAGATCAAGAAATTGATTTAAGAAATCCTAATTTTTATGAGCAAGGTATTCCTTTTGATGAATCTGGAAAATATTATATATGTATTAAATATTCATATGTCAAAAGAATGCCACCACCTGAAGCAAATATAATAATTTTAAAACCTTCTCAAAGACAATTCTTTAATGAAAATGATTATTTATTATTAAAAATTATTAATGTTGAATATGAAGAAATTATACCTGTAACATATACTTTCAGTGAAGAATTTGAAAAATTAGGAAGACCTGAAAATTGGACAGAAAATGCAGGTTTAGGAATTGTTGATTGGGATTATACAGTTAATCCTTTATATGGAAATAAATCATTAAGAATTAAAGCAGAAGAAAGTTCATCGAGATATGTTGAAGCAACAATTTCAGAAGAAGGTTTGACTAATTTTTATTCTTATATGATGTTTAATTTACTTGAAAATTCTTCTGTACCTGAAGTAATATCTCAAATTTGTTATATTTATTCTCCATTAGGAGTATTACAAGCAAGAATAGGATGTATAAATGGTTCATTAAGATTTATATTAGGAAATTGGGCTACAGAAACTATTATTTATCCAAATTTTCCTACAGATACTGTTTTTCATATGTGGATTGAAGGTGAAACTGGAGAAAATATTTTAGTTTATTTAAGTACAACTCCTGAAAAACCTGAAAATCCCATATTTAATTTATTAGAAGATGAACATATTTCTTGTCCTAATGATTTTTTAGTTAGTAAATTATCTTTTGGAGCATTGAGATCAGGAGAAATTCTTATCGATAATATTTTTATTGATAATAAACCTATTGGAAGTGTTCCCCCTCCTCCTACAATTATTGAAGATACAAGTTGGAAAAAAATTTCATCTTCAAAAATTAATTCATATAAATCTATAGCTTTTAGTCCAAAACTTAAATTATTTGTCGCTGTTGGAGAATCTTCATCGGATATTAATTCATTTGCAACAAGTATTGATGGTATAACTTGGATATCTCATCCTTCACCCGTTGTTGGAGAAAATAATAATGATGAAACAATAAGTTTTGATTGGTCTGATATTACATGGTCTCCAGAATTAGAATTATTTGTTGCTGTAAATAAAATTGGAGAAAATGTAATTTCTGAGTTAAATCAACAAACAATTGCAATAAGTGAAGATGGTTTTACATGGACACCTATTTCTATTGTTGATGATTATGGATATGGAATAAAATTAACAAAAATTTTATGGAATAAAGAATTTGGAGTTTTCTTTGGTTTATCCGTTCAAGGTGATAAATATATCATTAGCGAAAATGGCACAGATTGGGAAACAAGAATAATTAATGATTGTAACATAAATCAAATTTGGAAAGATGTAGCTTGGAGTTCACATTTTAATACTTTTATTATTGTTGGTTTAAATGATTACGGAATAAATATGTTACAAAGTTCTGGTAATATTGAAGATGGATTAATTTGGTCAAATAGTGGAATTACATTTCCTGTAGGATCTTTAGAATCTTTATATAAAATAAGATATTTTTCACATTTAAAAATGTTTTTCGTAATAAGTAAAGATAATATATATTCTCATGAAGAAGATCTTTTAACCTGGTATAATTTACCTTTACCTAGAGAATTAACATATAAAGATATAATGGTTTTTCCTAATTCTTTATTAACCACTTTAATTATAGGTCAACAGATTTCAACCGAAGATTCTTCCATTGATAGTTTTATTTATTCTGTTGATATGTTACCTGAAATAACAATATGGGAAAAAGTATTTGAATCAACTAATAATGAAACATCTTTAGAAAATTTCTTCTTATTTCAAGATCATGGTTTATTATTGGCTTCTAATTATAATTCATTTAATAAACCTTCTGCAAATATTTTACTTTATGACAGATTTGAAGAATTTTTACAAAATATAATAGTTCAAGAAAATTTCGAAGGTGATGGAAGATCAGACGGTTGGACAAATTTAGGTCAAACATATGCTGTATCTGATTGGGATTTTACAAATAATCCTTTAAGTCAAAATAAATCTTTAAGATTAGTTGCTTTTTCTTCTCCTGAAAATGCTCAAACAGAAGAAATTGCATCTTTTATTCCAGTTGAAGATTTTTATCTTTATTCTATTTTTAAAATGAATACTCAATCAATACCTTCTATAGATAAATCTCCAATTATTTCATTATTGAATGATAATAATAATTCTCATGTTAATTTATCTTGGAAAAATGGTGTATTATTTTTAGATATATTTAAACCAGAAGAAATAGATGAATCATATCAAATAGAAACACCAGAAGAATTTGGTGAAGAAGGAGTAAGTGAAACTGAAAATTTATTTGAATCATGGGATAATGGTTCTTTAAGTAGCCCTTCAAATGGTTATTGGAAAAAATTAACATACTCTCCATCTTTAAATAGATATGTTGCAATTTCAGAAAATAAATTGGCATATAGTTCTGATTGTTTAAATTGGACATATGTAAATATAGCCTCCAATTATATTTGGTCAACGGTTGTTTGGGTTCCTGAACTTGAAATATTTCTTGCCGGTGCATCAAGTTGTACTGATTATTTTATTACTGAAAGAAATTATTTTATGACAAGCGTTGACGGAATAACATGGATACCAAGAGAAGCATCATATGACGCAGATATTATGCAATATGAAAAAGAAATAGAATATTCAACTATTTTAAAAGGTTTTTCTTATGCATCTTCAATGAATATTGATGAAGATAATAAATTATTAAGATCATCTGGAAAAGCTTTTGATGATGATAATGAAACATTTTGGATGTCTCAAATTGACTCTTCTGCCGATTTTGAATGGCTAGCATATGATCTAGATAGAAAATCTTCATTACAAACAATAAAGATTTATTCAGGTGAATATATTCCATTTGGAAGTATGAATTATGATATAAATCCAAAAAATTTTAAAATCCAAGGAAGTAATGATAGTACGGATGGATCCGATGGAATATGGGATGATTTAGACACGGACTTAAATGTTGATGGAACAAACACGTGGTGTGAATTTTCTATATCTGGTGAATATAAATGGGTAAAAATTTTAGGATTAAGACAAAAAATATATGAAAATGCTTATGCATTGGCAATATTTGATGTGCAAATATTAGGGACACCTTTACAAATAGAAGAAATTAATAAAAAAATACCAATAACTTTTTCTTCTGGAACTTATTTATTATATAAAGATCCTAAAAATTGTCATGATGGAGATTTAAATACTTATTGGAGATCAGCTTCAACAGAAAATGAAGGTTCGTTGACAGAAATTATATTTAATTTATTAGATAATAATATTATTCATAAAATTAGAATTTGGGGACCTAGTAAATATTTCGAAGATGAAGAAATTCTTGATAATTTAACAAATGCTTCATTAATGGGATATAATGAAAATACATTACAATGGGAAATAATAAAAACAGGTATTCAAATTCAAAATAATGATACTTGGCAAGAATTTATTATAAATTCAAATAAAGGTTATTCACAATTAAAAATTATTGAAACAACTAAATCAATCGGTGGAAGTTTAAATACCGTTTCAATATCTGAGATTGAATTTTATGGAATAAGACTTATGATATTTTCTGATGAGAAAATAACAGATGGTCTTAAATTTCAAAGTTCTTACGAAGGAAATGATACTGCCGAAAAAGCATTTAATTCATCAACAGAAGATGGTTGGACAAGCGATCCCAATGAAGCAATAAATACTCAATGGATTGCTTTTAAACCAACATATATCACTTTATTTTATAAAGTAAAAATTTATGGTAAATTAGTAGGCGGTGTTGATTTAAATCTAAAGAATTTTTCAATTCAAACAAGTGAAAATAGTACAAATGGTTATGATGGGATATGGACAAATTTACAAACAGGATTAAATGTAAGTTCCGATGGTTGGAATGAATTTACATTCAAACCTGGAATTTATACGTGGTTCAAACTATCTGCAAATCCTGGAATTAATCTAAAATTTCATGTGAGTGAAATTGAATTTTATGGATTGTTAGATATTATGAAATATGAAATTGGAGCAAAAGAAATAGTATGGTGTCCTTCATTTAATGTTTCTCTTCCATCATCTATTTCTCCATGGGTTTTAGGACAAGCCGCTCAAATGGATGAACAAGAATGTGAATGGTACGGTATTGCTTATGGAAATGGAGTTTTCGTTGCCGCATCTGCCTGGGGAACGCCGGGAGTTATTATGACATCACCTAATGGCGTTGATTGGACGCCACAAATAACTCCTGATGGTCGTTGGTGGGACGTAGCTTATGGCGACGGTGTATTTGTTGCCATATCAACTCCTGGATCAAATCGTTTTATGCGATCAACAGATAACGGAATAACATGGACTCCGATAACTGTCGACAGATATCGAAATTGGATGAATATAACTTATGGCGGAGGAATATTTGTTGTCACATCGGGAAGTGCTGCTGGTGATGGTGTTTTCATGATCTCAACAGATGGCGGAATTAATTGGGACGAAATAACCACCCATACAGGTTTATGGCAAGGCGTAGTTTATGGAAACGGATTATTTGTTACGATTGAAGGTGACACAAATGGTCGAGTTATGACTTCGCCTGATGGTATGGTTTGGACAATAAGATCCGGAATTATCGGTGCTGCTTATATGGGAATCACTTACGGTAAAGGATTATTTGTTGCGGTGGGCGATAATCAAATCATGACTTCATCTAATGGTATTGATTGGATATCTAGGCAATCTCCAGAAGATGCATATTGGGAAAGTGTTACCTACAGTAACGGTTTATTTGTTGCGGTGGGAGGCAGTGTTGATGACGATCTTGGAGAATATATAGGTAATATTATGTATTCTTATGATGGAATTAATTGGACAGCGGTACCAACAACTGTAGATAATTGGTGGGAAAGCGTAACTTACGGAAACGGTCGGTTTGTGGCTGTGTCTTCAAAAGGTATGAATAGAGTAACAACTTGTGATTTTACAAGTGAAACATCTGGAGATTCTTTTATTGCGGGAACGGACAGATTACAAATTAGTGAAAATGGAATTAATTGGAAAAATTTAGATGTTGAAATTCCAAATATAAAATCTTTAATAAGTATTGAATCTGATTCAAGTATTATGGGAATTTCTTCAGATTTTTCAAATCCAATATTTTATTTTAAAATTGATCCAGAATTAGGAAATATTTATGAAAAATTAACAACTCCCAATAGAGATTGGATTGATTTAACATATAATCCTAATGATAATTTAATTGTAATAATCTCAGAAAAAGATGGATATTCTTTAATAAGTAATGATTTGGGATTTACATGGGATGAATATCAATTACCAATTTTACCTAATCAAATGTGGAAAAAGATTATTTGGTCTCCCGAATTAAAATTATTTGTTGCATTCGGTCAAGGTATTTCACAAACTAATATCATGACAAGTCCTGATGGAATTGAATGGACATTAAAATCAAATTCTCATAATTTTGAAGATGTAATTTGGATTTCTCAATTGAATAAATTTGCAGGTTTAAGTTTTGTTGGCTTAAATAATTATTCATTAATAAATTCTGATTTTTATATACGTTTATCATTAAATAAAGCTTATTATATTTGGTTAGAATGTCCAATTGATAATGATGTTAAATTATATTTAAACACAAAAGCTGTAAAACCAGAAAATCCTATTTTCGATTTATTATCAAAATCACAAACATTTGAATCAACTATTAATAAAATAAGTCTTAAAGCAAAAGCAGGAATGGATATTATTCTTGATGATATCATTGCTAAAAATATTCCAATAAATAGTTATCCTGTTATTTATTATTTTGAAGATGATGAATCTTCAATTATTGATTATGGTCCTTTATATATTTTAAATATTCATGACATTGATGAAGAAAATAATAGATTAGTAAATTTCTCAAAAACAAGAGTACAAAGAATTGTTGATCCTGAAATATTTGATGAAATAAGAGATCCTGGAAGAATTGTATTTTCTTCTTTATTAAATTGTTACTTATTTGGTTTATTAGATAAATGGGTTCCAATGTTAGGTGATGAAATTATCATAGATACAACAAATTGTGTTATAAATGATCTTGTTTATATTTCAAATGAAGATTTAACTGCTTATCCTGCAATAGCTAACGATAATTTAAAATTAGCAATAGGATATGTTAAAAGTATTGGTGTTTTTGGAAGAGTTTGTATAAAAGGTGAATTTACAGGAATTCTTGAAACAGATTTAAATATTAATATTGGAGATTCTTTATATCTTTCTTCTAAAGAAGAAGGAAAAATAACAAATGTTCCTACAATTAATGGATATAAACAATTATTGGGAACTTCTTTAGATATTCATGGAAAATTATATATTTCAAATTTTGATAATACACATGGGAATTCGGGTTGGTCTCCACCCATAAAACTTAATTTTGATATTGATCAAACACCATATGTTTATGGTAACTGGGAAAATATTTTAACAAAAGGATTAAAAGTAAAAACAAATATTAAAAATTTAAATGAAATATATGGAACAATAATAAATTCCGTATATGAAAGTGGAGATATTACAAAAATAAATATTTTTTGGGAAGCAATTCCACCTTCATATTCATTTATACAATATAGTTTAATTAATGAAAATTTATTACCTGATAATATACCGATTATGGTCACACAAGCATTATTTACAATCACTAAAGAAAATATTAATTCAACAATTATTTTTGAAGTGTCTTCAAATGCCACATTATCTTTAATAAATGCTAATAATGTAATTCCTGGTTCTTGGTTACTTATAAAAAATAATTCAAATTATACAGTAACAATTACAGGACAAACAATTAATGATAATCCTTCCGGAACTATTATTTTATATAAACATGATGAAATATTACTTTTCTCAGATGAAATAAAATGGCATGGTAAGATTTTTTCAGATAGACCAAAAACAAATATTATAACAAGTACAAAAACAATTCAAGATTATGATGTAAATTCTGTAAATCTTATAAAAGCAAATCAAGCAATTCAAATTACTTTACCAGAAGCATCAAATAAACCAACGGGTTCTTGGTTAAAATTATTTAATATTAGTACAGGTGCCGCAACATTAACAAATGATATTGATTCAACAATTCTTTATCAAAATCAATCAATTGAATTATATTCGAATAGTGGTAAATGGCAAAAACCCGATATGGGTAGTTCTGGAGGTGGTGGGATTGTTTGGGGAACGGTAACTGGATCTACCTATACTTATAATTTTACATCGGTTCCGCCAGTTAATACTTTATATCCTGGATTAACCGTTGCTTTTAAATCAGATAGAAATTCAGTTCCAAGAGATGCGGGATTAGGGTTAATTGGTTCTAATTATATCAATGTTTGTGGTTTGGGAAATAAACCATTAATGGTTAAATCTTCAACTGAAGTTAGAGACATAAGAGCTAAAGATTTTTTTTCAAATCAAACCGTTGTTGCTGTTTATAACGGAACAAACTTTTTAATTTTAAATACTCCGTTATCACATAATGCATTATATGGTATTAATAGTACGACGCAAGGTTATCAAATGCTTGATAGCGGTATAAAAATAGTTTGGGGATTTAGAAGTATGACCGTTGGAGAAGCTGGTGTAAAAGTGATTACTTTTCCTTATGCATTTCCAAATCGTTGTACTTCTGTAGTGGCATCTCAAAGAAATGTTATTAATTATTGGTATGCTAATGAAATATTTATAACTAACGTTACAAAAAATAATTTTACAATAGGAATAATGCATAATGGAGTTGTTAAAATTAATCATTTTAATTATATAGCGATTGGTAATTAAATTTTTAAAAAGGAGAATAATTAGAATATGTCATGTTATTATTCAGCAAAAGAAATGGGATTTTATAATTCAGATATTCATGAAGTTATTCCTGAAGATGCAGTTAAAATAACAGAAGAATATCATCAAATATTATTAAATGGTCAATCAGAAGGTAAAGATATTATAATAGATAAAAATGGAAATCCAATTTTATTTGATCCATTAAAAGGAAAAGAAAAAGAAATTTATATATCTAATTTAGAAATGTGTGTTGAGCAATATTTAAATAATGTCGCACAAGAAAAAAGTTATAATGATATTATTTCATTATGTTCATATGCAATAAGTACCAATGAAAAATTTCAAAAAGAAGGTATTGCAGGAAATGAATTTAGAGATAAAGTTTGGGAAAAGTTTTTTGAATTATATGAACAAATTAAAAATAATAAAAGAGATTTAAGAATTTCACCTGAAAAATTATGTAAATTGTTACCTAAAATTGTTTGGCCTAGTTAAAAGAAGTAAAATATATTTTTTAACAAAATAAAGGAGAAAAAATTATGAAAGTTTCTTGGTTAAAAGCTATGATCATTGCAGGAACCGTGGCAGAGGAATTAACGAAAGTTGTTGATGAAAAAGGTAAACCTAGTCTTGAAAAATCTTTACCAGCAATTCAAAATATTCTTGTTGCTGCTGGTGCTAAAATTGATAATGATCAAAAGGAAACATTTAATACAATTTCATCAATTTTAAGAATTATTGAAAATTATAAATCTGGTCATAAAAATAATATTGATACATATGATTTTCTTGTTATTTGTAAAGAAATTCTTGAAAAATCAAAAATCAATTATGATGAAAAAGAATTTAATGAGGTACTTGAATTCCTAAAAAATAAGAAAGCTTAATTTGATAGGTTGTTCATTATTTTTTAATTTAATAAGGGATAATTTTTTAACAAGATTATCCCTTATTTTTTCACTTCCAAAAGAGAGGTTCAACATTGAAAGAATATTCTGTCAAATTTATAGGTGGATCTTATGATAAATATTTAAATTATAGACAGAATCTCAAAAAACATTTTGAAAGAAATTTTTCAAATGATGATCTTTTAAGTTTTGAAATTGAAGAATTTGCAACAGTTTCTCTTTCCGGTAAATTATCAGTTGTTTATTCAGAAATATTCAATTATTGTAATAAAAATAATTATAATTTTTTAAAAATTAATATTATTAATATTAAAGAAAATTATAATATAGACACTATTGAGTTAAATAGTGATTCTTTTTGGTCTGCATTAATAAGTCATGATAATGGAAATGATTATTTTATCACAAGTGAAGATATACAAGGTTTTTCTTTATATAATTTAACATCAAAAAGAATATTAAAGTATTTCCCTAATGAGGCATATAAAGGATTGTCATTTTCTTGGAAATATGTTTATCCTTCCCCGAACGCCAAATATTTAGCTGTATTTGGATCATATTTAAATTCAGATTTAATTCTTTTTATTTATGATTTTAATAAACCCGAAAAAATACCTTATAATATTAAAAAAATTTATTATTTTATTGAAGAATTTAGTGACATGAGATGGATCAACGATGAAAGTTTAGAAACGGATATTATTGAATATTATAATAAAAATAATAAAAAAGTTGATGCTTCAGAATTAGATCATGAAGAAATAAAAGATTTAATATCTAAGAAAGTTTTAACGTACAAAAAGAAAAAAATTAGATATATAATTTAATTATTCTAAAAAAGGAAAATTCTTATGACAACCATATCAATAATACTTATCGTATCGTGTATAACATTATTTGTTTTATTAATATTAAGTTTAATACAAATATATTTTTTATTTAAAAAAAATAGAGATTTACAATTGAAGTTAAATTTACATAAAAAATTATATAATTTTTACTTTCAAAAAACTAAAAATTGTAATGAACGTCTTTTCAAAGCAAGAAAAGATTTAAATCGTAAAAAATTAGTAAATAAATTTAAAGATCAAGAAACGATATATAAATTTAATAATTTATTTTTTTTAATAAGAACAAAAATTAAAGAACTAATTAAAGAATTAATTAAATTTAATTATAGGTAAATTAATGTTTTTAAAATTATTTGAATTTAATATATTTTTTTTAATATTTCTTTTAATTTTATTAACATCTATATATAAATTATATGATGAAGAATATTATTATTTAATTTCTCTTTTTAGTTTTTTCACTTACGGATATATTATAATTTTAATTTTTATTTTTTACTTTTTTTAAAATTTAACCGGAGTTTTAAAAATAATTATGATTAAAAGATCAAATCTTTCTGTAAATAGTATTGAAGAATTAAAAAATATATATGCAAGTACTTTATTTAATCATTTTTCATGTGACGTTATTATTCAATTTGAAAATAATCCATATAGCTTAAGATATATTTATTATGAAAATTCTAATGAATATCCTGATGATTTATATGTTATTTCTCCTTTATATCAAACAAAGAAACAATTATATACAGGTTCGGGAAGATGGCTTTTAGATTCAAGAAATGTATTAGATATTCCATTTGATATAAATTGGGAAGATAAAACAAAGACATCACCTTCTCATAATTCTATTTATAATCTTATTTTAGAATTATATAATAATTTAACTGAAAAAAATGATAATCTTGAACAAATAATAAATCCACAATTTAATTCAATTCCTGTTATCAATGATTTAGGTGAACTTGTTTTTGTTCCAATAGGAGAAATAGGAACATCTCTTGTTTCTCAAGGTGAAACAGATATACCTAATTTTGAACTTATTGAAGGTGGATCGGGAATAGAAGGTACCTCTGGAACTTCGGGAACTAGCGGTTCTTCAGGAACTTCTGGAGAACAAGGAATATCAGGAACTAGTGGCACAAGTGGTTCTTCAGGTATATCAGGATCTTCAGGAATTGATGGTACTTCTGGGACAAGCGGAACCTCTGGATATTTTGTTGGAGATGCATCTGATATTTCTTTAGGATTACCTTCCGATGGTGATCTTTCAGGTATTGTTGAGTTAAGTCCTGAAACATCTGTGTGTGACGCTATTGATTATTTAAATGATATTTTAACTGCAATTTCACCTTCTCCTCCTGAAAATTTATCTAATAAGATATTGATTTTATCAGATACAATATTATTCTCAGCAAAATTACCTTCAGGTTTAACAGATTCATGGTATGATGATATTTCTTCACCTGGAGATATTATTAATGATTATGTTATTGATAATACATTTAATTTAAGAACACCTAATCCTGAAAATTGTTTTGCAATTGGGAAATTTAGTGAACCTTCCGGAATTATTAATTTTAATATTAATGATGAAATAATTTTATCAAGAGATTTAAAAGATGGTGAAGGAATAACTCAAAATGATTATTATGAATTAAGTATTTTAGATATTTCATTATTTAATTCAATATGGGCAAAATGTCAAGCTTCTGTTAATATTCAACAAACACAAGAAGGTTTAAATAAATATAATATTGAACATTCAAAAGCAGGAAAATCAAATGATATAAAAATAAGATATGATGATATTGCATCAAATCCTTCTTTTAGTGAAAATCCATCAATAAATGAAAACTCAATAAATTGGAAATTTTTATCAGGAATTAAATATTATGGATATAATTCAACATTTACTTTAAATTTTAAAGCAGCTAGTGGTATATTTACAAAAGCAATTCATCCTAATAACGTTGCTTGGATCACAATGAATCCAATTGCAATGAGTTCATTTTCATTAAATCCTCAAACAATTCCTAATTATGATGATGAATTTATAATTACAAATCAATTAATTACATTAAATATTCAAAATATTACAGGTCAAAACCCTTATATTCAAATAAGATTATTTAAACCTGATAATAAACAAGCATTTAAAAATGTTAATTTAGATTATGATATATGTACATATGATATTGTTAGCACATTAACATCAGAATTATTTTATGACGAAAATAAAAGATTACAATTAAATTCTGATTTATCTTGGAATTCAACACAATTATTATCAAATGGTAATGCTCAAGTTAAAAATGGAACTTTGCAATATCCAAATTTAATTGATTATTCTGGTTTTACAGGAGATCAAGAATATCAAAGAAAATTTGCAAAAGTATCAGCTTCAACAGGATCTTTAATATTTAATAATGTCAATTATACTAATATAAGTCCATATGGAACAGGAAATTTAAATATTTTATTATATCTTGAAAATGAAGATTTATATTTTGATTTAGGTAAAGCTGTTGGAGATAATAATGGTGATGGATCAGGAGATTCAAGAGACAATTCATTAGGTGGAAGAGTTTTTGGTACAGATAATACTATTTCTTTCTCACTTGGTCTACACTCAACAGCAAACAACAATGATGAATACAGGGTAATTATTATATTTAAAAGCTCTGTAGAACAAATTAAAGCAATTAATTCATTATAATTTCTATTTTGCAGGAGATTTATTTTAAATGGGATGGGATAAAACGGACCGGAGTTTTAAAACATTAATAGGTCGAAGAACAACTGATTCTCAAGGAAAATTTTGGTATAATGAATATGCTGATTCCACAATACATATTCATGCAGATGATATATGGACACAAACAATCTCTGAAAATCCTTTAGAAGCCATAAATGAAAATATAGCTGAAAAATTTACTTTATATGAATTAACTTTAGATAATACGGTTCCTAATAATCAATGTTATTATGTATCTGATGGATCAAATAGATTAAAAAATTGGATTTCAACAAAATATGGAGATGGTTATCAAATTCATTTATTTGATAATAATAATAATGAAATTTATCCAACTGATGTTTGTGAATGGTTTTTTGATTATCCAACAGGCATATTAACATTTAATGGAAATGTTTCTTCATTTTCAAAACCTTTTAAAATTACAGGTTATAGATATATTGGAACATTAGGGGATTTTGCTTCAGGTGATCAAAATACTTCAGGATCTTCCGGTACATCGGGTTCAAGCGGTGAACAAGGAATATCTGGGACAAGTGGTTCTTCAGGTAGTTCGGGTATTGATGGTTCTTCTGGTACTTCTGGAGAACAAGGACTTCAAGGAATATCTGGGACGAGTGGTTCTTCGGGATCTTCCGGTACATCGGGTTCAAGCGGTGAACAAGGAATATCCGGGACAAGTGGAGAAGGTTTTATTTGGAAAGGAGGATGGTCTTCAGGAATTTTATATAATAAAAATGATATTACAAAAACTGAATATAATACATATGTATGTAAAGAAGGTCATTTATCAGAATATACAAATCAGCCAGGTTTAGGAGATAATTGGGGAAATTATTGGGATATTTTTACACAAGGTGGTGTTGGAACTTCAGGAACTTCCGGTTCAAGTGGTATCTCAGGAAGTTCCGGTTCAAGCGGTTCTTCTGGTGTTTCGGGATCGTCAGGTTCCTCAGGAATTGATGGTTCTTCTGGCACAAGTGGTACTTCGGGAATAAATGGAACATCAGGAACTTCTGGAGAAAGTTTTGAATGGAGAGGAAATTGGTTAAATCAAACAAATTATTATAAAAGTGATATTTTTGAGTATGATGGAAATACGTATATTGTTATTATGGATCATTTATCTTCTTTAGATACAAAACCAGAAGAAGGAATGGATTGGGAAACATATTGTAATTTATTTGTTCATGGTGGTTCTGGTTCTTCGGGATCTAGCGGAACTTCTGGAGAAAGTGGAGAATCTGGATCAAGTGGTTCTTCTGGTAGTTCAGGATCTTCTGGCACAAGTGGTACATCGGGATCAAGCGGAACCTCTGGTAAAGACGGTCTCACAATGAATTGGAAAAATGAATGGGATGAATTAAT
>CAYYIP010000028.1:0-19134 GCA_964472015.1 uncultured Hyphomicrobiales bacterium | reverse complement strand
TATTTTATATTAAAATATATTATTTAATTTAAATCATTTTATGCAATATATATAAATTTATTATTAATTTATTATAATTTTAATTTTTTTTAAGAATTAAAGTAAAAAAGAAAAGAGAAATAGAAATAAAAAAGACGACTTAAATCAATTTAAGTCGTCAAAGGAGACTAATTATGTTATAATTTATAAATTCTATTGATACAAATTACAATTTTTTTTCTAAATAAACAACTTTATTTCATTATTTTTTATTAAAAAATAAAAAAATTCATTGTTGTTTTTTATATATTTTCTTTTGAAAATTGCTATAATAAGTTTAAATTTGTAATTCTATAAATTATAACAATTATAATTATAATATTTTTTATTTTAAATAATATAAATAAATTATATAATTATAGGATATTTAAATCGAAAAAATATTTATATCATAATATAAATATTTAAGATGTAAAATATAAAACAAAAACATAAAATAATAAAGCTATAAAAACTATAAGAGATAATAAAAAATAAAAATTAAAATATTTATTGAATGGAGGTTTTTTTTGAAAAAACATTTAGGCAAAATTGCGCTTATTGTACTTCCTTTGATAGCAGCAGTCATATTGCTTTATCCTACTTATAATGCAAGTAGGTTAGAAGAACGAGAAAATGCAGCCAAAGCACAAGCAAATAAGGCAAGCAATCCAGAAGATTCGTTAAAGATTATGGAAGCTTTCTATAGGACTTATGGAAAGGCTTTGGCAGATTCTAAGAAAAATCGTTTGAAATTAGGTCTGGATCTACGAGGTGGTATGTATGTAACAATGGATGTTGATATTGTTAAATTGATAGAAGAGTCGGCATCATCAGAAGCAATAGATGAACTTTTTATGGCAGTTTTAAATAAAACTAAAAAAGAAGTTGATATGCAAGATGATGGTTCTGCTATTGATATCTTTTTAAAAAACTTTGATGCAATAGCACGTCCCAAAGGTAAAACACTTTTAAATTATTTTGAAGATACAGGTGATTTTTCAGAGAGTTCGGAAGAAAAAATAATTGAAAAACTTAATGCTAATTCCGACCAAGCTATAGATCAGGCTAGGGAAGTTATTAGACAACGTATTGATCAATATGGTGTTAGTGAACCGAGTATTCAAAAAAGTGGTTCTCGACGTATCATTCTTGAGTTACCTGGCGTACAAAATCGTGCTGAAATGATGAATCTTTTACAAACTACTGCAAGATTAGAATTTAAGTTAGTAAGGAACGATGAAAATATAGTTAAAGCTTTTGCAAAGATTGATAAATATTTAAAACTTAAAAATCAGGGGAAATCAACTGATGAACTTATAAAAGAAGATACTTTAACTGATACAACTAATTTGGCTGATGATAAAGTTTCTGATAAAAATATTGATTCTACAAAAATAGTTGATTCTAAGAAAGCAGTTGATACTACAAAAGGTATTGATTCTGCAACGGTAGCAGATGCTTCTAAAACAGATAGTACTAATATACAAAATGATACTGGTAAAAAAGAAAGTAATAATCCATATGAAGGGTTGTCTGATGAAGAAGCAAAAATTAGATATTTAGAAGACCATCCTTTTACTTCTCTATTTAGTACTTTTTATTTACAAGGTACTGGGGATAGACAACAACTTGTAAATTTTGGTTATATTACTGATGAGATTCCAGAAGGTAAATATATGTTTAGAATCTTAAAAGATTCTTTAAATAAATTTTTAATATTACTAAATAGAACAGATATAAAAACTTTTTTACCTATAGATTTAGAAATTGCGATTGATGCAAAACCAGATCAAGCATTACTTAAACAATCAAATATAGAAATTTTTGATTTTTATTCTTTGAAAAAAGATGCTGAGCTTACAGGTGATGTTATTACAGATGCAAGAGCAACTTTTGATCCTACTACAAATGCACCGGTTGTTTCTATGAGTATGAGTGCAGAAGGTTCAGATAGTTGGGCTAGAATTACAGGTGCTAATTTGAAAAAACGTATTGCTATTGTTCTTGATGGTAGAGTATATTCTGCTCCTACAGTTCAAAATAAAATTACAGGTGGTAATTCTCAAATTTCAGGTATGGCAAATACAGAGGAAGCACATTTACTTGAAATTGTGTTAAAAGCAGGAGCATTAAAGGCACCAGTTAAAATTATTGAAGAACGTGTTATTGGGCCATCGCTTGGTGAAGATTCTATAAATAGTGGGTTAACTGCAAGTCTAGGGGCACTTATTCTTGTTGTATTATTTATGTTGCTTTATTATTCAACTGCAGGGTTTGTTGCTGATGTAGCGGTTATTGTTAACGTTTCTTTAATATTATCTGTTTTAGCTGCATTAAATGGTACTTTGACTCTTCCGGGTATTGCGGGTATTATTCTTACTATTGGTATGGCAGTGGATGCAAATGTACTGATATTTGAACGTATACGTGAAGAATTAGAAAAAGGGCGTTCTATTAGATCGTCAATTGATGATGGTTTCAAAAAGGCTCTAAGTGCTATTTTGGACTCTAATATTACAACTTTTATAACAGGTATAATTCTTTATTATTTTGGAACTGGCCCTGTTCAAGGTTTTGCACTTACCTTAATGATAGGTATTCTTGGGACTTTATTTACAGGAATATTTGTTTCTAAAGCAATAATAGAACTTTGGATTGCTAAATTTGGGAATATGAGTTTCGGATTATCTAAAAATGTAATTAATAAGGAGATAAAATAATGCAATTTTTTGGGAAAACATATTTTAATTTTTTAAAATATAGAAAAGTATTTTTAATAATATCGGTAGTTCTTATTGTAGCTGGATTTATTATCTCTGCTGCTATAGGGCTTGATTACGGTATTGACTTCGAAGGAGGAACTGAACTATCTGTTAAATTTGAAAAACCTATTAATACTGATAGGATTAGACAAGCAGTTGAAGGACTGGGGATAAAAGGTGCTGAAATTAAATCTTTTGGTAGTGTAACTCAATATATGATTCGTATTAAACAATCTGCTAAAACACCAAAAGAAGTAGGAGAGGCTATTGATCAGGCAATTCCTGAAATAAAAATGACTGTTTTACAAATGAATCAAATAGGTCCTAAGATAGGCAGTGAACTACGTACACAAGCTATAATAGCTATTGTTCTGGCACTTGTTGCTTTATTAATATATGTTGCGTTTAGATTTGAATTCATTTATGGATGTGGTGCAGTTATTGCTATTATACATGATATTGTAGTAACTTTTACAATTGCATTAATACTGCATAACTTAGGAATCGTTAATATGGAAATTAATTTAACTTTCCTGGCGGCAATGTTAACGGTTATGGGATATTCTATTAATGCTACAGTGATAGTGTTTGATCGTATGAGGGGAAACAGGGAATATTCTAGGGATAAATCAATTCTTGAGATTGCTAATAGTAGTATTAATGAGACTTTAAGTAGAACAGTTATTACAGTAGGTACTACTTTAATAGTACTTGTTGTTTTGATTATTTTTGGTGGTGCGGTTCTTAAACCATTTGCAGTAGTTATGACGCTAGGAGTTGTTATTGGTGTATATTCATCAATTTATATTTCTACATCTTTTGTATGTTGGGCTTTTGAACGTAAACAACTAAAAAAATAATAAAAATACGATTAATATTTTAGTATTATAAAAAAAGAGTTCTTTATTTAAAAAGAACTCTTTTTTTTTATTACATATAGATTAATATTTCAAGATATAAATTTAATATTGGTAAAATATAATAACAAGATATTAACAGAGTTTAAATATATTACTTTTTAATGTAAGTAAATCTATTGTAAACAACTTATTAGCTAATACTGTTCCAATTCCAGTTATTATTTTTATAATTTCATTTGTTTCTATTCCCCCAATAATGCAAGGTAAGACACCTAATACACCTGAAGATTGTGAGAAAGTTTCAAGATTAATATTGTTTGATAATAAAGAACGATAGTTTAAACTGCCTTTATAATTAAATACAGATACTTGACCACTAAATTCACATATAGAACCGTAAACATAAGGTTTATCTAATTCTAAGCATTTATCATTTATTATTAAACGACTATCAATGTTATCTGTTCCATCAGCTACTATATCATATTTATATATTATATCTTTTGCATTATGTTTAGTTAATTTAGTATTATAAATTTCTATTTTTGTATTAGAATTTAATTCATTTAATATTTGTTTTGCACATTCAACTTTACTTTTATTTAACATATTTTCTTTATATAAAATTTGACGTTGCAAATTTGATATTGAAACAATATCGTCATCTATTATTCCAATTGTTCCTATACCAGCAGCAGTTAAATATAAAGATATTACAGAACCTAATCCTCCTGCCCCAACAATTAATACTTTTGCTTTATTTATTTTTTCTTGCCCTGATATACCGAATTCTTTTAATATTATCTGTCTATTATATCGTTCTAAATTTATACACATATTTTATTTAAAATTAAATTTGATTTGTAAAAACACAAAATATAAAAATTAAAAATTATTATTATAATTATTAAAAATAAAGTTAAAATTATTAAAAACCAATGAAAAATTATTAAGAAATATTAAAAAAATTATAAAAAGAGCATAAAAATCTAAAAATATTTTCAAAAAATTAAAAAAAATATTATAATGCATTAAATAAAAAATAAATTAAAATCAAAGCTTATGAAAATAATTCACACTGCTGATTGGCATATTGGTCAAATGTTTTATAATTACAATCGTGAAAAAGAACATGAACACTTTTTCCTTTGGCTTATTAATATGTTAAAAGAAAAAGAAGTTGATGTTTTATTAGTAGCAGGCGATATTTTTGATGTTGCAAATCCTGCTTCTAGTGCCGTACAACAATACAATAAATTTATTGCGGATGTAAAACAACAAATTCCGTATTTACAAATGGTAGTAATAGCCGGTAATCATGATTCTGCATATAGGTTAGAGTCTTTTAATCCTCTTTTATATTATTTCAATGTTTCACATATTGCGTTAATACATAAGATTAATGGTCAACAAATTGATTATGAAAAATTAATCGTTCCGTTGAAAGATAAAAATAATAAAATTAAGGCGATATGTTTAGCTATTCCATTTGTTCAATCAGATAAAGTAAAAGAGTTATTTAAGGAATTATATAATTTTGCAACAGAAAAATATAGTAATAAATATCCATTAATTGCTATGGGGCACTTTTATGCAACAGGTGCAGAAATTAGTGAGAAACAACATTCTGAAAGAGTAGTAATAGGGGGTATTGATTGTGTTGATATGTCTAATTTTGATATTTCAAACAATATAATTTATACTGCCTTAGGTCATATCCATAAAGCACAAAAAGTATCTAAAAAAGATAATTTAAGATATGCTGGGAGTCCACTTCCAATGTCTTTTGCGGAAATAAAATATAAACATTTAGTAAATTTAATTACAATAGAAAATGATAATTTATCTATACAAGAAGTATATTATGAGCCTTTGATTAAACTAAAATCTATTCCTAAAACTTATAAACCATTTCAAGAAGTATTAGAAGAGTTAAGAAATTATAATAATGACGAAGAATCTTATTTAGAAGTAAAAATGAAAAAAGATATATTTATTGATAATATAAGACAGCAAATAGAAGAGGCTATAAATGGTAGAAATTTACATTTTTGTAAAACATCAGTAGAAGAATTAAACGATAATTTAGAAGATTATACAGAAAATATGATGAGTATTGAAAAATTTAAAGAGTTAAAACCAATTGATATTTTAAAAAATTATTATAAGAAAAAGTTTAATAAAGAATTGACTGAAAATTTAGAAAAACTTTTTAATGAAGTTGTGTCTGAAATAAATAATGATAGAGAGGAGTAAAAATAATGAAAATAGAAAAACTAACTCTAAAAAATCTTGCGTCTATAGAAGGTGAATATAGTATTAATTTTTTGGAAGAGCCGTTGCATAGTGCAGGAATATTTTGTATAAGTGGTGATACAGGGTCAGGAAAAACAACTTTATTAGAGGCTATAACATTAGCGTTATATGCAAGAACACCAAAATTTAATTCTAAAATTGAGGTAAAAGAAACAATTTATGAAGATTTAAAGCAAAATGATATAAGAAACATATTAAGGAAAGGATGTAAGGAAGGATATTCGAAAATAGAATTTATAGGTTCAGATAATAAAAAATATATATCAAAATTATTATTTAGAACCAATAAGAATAAAAAGTTAATTACAACTTTACAATTTAAATGTATTTCTAAAAATGAAGAATTTGATAAAGAAGGGAAAAGTTTACAAGAAATTATTAAATTATTAGAAGAAATTTCAAAAGCAGTTGGGTTAACATATGAACAATTTACTAAAACAATAATATTACCTCAAAATGAGTTTGCTAATTTTTTAAAATCTGATGAAAATGTAAAAGCTGATATTCTAGAAAAATTGACAAATACAGAGATATATGCAAAGATAGGGGCTAGGATAAGAGAAAAACGTAAAGATATTTTAACCAGCAAAGATTTAAAAGAACAAGAAATAAAGGATATAAATATATTAAATGATGACGAGAAAGAAACAAAAGAAAAACGAAAATCAGAATTAGAAAATTTAATAAAAGAAAATAATAATTTAATAGATAAATATAATAGAAAATTAAAATGGAAAGAAGATAAAGATGAGATTATAGAAAAATTAAACAATATAAGATTAGAAAAGGAAAAAAATGATATTGAAAAATCTAATTTAGAAATAATAGAAAAAGAATTAGAGGCTATTACTGCAATTAAAAACGAAAATATTTATAATATTTATGAAAATATAAGAGAGTTAGATAAAGAGATAAAAAAATATAGTAGTGACATAGAAGAGAGTAAAAATAAAGAACAAGATTATGCAACTGAAAAAGAAAAATTAATAAAAGACATAGATAATATAGAAAAAGAAAAAGAAAATTTTAAATTATTAAAAGAAAAATGTGATAATTATTTTATTGAATATAAAGAGATTGTTTCGAAGTTAGAACCTTTAGAAAAAGTATATCAGCAATATTTGAAAGAAAAAAACGAAGACGAACAAAAATATAAGACTGCAAAAAATGAATTTGATACAATTAATAAAGATTTATTGAACTTAGAAAGTAATTGTAAAATAAATGAAAAAATTGAAACGCAAATATTAAAAATTACAAATAAAAAAATAGATGTTAATAATATTTCTGATATTATTAAAGAAACTAATTTAAAATTAATAGAATTAGAAAACTCAATAAAAGAAAATGATAATTTAATTAAAAATTTAGATAAACTATATAATTACAAAAATGATTTAAATAATTATAGGAATGAATTAGATAATAAAATAAAAGTATTAATACAGGAAAAGGAGGAAGAAATTGATAAAAATAATAAAGTTATAAAAGAATATGAAAAATCTTGTGGTATAGTAATAGAACTTAGAGAACAGTTAAAATCAGAAGATCGGTGTCCAGTATGTGGGAGTTTAGAGCACCCGTATAAAGTTAATGCTGAATTATTAAATAAGACTAATGATTTATATGAAGTAACAAAAAATAGTTATGAAAAAGCTAAAGGAATTATAGAAAAATTAAATGAAGAATTGATAGAATTAGAAAAAGATAAAGAAAAATATTCTGCTGATATTAATCAATGTAAAGGGCTGATTGAAGGTACTATAGATAGTATAAGTGTAAATAATGCAATGAACATATTTATAAAGGATATTAATGAGATTATAAAAGATAGTATTGATATTTTAGGCATAAAAAATGATATTGAGTCTTATAATTCAACTAATGATAAAGAATTAATAGAACTTAATAATATAATAAAAGTGTTAGAATTAAAAGAGAAAATTTTTGATAAGGAACAGATAAAAATTGAAAAAGAACAACATTATAATGAGGCATTTAAGAGTTTTCAAAAAAAACAAGATATTACAGATAAAAAACTTTGTGAAATAAATGAAATAAAAAATAAAAAGGACAAGATAAATGAAAGTATACAAAATTTATTTCCAAATGAAAAAATAAATGCTGATATAGTAAAGCAAGTATTAGAACAAAAAGAAGATAATACAAATAATAGTTATAATAATTTAAAAGATAAATTAAATAGTAATAAAATTTCTTTATCAAATGAACAGAGTAAGCAAGAGCAACGTAAAAAAGACAAATCAATCAAAGAGACAGACAAGCAAAGTAAAACTATTGAATTAGAAACAAAAATAAATGAATATAATAATAAGTACGAAATAAAAATAAATCTAGACAATATAGAAGAGATACTGAATAAATATAATAGTAATTGGGAAAAAGAAGCTAAGGATAAAATAGATACGATTAAAACAAAAGATACTGAATTAGAAGTTAAAAGGAAAGAATTAGAAGCTAAAAGTAAAGAATTAGAAAAAGACAGAAATAAATTAGAAGAAAAAGAAACAATTAATTCGATTAACAATGAACTTAAAATATTACAAGAAGAGCAAAATAGTATTATTCAAGAAGTCAAGTCAATTGATAACCATTTATATTACAATGAACAAGAAAGTAAAAAATTAGAAGGTAAAAAATTAGAATTTGATGTTGTACAAGAAGAATATAAAAAATGGGAAGAATTAGATAATTTAATAGGTGGGGATAAAGAAGGTAAATTATTTAAAAAAATTGCTCAAGTTTATACATTAGAAATATTAATTAATAGTACTAATGCTCAACTTTCAAAATTATCGTCTAGATATAAATTAAAACGTTATAATGATAATAAATTAGAATTTAATATTATTGACAATGAAATGGGTGATGAAATTAGACCGATTAGTAGTTTATCAGGTGGTGAAACTTTTATTGTTTCTTTAGGGTTAGCTTTAGGGTTATCTGCGATGGCGTCTGATAATTTACAAATAAATTCTATGTTTATAGATGAAGGGTTTGGTTCATTAGATACAAATACTTTAAATGATATAATTCTAATATTAGAACAACTACATAATACGGGTAAAAAAATAGGTATTATCTCGCATTTAAAAGAAATAAAAGAAAGAATAAATACTCAAATTCATCTAAAAAAAGAAGGGAGCGGTAAAAGTTCAATAGAAGTTATTTTTTCATAAATTAATATGAAAAGAGAAGTACGATGTTTAGAATATCTTGCAAAAAGGTTATTATTTTATATAAATAAAAAATTATAAATTTCTTTTATTTTTTATAATATTTATATTATTATTATTATTATTTTAGTATATCTTTTTAATCTTTAATAATTAAAAATTGTAAAATAATTAAAATATGAAGACTATTGTTGCACAAGCAACTGCTCTTGGCGCAAGTGGCCTTGCTATTATTCGTGTTTCTGGTCCAGAAGCATTTAATATTGTCTCAAAACTTTTCAGTGGGAATAAAGATATATTAGAAGCTGCATCTCATACAATTTTATATGGAAATTTCATAGATAATGGAACTATAATTGATGATATAACAGTATCGATATTTAAAAAACCTCATTCTTATACTGGTGAAGATGTTATAGAAATAGGATGTCACGGCGGGAAAATTATTACATTAAATATTATTAATTCATTAATTCGTAATGGATGTGAACTTGCTAAGCCGGGCGAATTTACTCAAAGAGCTTTTGTTAATGGCAAGATTGATTTAGTACAAGCAGAAGCAGTTGTTGATTTAATAAATTCTATTTCTGTAATTGGTGCAATAACATCAGCACGGCAACTACGAGGTGGATTTACTAAAAATTTAAATGACTTATATGATAATTTATTAAAAGTAGCATCACTATTAGAATTAGAACTAGATTTTGCAGAAGATGCAATTTCTATTACAAATAGAAATGAGATAGAATATAATTTATTAAATGTAAAAAATATATGTCAAAAATTAATAGATTCATATAAATCTGCTACTATTTTGAGAGAAGGTTTTTTTGTTGCTATTGTAGGGCTTCCTAACTCAGGGAAATCTACTTTATTTAATGCTATGTTAAATAAAAACAGGGCTATTGTTACTGATATACCGGGAACAACAAGAGACTATATTGAAGACGTTATGTTTATAGATAATGTTGCTATAAAGTTAATAGATACGGCTGGATTAAGAAAAACTGATGATTATATTGAAGCAGAAGGAATTAAACTTGTTTATAATAAATTAGATGAAGCTAATTTAATTATATTTTTAAGGGACATTACAGAAAATAATAAAGATAAAGAATTAAAATTATTTAATAGTATTAAAGAAAAATATAAAAATCAAAAGTTTTTATTAGTGAATAATAAAATTGATTTAATTGTTAATAAAAATAATAATTCTTTAATTAAATTAAATGATGATTGTAATGTTGTTAATATATCTGCAAAAAACAAAAAAGATATTGATAAATTAAAATCTATAATTATTGAAATTGCTAATAATTGTGTAGAGATAGAAGAAGATATTTTATTAAATCAAAGGCAATTTTTATTGCTTAATCAAACTATTAAATCTGTTGATAGTGCAATAAATGGGTTAAAAAATAATATTAGCAATGAATTTATAGCTATAGATATTAGAAATGCTGCTAATGCTTTAGGAGCAGTTGCTGGTAAAAATTGGAATGAAGAGGTTTTAAATTCTATTTTCAGTAAATTCTGTATAGGGAAATAATATTAAAAAATAAATTTATTTTTAATATTATTTCTAAATTTCTAATTTTTAATTTTGAAACTTTTATACTTTTTATAACGTATTTTTGTAATACATTATATAAAAACTTTTATATAATAAACGTATTATGTATTTTTTTAATTTTTATAATTTTATTTAATAAATAAAATAAAAGGAGTAAACTAAGTGAGTAATATACTTGATATTTGGGCAAGAGAAATTTTAGATTCACGTGGAAATCCAACATTAGAATGTGAGGTAATTCTTGAAAGTGGTGCTATGGGTAGAGCAGCTGTTCCGAGTGGTGCTAGTACAGGTGAATATGAGGCGTGTGAATTACGTGATGGCGATAAAGATCGTTATAATGGGAAAGGAGTTGAAAAAGCAGTTGAAAATGTAAATACTATTATTGCAGATAAGTTGATAGGAATGGATGCAACTGAACAGAAAGAACTTGATAATTTAATGATAGAACTTGATGGTACGCCAAATAAATCAAAATTAGGTGCTAATGCTATTTTAGCAGTATCTTTAGCATGTGCAAAAGCAGCTGCTGATTATTACGAAATGCCACTTTATAGATATATTGGTGGTATAAGAGCAGAACTTCTTCCGACACCAATGATGAATATTTTGAATGGCGGGAAGCATGCTGATAACAATGTTGATATTCAAGAATTTATGATTATGCCCATAGGGGCTAATTCTTTTCGTGAAGCTTTACGTATGGGGACTGAAGTTTTTCATAATTTGCGAACTGTTCTTAAAGAAAAAAAATATAATACTTCGGTTGGTGATGAAGGCGGTTTTGCACCATCATTAAAATCTAATGAAGAGGCCTTTGAAGTTATTATTGAGGCAATAAAAAAGAGTGGATTTGAGCCAGGTAAAGATATTTTACTAGCAATTGATGTGGCTGCAAGTGAAATGTATGAGAATGGAAAGTATAAATTCTTTAAATCAGATCCATCTAAATTATTTACAAGTGATGAAATGATTGAGTGGTATGTAAAAATTTGTGATAAATATCCATTAATTTCTATTGAAGATGGTTTAGATCAAAATGATTGGGATGGATGGAAAAAATTAACAGACGTTCTTGGTAAACGTACTCAATTAGTAGGTGATGATTTATTTGTTACTAATCCTAATTATTTGACAAAAGGAATTAATAATAATGTTGCAAATGCAATTCTTATTAAGGTTAATCAAATAGGTACACTTACTGAGACTTTAGAAGCTATTAAAATTGCTCAAAATAATGGTTATAATACAGTTATTTCGCATCGATCGGGCGAAACAGAAGATTCTACAATAGCTGATATTGCAGTTGCTACGAATTCCGGTCAAATAAAAACAGGTGCGCCAAGTCGATCAGATAGAGTTGCTAAATACAATCAATTGTTGCGTATTGAAGAAATTTTATATGATGATGCAATTTATGCTTCTAATGTACCTTTTAAAAATTTATGTAATAAATAATTTTATTATATTTTATATTGAAAAAACAGTTATCAATTTTGATAACTGTTTTTTTATATATTTATTTTTATTTTAATTATATTTATTGGTATTTTTAAGTAAAAAAAATCTAATTTTATTTGTATATAAAAATCATAAAAAAATATTTTTAAGTTATTTTTACTAAAAATAACTTATATTTGTAGGTTAATATCTTTGTTTATTTTAAGTTAAAATTATATAGATTTTTATTTAAAATAGTAAATATATATGTGCTCATATTAATTATAAAATTAAGTTAAACATAATGAACAAATTAAAATTTATTTTAATATTATTTTTATTTATAAACTTTACTAATATCTCAGTTTTTTCACAAGGTATAGTAATAGATAAATCAAATGATACAACACCGGCAAAAAAAACATCTATTTTTGAAATTGAATTGCATGGTGATATAAAATCTTCTTCTAGTTATTTTGATAAAGATTCAAAAAATCAAATGACTGACACTATATATTATAGAGCTGATGATGATACGGTTGATATGGCTTATCCTTATACTACTGATTTTGAACATCGAATTAAAATTATAAATGACAATATATTAAACTGGATAAAAGGAACTCCTATTAATAAAATTATTTAATTAATTTATAATTAAATATAAACTATACTATAAAATCAATAAAGCGTAATATACTATCTTTATTGATTTTATAGTAGTATTTTAATTATTTAGTTAAAACTATTCGTGCACCATATCTAATTGCGTGTCCAATATACCATAAATCACAATCATAAAAACCATTCCTTGCAGTAACATGATGCCTTCTAGCAAAATAAAGCCCACGTACAATATGTCCGCCTACATCAGAAGACGACTTCTTAACTTTATCTATAACATAAACAGGATCTATAAAACTTTCTTTGGTATATATTCTAATCCCACTATGATTCCAAGCATTATAATCATAACAATCATAACAATATTCTGCTACATTGCCGGTCATATCATATATACCTAATTCATTAGGCTTTTTTGTAGCTACAGGATATGTTGTTTTAGATAAATAATGACATACCTCAAATACATTATTACTGCCACTATAAATTTTATATGATGTTTTATTACCACCACGGGCTGCATACTCCCATTCTGCCTCTGTTGGCAAACGAAATCCTTTCTTATCTATATCCATAGTAACTTTTGTATCCTTGCCAAGATCTAAAACACCCCATTCATCTACATTTGTTATACCATTTATAGAATATACGGGATCCAAACCAAGTTTTTCACTTAACCTATTACAAAATACTATCATATTCAACCATCCTACACATTCCACAGGTCTATTATAATCATCAGTATTTGAACCAAAACCACTAATTGAATAAAAACTTGGAGTTGGATTAAAACCATTCTTATTACCTTCCATTACAGTTTTATATAAACGTTGAGTTACTTCGGTTTCGCCTATCCAATAATCTCTTGTAAGTGTAACTTGATGACAAGGGACTTCTATAGAACGAATAAATACAAATAGATCATCATAAGATATAGTATCTTCCATATAAGCTGTTTTTTCTTCACCCATTATAAAACTTCCTTTTTCTACATACTTCATTCTGAATGTTATACCATCAACATCAAAACTTAAAGTATTATCGTCTGTAATAACGTGTGTATTATTTTCTTTGCAACTATATAAAAATATAGTAAATAAAAAGATAATCGTATAATAATATAATATTTTGTTTAAATTCATAATAAAAATTCCTTATTGTTTAAATGTATCCTCTAAAACTAAACGTAAACCATTTTTATTAGCAATAGCAGGAAATCTATTAGCTGAATGAGGAAATGCAATTGTTGAAAATTTATTAAATACAGTACATCCTTTGTCGTTAGCATCTATATGTCCTCCACGTATAATAAATAATCTATAATCATCTATTATTGAGTCTAATGGATCTACTTCAGGTGAACCATCTGATACAACAAATTTTCCTAAACACCATTCTGCTACATTGCCACTCATATCATATACACCCAATTCATTAGGAGCTTTTTGTGCAACTTGTTGTATTGTATATGATAAATTATTATCTAAGTACCAACCTACTTCATCTAAATTATCACTACCTGAATAACGATAGAAACCTTTAGATTTATGTCCACCTTTTGCTGCATACTCCCATTCTGCCTCTGTTGGTAAACGAAATTTTAGACCTGTTTTTTTATTTAATTGTTCGATAAAATCAATAGCCATATAATAACTAAGTGAATTTACGGGATTCTGATAACCTCCTAAAAAAGAACTTGGATTATTATCTTTACCCATTACTTCTTCCCACAAAGCATGAGTTACCTCTGTCTCACCTATCCAATAATTTTTTGTTAAAGTAACTTGATGTAAGACAGATAAAGAATTAGCAAATATATCATAATTAATGCCATTACTGTCTAATGATTGAGCACCCATAAAAAAAGTTCCTCCCTGGACATACTTCATCCTAAATTTTGTATTACCAACTTTTATTTCACGTGTATCAATATCTATATTAGTTATAATATTTTCACTCTCCTGACAACTCGTTATTAAAAATAAATAAAAAACAATAAATAATATTTTTTTTACATATGTTATCATTGCTACACTCCACTATTAGACCTTAATAATAATATCCTAAAACCGTATATACTTGCTTTTGATAAATAAGTTAATGGATATTTGTTATTTGGATTAAAATTATAACGTTGTGCTAAAAAACATCGACGTTCATCGACATTGTAAGAACCACCACATATTACTGGATAATAACTGCCCCATGTGCTATAATCTGTGTACAGATATAACAATGGATTTATTAAATGTCTTAATGTATCGCCTTTCTCAAAATGTGTAATTTTATATTGGAATAGACTAGATATACGAGTATTAGTAAATTCAGCTACATTTCCAGTCATATCATAAACTCCTAATTTATTAGGCTGTTTTTGAGCAACTATATGTGTGCTATTATTAGAATTAGATGAATACCAAGCTATATCATATATATTATTACTACCTGAATAAAGATATTCTGAACTGTCTGAATAATGACCGCCACGAGCTGCATACTCCCATTCAAAATCTATTGGTAAACGAAATCCTTTTCTAAAATTTAATGTCTTAACCCAAGGTTGTTCTTTTTCGAATTCTAATCTATCATTCTTCCATACATCCTTATTTCCTAGGGTATAAACAGTTTCAAAGTTAAATAAACGATTTAATTTATTAAAAAAGGTTACTATTTCATAAAAATTTATATTTTCTACAGGATTTTGTGGATTCTTGAAATAACTATGATTGTATCCCATAATTTTTTCCCATAATTCTTGCGTTACTTCCGTTTCGCCTATCCAATAATCATATGTAAAAGTTACATTACATAATCCCAAAATGGTAAATTCATTATCAAGCCAAAAAGAACATTTTGTTTTTTCTATATAATTTATATATGATGGATCTTCTTGTTGTAAACCCGAACAAAAACTTCCAGCTTTTACTTGTTTCATTCTAAATTTTACACCATCTATATTAAATTCGAGTGTATTAGAATCTATTAAATTACTGTTAACTACTTCGTCAGATTCATTACAACTAGCAAATAACAGCAATAATAGAAAAAAACATAATATTTTAAAAATAATATATTTCATAACTATAAACCTTTTTATTGTTTAATAAATTGAACTGCCGAATATGAAACTATAAAACCATTCTTTTCTGCCACTACAAAATATATACCACTTGATAAAAGATGAGTATTTATTAAAATCTCACCATCTAAAGGACTACTAGAATTTAACATACCTAAATTTTGGACTACATTGCCTTGAATATCTTTTACGAGAAATATTATCCCCCCCGTAAACATCTCTTTGACAGAATAATCACATATTGTTGGCATCTCAGGATAAGCATTTGGACGCAATTGTATCTCAACTCCAGCATAACAATCACAATATATAATCTTTTCTTTATAACAAGTATCACCTTGAGGAGTTATATAAGATATTCTTATTGTATCTTTAACTAGTTCATATAATTCACCTCCTAATCCATCACTACCAGAAACAAGATAAACTAAACTATCTAAATTAGAAGTTAACCATTCGCCATGATTATTACTAGGAGAGTGAATAATAATACGGTCACCTAAACTATCACATCCTAAATAATCATTTATATTTATCCTAAATTTACAATAACGACCTTTGGTTGCGAACCCATTATTACCACCTAAATCTATTAAAACACCTGCAGAATCTCTTGCTATATTTATATTTACTTCATCTTGAAATAAATCACAATCATAACAACTATTGCATGAACAATTTAAATTTAATGTATCACTACATACATTAATAGATGGTAAAATACTATCTGCTTTACAAATAATATCAAAAACATAGATGTTATCAATAGAATCAGTACAATGCATTTGAATAGTATCCAACAATTCCAAATTATCATTAGGAAATAAAACTTTTCTATTATTATAAATATTTGAACTTATTTCATATTTCGTTGTATCTAATGAAGATAATAATTTACAATATACAATATAATTACACGTATCTTTTAATTCGCCACTACGATCTAATTTTATTAATCTAGGTGCTTCTTGATAAAAAGGAAATAAAACATCATATTCAGAACAAATAATATCAACTTCATCTAATATAGTATTAGTATTTTTATTGAAAACTATAACACGCCATAAAATATCAAAATTATTTGTATCTAATGGTAGTTGATTATCTATTATAGGAAGCCAAGTTAAATCATAAAATTTTAAACCATAATTTAACATATTTGAGCAGGATTGCTCTGCAATTTGTATTTTTGGACCCGAACAGCTTTTTAGAACACGTATATCTTTCTGTAAGATATTTTTATAATTATATACTTTTATCTTTACATTACTTGCATCTGAACAACTAGAACATATCCTACTTAATCCAAATTCAGTCTCACAAATATCTAAACTATCTTTTAATTTAAAATAAATTTTGCCATTCCTATAACTTGGTATATCTTTAAATTTACTACTATCTATATCTGTAAATTCATACGTACATGAACTTGTTGGGGGTAATTTTATTTGATCAGAATTATTAAATGTATTTGCTTTATAATAGTATAAAGTATCTCCTATATTAATACAATTAGTATCAGTTATAACAAAAAAAGGATTCTTAAAATATATGGTAAAATATAAATCTATAACAATTGTATCACTTTGAATTATTCTTATAAGTTCTGCACGTATATTAAATTCTCTATCAGTTATCAAATTTTTATGAGATAAAATATCAAATTTATTATTATTTGATTCTAACAAAGAATCATTCATATCATACCAATTTATTTTTATACCATAACTTGCTATATCTTGTGTACGACCTATTAAAATCTCTTTTGCATCTTCTATACATACAGAATTTGAATTTTTAAAATGTCTTAAATTAGCATCACAATTATCCAATGTTGGATATAAGAATTGCCTAGTGCTATCTAAATTAACTAAATATAAAAATAAAAATGGAAATTGTTCTGTTATATATACTCCTCTATCATATTCATCGCCTTCATCGTCTACAATAAGATTCTTAAAAATTACTCTCTGAGTACTAGAATATTCTTCAAACTCTGCTCCCGCTGACATCCCCCAATTAACATAAGGATTCGAAGCAGAAAGCCCTTTTAATACTTGGCCTAAACTATCAAAAGACTTTTCTAAACGTTCTAAATAATTATGAGTATTAGTAGTTTTATTTTTTACAAACACAGTTAAATAATAATTATTATTACGATTTTCCCATTTTATACGTACACAATATATATGTGCAGAATCTTTAACATTAGGATGAGCAGGGTCTATTTTGACACAACTACTAGTTGCGCTCAATGGCATATGACACATATTATTTTCATCAGTTATAATAGCTATATGATCAAATGTAATATGACTTTCATCATATAGAGTAGGGTCAATATACTTATACCCTTTATTACAATAAGTATCAAATTCTACTGCAATATATTCTGTTGGCATCTTAAGAAGAGTATCCGTGTAAGGAGCAAAAGAAACTCCAAGGTAAGGTCCCCCATCTCCAATGTATCTTTTGAGATCATTAGTATCAGACAATGGTATCATTACAAAAGCCATACCCATACCACCTTTTGCAGTATCATTATTATTAGAATAGCATAACTGATTTATTTCATTAGTATCTCTAAATTGTAATTCTAAATCTAATAAAAAATCTTTTGTTAAATCTAACTCATATTTATTCCACATCATAGTATGTTGTGGAAAAGGTGCTTCAATACCAAGATTATTAGTATCTGTACGAAATGTTCTGGTTAATATAAAACAAACTAAATCTGTATCTATATCTTCTGGTGGTTCATAACTCACATAGTCTTTTCCCATAATCTTTTTATAAGAAGTAATTACATAAAAATCAAAAATATTACGTTTAGCATCGCCTGTCATAAGCGTATCTTTTAAATCAGATGCAAATATATTAATAGGAAATATATTTGATAATAAAATGAGAAGAGTTAATAAAAATAATTTGTAATGTTTTTTCATATTGTTACCTTTGAATTAATTATATATATATTATATTTTTATGCATTTTGTATACATAAAAATATAAATGAAAAACTTTTTTTTAAAAAGATACTAATTTAATATCAAAAAAACAAATTTTTAAAAATATTTATTTAATTAATTTATAAAAAATATTTTTAAAAGAAAATATGTTGGTCACGTTTTCTTATTGTTTAAGATTATAAAATTATATTTTTATTTGTTTATAAAATATAAAAAAATATTTTTAAGTTATTTTTAGTAAAAATAACTTATATTTGTAGGTTAATATCTTTGTTTATTTTAAGTTAAAATTA
>CAYYIP010000027.1:0-23677 GCA_964472015.1 uncultured Hyphomicrobiales bacterium | reverse complement strand
TGATACTGCCATTAGAACCTGAACTAGAAGTAATCAAAAATGTATCTATTGCAAATGAGGCAGATATTGTATGATTACTGGTAACATTATTAAAGGTATAGCTACTTACTGTACCAACACTAACACCGTCAACTAAAACATTTTGGATATGATAACCTGTATTAGCTGTAATAGTAAAGGTTCTTGAACTATCGTGCATTACAATTATGGAACCAGAAGGTGTTATTGTTCCATTCGCAGAAGCTGTAGCCACTATAGTATATGTTCTCAATAAAGTTTTAAATGTATCTATAGCTCCCCAAACAGTATCAAATTGAGTAGTTGCAAAAGCTTTAAATACATAATCTGTATTTTCACTTAAATTTGTAATATTTGTATTATTAGTTGTAATATTAACTTTATTCCATAAGCTATCAGATAACTTTTTCCATGAAAATCCTTTACTCTTTATAGGTGCAACATTTTGTACTATATTTGCATTCAATTGTGCAGCATTATGAGTGATATTAGAAGCAGCTAAAGTAACAACTGTTGGTAATGTTCCACCTTTAAAATTAAATGTAATCACTCCCGTTGTAGTATTTTCTTGAATATTAGTTATAGGTTTATTTGTATTAGTTCCCGCCCAATCACGCATACTTGGTTTAGAAGTATCAGTAAATGATGTTATATTTCCTGTTCCAGGGAAAGGACAAGACGGAGAATTAATAGTTCCATAAGAAGTAGGATCATTAATTGGCAAATAATTAGCAGTAGCATTTGCACTCACTACATAAAATTTTTGTCTATGAGTAGAATTTAGAGGATCATGGTTAGATATAGCATTAAATGTAGAACTATCACAATGATATATAATCATACCATGTCCTGGTATATAACTATTAAAACCAGTCTTTTGTCGATTTTCTATAAAATAATATTCACCTTCTGTATTAGTTTCTATATAATATAACGATGAAGTATCATTTGGTTGCATTGTTATAGTAGCTGCCGAATCTAGTATTTTTATATCTGACCATTGATATAAGATAGTACGTGTAAACGGATTATGAAAAGCAGGACATATACCACTATTATTCCAGCCTCCTGAAGACATTATATCCCAATAACCATTACCAGGATATTGACCATTTGTACTATAATCAATATCATAATAATCAGGCGCACCTAACACATGTCCTATTTCGTGGCATACAACACCTATACGCGTAAGTCCAGTTCCAGAATTACCTCGCAATTCAGACGAAGCAGAATAGCGATAAACATAAGTACTATCACATAATATAGGAGGCCATAGTGCCCAAGCGTGTGCCCAAATACAACTTGCACCACCACCAGCAGATTCATCATAACCAGCATATAAAATATGTAAACCATCAACATAGCCATCATTATCATAATCATAAATTGAAAAATCAACTGTTGAATCTGCTGCTAAAACTGCTTCTCTCATTAAAGCTCTAGAATTTGTATCCCTACCTGTTGTATCATTAGCACCGTAATAAGTCATTACAGAATCTGAAGTAAACGGACCAACAACATCTGATTGTATAACCAATCGATTAGATGAATTACTATAATAAAAATCACGAACACTACCCATCGCGCCATCTGTTGAATAACCAACTTGGTTAAATAAATTATTAATTTCTGTTTGTGTTTTACTAAAGGCTCTATCAGCAAATCCCATTAATATAACTAAAAATCTTCTTGTACCAACAACAGGAGCACGTTGTGAACTTTGTGATGACGGTGCATAATTAGGTACATTATTAAGTCTTTGTTGTTGAGTATTAATATTCCATATTTGTTTTAATAACGAAACTTGTGTTTTACTATAAAACAAATGTTTGGCAGTAGTATCTAAAAAAGATTTTATATTTAAAGGACGTTTATTAATATCAGTAGCAACATATATAGAAGGACACATATCACCTTTGTTATCAAGATATGCATATACCATATATCCTTTATCATTATACATTAAAGAGTAACCATCTTCAGTTTCTGCCCAACGTATTTTTTCATCTCCTTTTAGAGTAATAGTTAAAGTAGAACCATCTGGTTGTGTAAAGATAATTGGTTCGGGATAAGCAGGTACTGCTTTAGCAATATGTGAAACTTTTATATTAAAAACAAAAATCAGAAGAAAAATGTATAAACTCCTTATAAAGAAGTTTGAAATAACAGAAGTTTTTATAAAATTTAAATTCATAAAATTGGTTCCTCATTACTTAAAAAATTATAGTAATTAAATTAATATATAATATAATAATTTATTTATCTTTATGTAGTGTAATTTATAATGAAGTGTCTAATAAATTTTTTATAATTTATTAATTTATAATTTACAAAAATAAAAAAATAATAATATACTTTACAAAAAAATTAAAATATTTATTAAATATTAAAACTATTTATTAAGACTATAAAATTTTTTGTATAATAATAATTTTTATAATAATATTTTTGTATAATAATTTGTGTAATAATAATTATTAAATCTTGATTTATTGTTATTAATTAAAATTTAATTAATTTTATTTAACTTTACATTAATAAGATAAAAATATTATATTTTAATAAAAAAATTGTATATTTGTAAATTTGAAAAATTGGTAAAAAGAATACAAAAAAATTAATATTAAATTTATATTATAAATATAATATTTTTATTTATAATAAGTTTATATTAATAATACAAAATAATAAGTATAGAAATCTAAAATTATTTAATTATTTAATTTAAAATAAAAATGGATAAAAAAACATTACTTGGAATTGTTTTAATCGGTTTAATTATGCTTGTTTGGATGTTTTACACAAGTACTCACCAGCAAGTTCCTACTCAAAAGAATAACGTAGTTAAAGAAGAAAAAACTAATAAAAGTATTGAATCGACAGATGATATTGATGATATTAATACTAACAATGATATTACGACTAGTAATGATATTGAAAATGTAGAAACAAAATATGGTAAAGACTTTGCTAAATTTGCTAGTGGTAGAGAGCAAAAAATAACTATTGAAACAGATTATTACAAAACGATTATTTCTAACAAAGGTGGTAGTATAGTACGTTGGTATTTAAAAAAATATAAAAAATGGGATGCGAAGCCAGTACAACTTATAAATTATGATCATTATGAATTATTTACAATGTTTGTTACAACAGAAGCAAAACGTATAGATACACGTGATTTATTTTTTACTATTTGTGACAAAAATTCCAATCCTATTGAAATTAGCACCATAAAGCTAAAAGGTGATGAACAGAAAGACATTTATTTTAAATTAGATTTAGGTGATGGAAAAAGTATAATAAAGAAAATTACTTTTTATGGAAACCAGCATCATATAATTCAAGATATTACAACTAGTAATCTTGATGGGATATTAAAAGGTGGTTACTCTTTACTATGGGAAAATAGTATAAATTATCAAGAATATAATAGTGCTGATGAATCAAACAATACATTTGCATTAATTTCTATGAATGGTGAGATTGAAGAATTTAATGTAACAGATAATGAACCGGAAAATAAAAAATATTCAGGTATAATTGATTATATTGCTATTAAAACCAAGTATTTTACAAGTGCTATTATTCCAGAGCCATGGCAACAATTTGATGGGACAGCTCAATTAACGGGACAAGCTTTTAATGTAAAGAAAAGTGGGAATGTTGAAAAATATGCAATGAACATACAAGTACCTTATAAAGGTGGTACTCAAACTAATTCATTTAAGGTATTTATAGGACCGTTAGAATATAATTTAGTACAAAGTTATGGATTAGAGGGAACTATTGATTTAGGATGGCGTTTTTTAATAAGACCTATAGGTGAATATTTAATGTTACCTATATTTACATTTATTCATCGTTTTGTACCTAATTATGGTGTTGCAATTATAATATTTTCTATTTTAATGAAAATACTATTATATCCTTTATCTATATCACAAATAAGATCTTCATCTAGAATGCAATTATTAGCACCAAAGATGCAAGAACTAAGAGATAAATATAAAGATGATATGCAAAAGCAACAAGCTGAGACAATGAAATTATATCAAGAATACGGAATAAATCCTGTCGGAGGATGTCTCCCTTTACTAATACAAATGCCCATTCTTTTTGCCTTATGGCGTGTATTAAATAGTTCTATTGATTTAAGACAAGCTAATTTTATGTTATGGATAACTGATTTATCGATGCCGGATAAAATTTTTAATTGGGGATTTTCTTTTTTAGGACTAACTCATTTATCAGGTCTAGCACTTGCAATGGCACTATCTATGTTCTTTCAACAAAAGATGTTATTAACTGATCCTAGACAAAAATCAATGGTTTATGTAATGCCTTTAATGTTTTTGTTTATGTTTTCTAACTTGCCATCAGGATTAAATTTATATTATTTTGTATTTAACATATTAGGTATAGGACAACAAATTTATATAAATAAATTCTCTAAGAAAAAGGTTTCATTAGAAGACTTAAAAAAATTACCAAAAAAAGAAGGTTTTATGCAAAGAAAGATGCGAGAAATGCAAGAAGTAGCAGCAGCACAAGGTAAAAAATTACCGCCGGATATACAGAAAAAAATGGATAAAATGAACAATAAAAATAATAGTAAGAATAAAAATAATAATAATAAAAAGAAAAAGTAAGTATTAAAGAAAAAATATTAAAAAAGAACTAAAAAGGCATCTGATAATAAGAAATAATCGGATGCCTTTATACTTTCACTTTATATATTATATTATATATTTATATATAAGTATATTAGTTAAAATATAATTATGAAATTAACTTTACATCAATATAAATTTTATATAAAACAAATATTAACTATTGCTTCACCTATTATTATATCTCAAATAGGTACTCAACTTACAAGTATATTTGATACTATAATGGTGGGTCATGTTAGCAGTACACATTTAGGAGCAGCAGCTGTTGCTAATTATTTATATTTGATACCTTTTTTATTTGGATTAGGATTATCGATTGGTATTACACCTATTGTAGGACAAGCAAACGGGGCCGGCAAAATAGATGAGGTAAAAAATTTATTTGTTGATTCAATATATTTTAGCATAATTAATGCGGTTTTTATAACTGTAATTATGTTAATAATAGGATTATTTATTCCGTATTTAAATTTTGATAAAGAGATTACAGAACTTGCTATTCCCTATTATAATTGGATTTCCATATCATTTATTGCAATATCTTTATTAGGAGGATTCAAACAATATCTTGATGGAATAGAACTTACTATATACGGGATGTTAGCAACTATAATAGGAAATATATTTAATATATTTTTAAATTGGGTATTAATTTTTGGAAAACTAGGAGCACCAAAGTTAGAATTAACGGGCGCAGGTATTGCTACTTGTATTTCTAGATTTATTTCTTTTTTATTTATACTATTAATTGTTTTATATTCTAAAAAATTAAAAAATAAAATAAAAAGACCAGCATTAAAATTATTTGCTTTGAAAAAACTTAAAGATATTTATAAAACAGGAATAAATATTGGAATACAATATGCTTTAGAAATGTCTGCATTTTCGTTTATTGGAATTATGACAGCGTGGATAGGAACTATTGAAATTGCAGCTTATAACATAACACAAAATTTAGTAACATTATTTTATTTAGGTATAACGGGAATTGCAGCAGCGAATACAATTATAATAAGTAATTATATTGGTAATAATAACAAAAAAAATGTAGTTGAAAGTAGTTATTGTATGTTATTAGTTACTATATTAATAACAATATGTTCAGTTATTATTATATATTCAACTAGAAATATATTACCGTATGTATATACTAATGATATTGAAGTATTAAAAATTGTTCCGATTTTATTAACTTTTGCTGCTTTATTTCATATCCCAGACGCTATTGCAGGAAGTATTTTAGGTATTTTAAGAGGCTTTATTAATGTAAAAGTACCAACATTAATACAAACTATTTCATATTGGGCATTTATGATACCTTTTATATATATTATTTCTTTTAAATTAAATTTTGGTGTATATGGTGTTACATTTGGATTAGTTATAGGGATAGGAATATGTTGTATTGCATTATATTTATGGTATAGACATATATTAAAACAATATCTTAAAAACAACTAAATTATTATAATTATTTATTTTTTATAATTAACTATACTAGAATAATTAAAATAAAAAAGGCAATAATATATTGCCTTTTAAAGTTTTATAGGTTTATTATACCTTTATATTTTATTTATTGAATAAAATATATTATATAATTTACTTGCAAATTAAGAATTTCCTTTTGCACGGTTATGCGTTTTACAAAGCATTTGACAATTATTTATATCAGTATTACCACCCTTGCTCCATGCTTCTACGTGATCTGCATCCATTTCGTTAAAATTCCAAATTTTTGTAGAATTATTAGTATTGCTAATGAAACATAAAGGACAGTTAGAAGTACCTTTTTCTTTTACAAAATTAGTTTGTTTATTATAAACAGAAGTTTTTATAGAATCATCAAACATACGAATCTTTAATAAAGTATTATTTACACAATCACCTAAGACATACTTAAAAATACCTTTTTTATTTTGTACATATTCATCTGCATATAATTTTTTTATTTTTTCATTCAAGGCTTTAATATTATAAGCTCTATTATGATATTCTTCATAATATTCATTCCAAGCTAATCCTTTTTAATAATTATTTTTTGTAAAGTAATATATTTTATATATTTTTGTTAATATCTTAATTAATGTTAAATAAAATAATATATAAATTATTAGTATAAAAATTAAATGAAACAAAACCCTAATAAACGAAACGGGAAAATATATACTCCTGAATATTTAGTTAAAATAATTCTGAATTTTATTAATTATAATTCTGAAAATAATATAACTAAAAAACATATTATTGATAATAGTTGTGGGGATGGTGCATTTTTATCTGTAATAGTTGATAGATATTGTAAAAGTTTTTTAAAAAAAAGTTCTAATTTAGAAATCTTAAAAAAAGAATTATCTACTTATATACATGGGATAGAAATAGATGAAATTGAATGTAAAAAATGTATAAAAAATCTTTCAATAGTTGTTAAAAAATATAATATAAACGATAGTATAGATTGGGATATTATTTGTGAAGATACATTAAGAGTAAATAGATATGATGGAAAAATGGATTATGTAGTTGGTAATCCACCATATGTTAGAATTCATAATTTGTCTAAAAATACTAACAATACTAATAATACAGATAATTTATATAATAATATTAAACAGTTTTCTTTTTCTCAATATGGAATGACCGACTTATTTATTGTTTTTTTTGAAATATCTTTTAAGATGTTATCAAAAACAGGTAAAATGTCAATAATCACTCCAAGTTCTTGGTTAACAAGTAAAGCAGGACAAAAATTAAGAAAATATATATTAGAGAAACATAATTTATCAGGTGTAATAGACTTAGAACATTTCCAAGCATTTGATGCAATTACATATACATTAATATCACGATTTAATAAAAATTATAATAATACTATAGAATATAATACATATAATGGAAAAAAATTAAAAAATATATGTAAATTAACATACGATGATATATTAATATCTAATTCTTTTTATTTTTCTACATTAGAAAATTTAGAAAAATTAAAACAAATACGTAATAATGAATTTAATAATAATAAATTTAATAAAAAATATGTAATAGTAAAAAATGGATTTGCTACATTAGCAGATAAAATATTTATAGGAGATTTTAATTTTTCAGAATTAACAATAGATGTAATAAAAGCATCAACAGGAAAATGGCAAAAATGTATATTCCCTTATAATAAAAATGGTAAACCATTAACAGAAAAAGAATTATCAAAATACAAAACCGTTTATAATTATCTATTGAATGAAAAAGATAAGTTAACAAATAATAGAGATATAAATATAAATGATAACTGGTTTTTATTCGGAAGAACACAAGCAATAAAAGACGTATTTGTTAATAAAATATCTATAAATAGTATTATAAAAGATATATCTAACATAAAAATATCAAAAGTAAATAAAGGTTGCGGTGTATATAGCGGATTATATATTTTAACTGACATATCATTTGATATAATAAAATCTATTATATTAAATAATGAGTTTATTGAATATTTACAATTGTTAAAAAATTATAAAAATGGTGGATATTACACTTTAAATTCAAAAGATTTAGAACTATTTATTAATTATAAACTAAATAACAATGAAAAATTTAGAATTCCTCAATATAATAGCATGCTCTTTTAAGAAATTTCTAAATACAAATTCTAGAAGTAATGAAAAATTAAAAATATTACATTCTGCAATATCAAATGACTTACAAAAATATCTCGGAAGTACATATATTATAAATTCTTTGAATTTTGAAAATAGTAAAGAAGATAAAATTATTGGACGATATATAGAAAAAAAAATTGATATTTCTATTTCAAAAAAAAATAAAATAATAGGCGGAATAGGTGTAAAATTTGTAATGCAAAATTATTCTCAAAATAGTAACAACTATTTTGAAAATATGTTAGGCGAAACAGCAAATATAAGATGCAATAATATTCCATATTTTCAAATATTCATAATTCCTGATATCTTACCTTATTATGATAAAACAGGAAACATAAAAAAATGGGAATATTTTAATTTTAATAATGTAAAAAAATATATTAATCTGTCAAAAGATAATATAGATTATTATTATCATACACCAAATAAAACTCTTTTATTTATAATTCATTTGCCAGATATTGTTCCTGACAATAATCATATTTTAACACATAAAGATTATATTAATTATTATTTAAAATTAAATAATATAAATATTAAATTAAGCCAAGCACTAGATATTTATTCTAACACTTTTGGCAGTTCTGTGATATATAATGATTATAGTAATTTTATAGAAAAAGTAATTCATTATATCAAATACATAACTTAATTATAATACAATAAATAATTATTTAATAATTTATAAAGAATAAAGAATAAAAAATAAAATAAAATTTGTTTATTTAGTAAAAAATTCTTAAATTTGTGAACAATTTAATATGTAATATATTATAACAATTTATATACTATAATTATTATATTATATAATAAACTGGTGTCGTAGCCAAGTGGTTAGGCCACGGTCTGCAAAACCGTTAACACCGGTTCGAATCCGGTCGACACCTCTTTCTTTATACAACTTTGTACAAAATATAAATTTTTAGAAAAATACTATGGGAACCACAAGTGATTTGCGCCCTGGAGCAGTAATAAAATTCAACAATGAAAATTGTATTATATTAGAATCTGAACATAGAACACCAGGTAATTTACGTGCTTTTTATCAAGTTAAAATGCGTAATCTACGTACTGGGAAATTATTAGAAAATAGATTTAGATCGGGCGAAAGTATTGATTTTGTTAGAGTAGAACGCAGAAAATATCAATATCTTTATAATGATGGTCAAAGTCTTATCATAATGAATCCAGAAGATTTTGAACAGATTCCTATTGACCCTCAACTTTTAGGTACTCAAATTAATTTTCTAAAAGAAAATGAAATGATAGATGTTTCTTTTGAAGGTTCTGTTTGTTTAAGTGCAGAATTGCCTCCAAATGTAAATTTAAGAATTAAACATACGGAACCTGGTTTAAAAGGAGATACAGCTACTAATGCCTTAAAACCTGCTACAGTTGAAACTGGTGTTAATGTACAAGTCCCCTTATTCATTAACGAAGGCGATCTAATAAAAGTTGATACTCGTACAGGTACTTATGTAGAAAGAGTAAAAGAATAATATTATTATATTTAATTCTTTTATATTTAATTTTTGAAAACATATAATTAAAAATTTATAACTATCGGAGTAAATAATGAATTACCCAGAAAATATAAAATATTCAGCTGATCACGAATGGGTAAAAGTTGAAGGAAATGTTGCTATTATTGGAATTACTGACCATGCTCAATCAGAACTTGGCGACATTGCTTATGTAGATATAGCAGAAGACTTAACAGAAACCGTTGTTAATGAAAGTTTTGGTACAATCGAAGCTGTTAAAGCTGTTTCTGATCTTTTTGCACCAGTTTCAGGAAAAGTTATTGAAATCAATACTGCACTCAATGATAATCCAGAAGTAGTAAATAAAGATCCTTATAACGAAGGTTGGATGATAAAAGTTGAATTGTCAAATCTTGCAGAATTAGATTCTTTAATGACTGCAACTGCTTATAAAGAAATGTTAGGTGAATAATTAGCATATTTATTTGTTACTTAAATTATAGTATTAAGTAACAAATAACATATTAATTAACAAAAAACAAAAACATTTTTAAAGTTTACCTCTTAAGCCTCTATATTATTATAATTTCTAATATTATTATAATTAAAATATCAGAGGCTTTTTATTTATTTTATATTGCTTCATTTATTTTAAGTTTAAGTTATGGAATACCAAAATGGAAAAAATCGATAACAAAAAAATAAAAAAATTATACTACTCTATTTCTGAAATAGCAGAAATTATAAATGAAAAAATATATATATTGAATTATTGGGAAAAAAATTTTAAGATATCAATCCCAAATAAAAGAAAAAATCTAAATAACCGCTATACAGAAAAAAACCTAAATGAATTTAAATTAATAAAAAAATTAATAAGAGAAAATAATTTAACCTTAAATGGAGCTAAAAATATTTTTAAACAAGAATTAAAAAATATTGAGGCTAAAAAAGATATTGAGGTTAAAAATATTGATACAATAAACTCTAACAAAAATTCAAACTCAATTGTTCTTTCAAAAGAAGAATTTTCTGATTTAATTGAAGTACTTGCTATAATATTAGAATATTTAAAAAATAAATAAAAATCATAATATAATTATTCTACACTACAACACTACTATATTACTATTATTTACAACTAAACTATTAAGGAATTTATAAATAAAAAATATTTAATATTAATAGAATATTTAATTATATATATAATTAAAAATAATTAAAAAAAATATTATACTCCTGAACTACCAAACCCTTTTTCACCACGTCCTGTTTCTTTTAATTCTATAACTTCTTTCCATATTATTTTTTCATATTTTGATATAACTAATTGAGCTATCCTGTCTCCTCTACTTACAATAAATTCTTTTTTCCCAAAATTAGCAAGAATAACTTTTATCTCTCCCCTATAATCACTATCTATTGTACCAGGCGAATTTAATGTAAATATACCATTTTTAGCTGCCATACCACTACGAGATCGAACTTGACATTCATAACCTGGGATAAGTTCTATTCCTAAATTGGTTGGTATCATAACTATCCCCCCCACAGGAATAGTTATAGGTTCTTCTACCGCAGCACAAATATCCATCCCCGCTGCTCCATTAGATTGATAAGTAGGAAACGGTATATCATTGTACTTATCACTAAATCTTTTAATTTTTATTTCCATATTCCATATTTTTATATTTATTTCTAATATTTCTTTCTAATTTTTAATATATATATTATAAATATTTTATAAAAATAATATTTTTTTATAACTTTATCAATAAAGTCGTAAAAAAATGTTATTTTTAAAATTGTACTTTTACGTATTTTGGAGATAAAAATTTGTCAAAACTTAATATGCCCAAAACCTCAAAAGATTTAGCTTTATTTTGTTCAAAATTAATTTATGATAAACTTGCAGAAGATATAATAATTCTAGACCTTACAAAAATAGATTCTGCTCCTGCTGATTATTTTATTATTTGCAGTAGTAGTTCCGAACACCAATCAAACGCTATCTTGGATAATATATTACGTAATTCTAAAAATGCAGGTTTAAAAAAACCACGTGTAGAAGGTGCAGAAAACGCCGAATGGATACTTGTCGATTATTTTGATGTTGTAGTTCATATAATGTTAAAACAAATAAGAAAGTTTTTTAAGCTTGAAAAACTATGGGTAGATGCTATATTTTATAAATTTAATGAGAATACAAAAAAATTAAATAAAATTAATCAAACTGATACTTTTAAACTTATAAATAATATATTTAATGACTAATATAAAACTATAATGAACAATACATATTTAACAGAAATTTTTAATAATACTATAAAAAAATTATCAATTAATCAAGAGGAAATTGCTCTAATTTTTGATATTCCAAAAGATATAAAATATGGAGACTTATCAACAAATTTAGCATTGCAATTATCAAAAAAATTAAAGAAAGCTCCCAAAATAATTGCACAAGAAATTATTGATAATTTAGAATATGATAATAAATTAATAGATGAAATTAGTATTGCTGGCGCTGGCTTTATTAATATAAAATTTACAAATTATTACTATCAACAAGAATTAAAAAAAATATATTTATGTGGTGATGATTATGGCAAAACAGATCTATATAAAGGAAAAAAAATTAATGTTGAATACGTAAGCGCTAATCCAACTGGCTTATTACATCTTGGACATGGGCGTAACGCTGCTATTGGTGATACACTTGCTAATATATATCAATGGTGTGGCGCAGATATAACACGCGAATATTACTTCAATAATGCTGGAAATCAAATGAACAATTTGACTAAGTCCATTTACGCACGTTATATGCAAATTGTAGAAGATGAAAATTTTCCCTTCCCTGACGATGGATATCATGGCAGTTATGTAAAAAATATTGCGGAAGAATTACATTCTAAACATGGAAAAACATTAACTTCTTTTGATGATAAAAATACTTTCAATATCATAAAAACATTCGGCGAGACCTGGTGCTTCGATAAAATAAAAACTACATTAAAAAAAATGAATGTACAACAAGAAGTATTTTTTAATGAAGATTCTTTATATAAAGATGGAAAAATAAAAGAAGTCTTAGATGAATTAGAAGCTAAAGGATTAAGTTATGAAAAAGAAGGGGCTATCTGGTTCGCACTCTCTAAGCTAGGATTGGATAGTGATAGAGTTATTGTAAAATCAAACGGTGAACCAACTTATCGTTTGCCCGATATAGCATATCATCGTGAAAAATTAAAACGCAATTATGATTTAGTTGTAGATTTATTTGGCGCTGACCATATTGCTACTGTCCCCGATGTATTAGCAGGCATTAAAGCCTTAGGATTTGATACAAATAAAATAAAAGTTATTATCCATCAATTTGTAACGTTGATGGAAAATGGCGAACAAGTAAAAATGTCTAAACGAACAGGCAAAAGTTATACATTAGATGACCTACTAGAAGAAGTCGGCCCCGATGTTGTACGCTTTTTCTTAATTATGCGAAGTGTAAATACTCATTTAGAATTTGAACTATCTATCGCTCGCGAACAAAGTGATAAAAATCCAGTTTTCTATTTACAATATGCACATGCACGAATTTGCTCCATAATAGAAAAATTAAATAAAGAAAATATAATAACATATGAAAAGAAACTAAATGATGTAAATTTATCTTTCTTAACTAATATTTCTGAAATAAAATTAATAAAAACTTTAATGTTATTTCCACAAAAATTACAAAATGCTGCTGAAAAATCTGAACCTCATATTATTTGTGAATATTTAAAAGATGTTGCATCGGCTTTTCATATATTTTATCACGAATGCCGAATTATTGGGGTAGAAACTAATATTATGCTTGATAGATTATTATTAGCAAAAGTTACAAAAACAGTTTTAAGAAATGGGATGCAAATATTAGGTGTTTCATATCCTGAAAAAATGTAAAAAATAAAAATATTAAATTAATATAAATAAATATAAATAAAAAATATTGTACAAGTTTAATTTAAAAACAAAAATATAAATTAAATAGTTATGAATTACAAGTTTATTTCAGCCGACGAGGCTGCACAATTTGTCAATAATGGCGATGTTGTTTCATTTAGCGGCTTTACTCCAGCAGGTGCTGCAAAAGCTGTTCCTACAGCGATTGCTAAACGAGCAATAGCAGAACATGAAGTAGGTAAAGAATTTAAAATAGGAGTTATAACAGGTGCTTCTACTGGCCCATCTTTAGATGGCGCACTTGCAAAAGCAGATGCTGTACTATGGCGTACTCCTTATCAATCTAATACTGATTTACGTAATAGAATTAATTCTAATACTGTTAATTTTTTTGACCAACATTTATCTCATACTTCACAATATATGAAGTATGGGTTTCTAGGAAAAATAAATATTGCAGTGGTAGAAGCTTGTGATATTACTGATGATGGAAAAATAATACCAACTACATCTTGCGGTACTATCCCAATGGGATGTCAATTAGCAGATAAAATTATAGTTGAATTAAATAAAAAACATCCAAAGAAATTACGTGGTATTCATGATATTTATTTGCCAGCTCAACCTCCTTATAGACGTGAAATACCTATTTATACGCCCTCTGATAAAATAGGCAAAGAATACATCCAAGTCGATGCAAATAAAATAGTAGGTATTGTAGAAACTGATTTACCCGACGAAGTTAAGCCTTTTACACCAGTTGATGATATCACTGAAACAATTGGAAATAATGTTGGAAAATTCCTTTTTAATGAATTAAAAACAGGACGTATTCCTAAAGAATTTTTACCTATTCAATCAGGCGTAGGAAATATTGCTAATGCAGTTCTTTCTGCTCTAGGTGAAAATAAAAATATCCCTAATTTTTCTATGTATACCGAAGTAATACAAGATGCGGTAATAGGATTAATGAAAGAAAATAGAATTAAATTCGCAAGTGGATGCTCTTTAACTGTTAGCCCCGAATGCTTAAATTCAATTTATGATGATATTAATTTTTTCCATTCTAGATTGGTTTTAAGACCACAAGAAATTTCTAATAATCCTGAGGTTATACGTCGATTAGGTATTATTGCTATTAATACTGCTATTGAAGTAGATATATTCGGACACGTAAATTCTACTCATATTCTTGGGAAAAAAATAATGAATGGAATTGGTGGTAGTGGTGACTTTACACGTAATGCTTATATTAGTATCTATACTTGTCCGTCAGAAACCAAAGGCGGAAAAATAAGCACTATTGTGCCTATATGTTCTCATATAGATCATACCGAACACGATTCTATGATATTTATTACTGAACAAGGTATAGCAGACTTAAGAGGGAAATCTCCAAGACAAAAAGCAATTGAAATTATTGAAAAATGTGTTCATCCTGATTATAAACAAATTTTATGGGATTATTTAAAGATGGGTGGAAATGCTCATACACCTCATACTTTATCTAAAACATTCAATATGCATGTAGAATTTGAACAATCAGGTGATATGCGTAATACTAAATTTTAATTTTATATTATAAAAATTTAAAATATATTTATAAAATATGGGCAATTTATGCCCATATTTTATTTTAATATATCATATTTTTATTATATTTACTTTTATAATTTTGTTTTAATAAAATTCTATAAAAAATAAAATATTTTAAAAATTAATATTAAACCTTTTTTTTAAAAAAGACTCTAACCTTTATATTCAAATTTCAATTTCATAAAATAAATAAAATAAATTTTTCAAAAATAAAAAGACAAGCTAATAACATATGCAAAATACATCATCCAAAAAATTGCTAATATTATTTATCTTATTACTCTCTTTTATACAATTTCAAGCTCAGTTTATTTATGCTCAATCTTCCTATAAAATTATAGGTCAAATATTAGATCAAGAAACAAACAAACCTTTAATAAGAGCTACGGTAACTATCCATAATAAAAATGATAGTAGCCAAGTTGCAGGTCATTATACCGATAAAAATGGTAATTTTAATATTAGCATTCCAACTTCAGGAGAATATTATATTCGTTGTACTTATGTAAGTTATGATACATATTATAAAGATATAGTTATAAATACTGAAACTACTAATTTAAAAACAATATATCTAAAACAAACACCAATAAAAACTAAATCTATACAAATATTAGCCGATAAAGAAGCAATACAAATAGGTTTAGATAAAAAAGTATTCAAAATAAACCAAGAAGCAGAAAATTTAGGTAGTACTGCAACCGATGTATTAGCAAATATACCTTCCGTTACGGTGGATCAAGATGGTTCTGTAAGTATGCGTGGTAGTAGCGATTTAAAAATATTAATAGATGGACGTCCATCTAATTTATCAGGTAGTGATGCACTGGATCAAATCCCCGCTTCTATGATAGAAAGTATAGAATTAATAACAAATCCTGGCGCAAAATATGAAGCAGAAGGAACAGCCGGAATGATAAATATAGTTACTGTACGTGAAAAACTTAAAGGTATAAGTAGTATGATTAATTTAAACTTAGGCACTGATGATGATGGCAATATGAAATATAATGGTTCTTTAAATGGAAGTTATAATGTTGGTAAATTCCGTATTAATGCTAACTTAACCGGACGATTTAATAAAGGGTTTGGAAAAAGTTCAGAATATAGAGAAGCTTATATTGGACTAGATACTTCTATTTTAACAAATAATAATATGAACATAACTAGAAGAAATTTTATGTCAGGCAAGCTAAATGTAGATTATTCTTTAAATCCTAAAAATATTTTATCTTATTCTTTTAGTATAAATAATCGTAAACGTTACTCAAATGCATTTAATGATTTTGAATATCATAATGACGAATCTTATACAAGACAAGAAATCAATAATCCTGATATGCAAAATATAGAGAATGCAATTTCTTATAAACATTTATTTGAAAATAAAGGTCATGAGCTATTCTTTGATATGTATTATACTATGTTTAATAATAATCAACATAAAGATTATAAGCAATTAAATTATAATCAAGATATTTTATATTCAACAAATTTAGAACAAACTAAACAGAACACAAATTCAAATTTATTTACGATACAAACTGATTATGCTTTACCAATATGTGAAACAATAAAATTAGAAGCAGGTGGCAAACTTTCAAGACGAGATAACCATAATGATATATTATATGAAGATATGATTGACAATATATTTGTAAAAAATGATAGAAAAAGTAATATCTATAATTATATAGAATCAATATATGCACTTTATACAACATTTAGTAGCAAAATAGGTAATCTAAAATATCAACTTGGAATTCGTAGTGAAACAACAGTTTCTGATTTTAATTCTGAAAAAAACTTAGAAGAGAAATTTAATAAAAATTATACTGGATTATATCCAAGCTTATATTTATCATATAACTTAAATGAAAATCATTCTTTAAATGCTAATATAGCAAGAAGACTTCGTAGACCAGGCTATAGAGAGTTAAACCCAATTATAGATTATGAAGATCCTTTAAATTTACGTTCAGGAAATTCAGATTTAAATCCTGAGTCACTATATTTAACCGAACTAGGATATATGTTAAATTATGATTATACAACTATAACAGCAACTCTATTCTATAGATATGTAGATGACATGATACAAATGTATCGAACTATATATGCAGGCGATACAATGATAACAAAACCTTATAATATATCTAATTCCAAAAATTTAGGATTAGAACTTATATTTATGCAACGTATAACTGAATGGTGGAAAATAGATTGTAATTATAGCTTTTTTTCAACTGAAATAGATGCAAATAATTTGACAAATGGCTCTAATAGAAATGGTAATATATGGAGTACACGTATAAAATCTTCAATGAATTGGGACAAAAAATATGAATTACAACTATCAGGTAGATATAACTCAGGAATGGTTCATGCACAAGGTAAATTTGATCCTAATTTTTCTGCAGATATGGCAATCAAATATAACTTCTTAGATGGAGACGCATCAATAAGTTTTAACATTAGAGATATATTTAATACTAGTAAATGGCAAGGATATACTTATCAAGATAATGTGTTTTATAGTCAATGGAACCATGAACATAATTCAAGACAGTTTACATTAGGATTCTCTTACAAAATAAATAATTATAAACAAAAAATCGAGCGCACTAAGAGAGGCGAAGATGTAGGTGCCGACGATGAATTAGAAATGTAAATAACAAATATATTAATAAATAAGTTTTGTTATTCTAGCTATAAATGTTTATATTTGTGTTAATTATTGAATAATATTTTACGTATATTATATATTTTTTATATATTATACGTAAAATATTTATTTATATAAAAAGGTAATTTTATTACTCAATATAAATATATACTATAATGATAGATTTAGATATACAATTCGAAGATAATCAAATAATAGTCATTAATAAACCTGCAAATTTATTAACTATACCCGATAGATATAATAAAGAATTACCTTCATTAAATATAATATTAAAATCAATATATAAAGAAATATATGTAGTACATAGATTAGATTATGGTACAAGTGGAATAATATTATTTGCAAAAACATCAGAAGCACATAAATTTCTCAGCGAACAATTAAATCAACGAAAAATAAATAAAATATATAGCGTAATACTAGAAGGTATATTACCACAAGATACATTAAAAATTGATATTCCATTACTTCCTAATCCAAAAGGAAAAGGTGGTGTTATACCATCAATACGAGGAAAAGAAGCGATTTCTATATTTACTGTTGAAAAAAAATATACTATTGCTACATTAGTATCAGTACAATTATTAACAGGTAGATTACATCAAATTCGTGCACATTCCGCTGCAGTAGGTTATCCTTTGTTAGTAGATGAATTATATGGTAATAATAAAGAATTTTATATATCAACTATAAAAAAACGTTTTAATTTAAAAAAAGGTTCAGAAGAGCATCCTATAATATCACGTCCAACTCTTCATAGTAAAAAAGTAATTTTTACACATCCTACAAAAGGTGAAATGACAATAGAAGCAGATTATCCAAAAGATTTTAAAGCAACTCTACAAGTACTTGATAAATATGCTTTGATAAAATAATAAAATTTTAATTATTATATAATAACAATACTAAATAAATTATTTATATGATGGACAATAATAATAACTACAATGCTCTTTATGACAATATTCATTATAAAGATAGTAATAATATAAGAAATACATTAAAAATAGTAGAAGAATTAGCTGCTGGAAATTATAAACAAGAACTAATATTTCTAAAAAAATTAGTTCATGCAATTGTTTTAGATCCAAATTTTAACATATCTAGTGGTCGAGTTTGGGAAATAAATAATGATTGTACAAGTTATGTATTAAAATATCAAACTGGAAATAAGAAAAAATTAAAGCCAAATTTTACTATAAATATAAATGATTATATAGAATTAAAAGAACTTGTCAAAACTAAGATATTTATAAATGAAGAGTCTAATGAATTATTACGTTCAAAAGGTATAAAATTATTCTCAACAACTGGTGTAGGTGAATATATAAAAGCACCAAACAATAAAAAATATTTTAAATATTTATTAAGTTTTAATGCTGATAATATACCAATCGAATTTAATGAAACATTAGCTATAATTGGGAATGTAGCTTCACTGACATTAAGAAACATAAAAAATAATGAAAAAGAATATAAAATTAATAAAGAACTATCAGCAGCAGGTGAAATTCAACATCAAATATTACCCCCGTCTGCAATAAGTTTTTGTGATTTTGATGTTTATGGAATTTGCCATAATGCAAGTTCAGTAGGTGGTGATTATTTTGATTATTTTCAAAATACAAATGATGAAGAAAATAGTTTAGGAATAGTAGTTTTTGATGCTGCAAGTAAAGGATTAACAGCATCTATTGAAGCATTCTATGTATCAGGTGCAATACGAATGGCAAACTATTTTAGACCACGTATGTCAACACTATTATATAGATTAAATAACCTTATATTTAATTACTTCCCATATGATAGATTCGTTACATTATTTTATATAGAATTAACAAGTTCGCAAAATAGGCTGGCTTTATACTCAAACGCTGGACATTGTCCCGCAATACATTTTAAAGAAAATGGTCATATTGATTTTTTAAAAGCAACTAATAGTTTTTTGGGATTATCAATAAATCAAAAATTTAATGTAGAAAGTATAACAATAAAAAAAGGTGACCGTATAATAATATATTCTGATGGAATAACAGAAGCTCAAAATGCTGAAGGTGAACAATATGGCGTAAATAGATTAGTACAATTAATAAAAAATAATAAACAATTGAATTCAAAAGAATTAGTTATGTCTATAATTAATAATATAGAAATCTTTACTAACGGCGCTAAATATAATGATGATAAAACTGTCGTTGTTATAACACGTAATTATTAAATTTGTTATAAATAATTTAATTTATAATCAGTGCTAATAATAATTGATAATTACTAATAATAATCAATAAATAATATTAAAAATTATATATATATTATGAATATAGAAATAGATAAAATAGAAGAAATTACTTTACAAGAGACATTAGTAGAATATAGACGCCATATACATTCTTATCCAGAATTAGGATTTAAAGAATTTAATACCTCTAATTATATAATAAATATACTAAATGAATTAAATATAAAAACAAAAAAAATTGGTGATACAGGTATAATTGCAGATATAGGAACTGCAAATAAATGTATAGCGTTACGAGCCGAATTAGATGCACTCCCTTTGACCGAACAAACAGAATTAAGTTTCAAATCTACTATACCAGGACGTATGCATGCTTGTGGACACGATATGCATATGGCAATTTTACTTGGTGTAGCAAAAATATTGAAGAAAAACGAAAATAAAATACAAGGGAAAGTACGTTTAATTTTTCAACCTGGTGAAGAAGTTTTACCTGGCGGTGCATATAAAATGATAGAAGCAGATATATTAAAAGATAAAGAAATAAAATATATATTTGCACAACATATAGATCCTATGCAAGACAGTGGAACTATATGCCTTCCATTGAAAGAAGCTATGGCCTCTACAAATGAATTATTTTGGACTATTACCGGTAAAGCAGCCCATGCAGCTCAACCACATTTAGGAAATGATGCTATTTTAGCAGCAGTAAACATAATAAATTTTATGCAATCGTTGATTACTAAATTTAGAAATCCTATTACACCTGCTATTATATCAATATGTTCAATAAATGGTGGAAATACAACAAATATATTTCCAAATGAAGTAAAAATGCAAGGTGTAATGAGAACTTTTGATAAAGTATTACGTAAAGAATTAGAAGAGTTAATTATAAACAAAAGCAATGATATAGCAAAATTATATAATACTTCCTGTTCAATAGATATTGTACACGGCTACCCTGCTCTAATAAACAATGAAAAAGCTGTTAATGTAGTGAAAAAAGCAACAACAAATATATTCGGTAAAGAAAAACTAAAAATTACTGATCCAAAATTGTTAGCAGAAGATTTTGCATATTTTTCTCAAAAAATACCTGCTTGTTTTTGGTTTATAGGTGCAAATAATCCTAATAATACCGAAAAATATACATTGCATAGCCCAAAACTAAATCCTGATGAAAATATATTAATAAAAGGAACTAAGTTATTTATAGAAATAGTAAATGTTGCTCTTAATGAGCTAAATAACAAATAAATATTAATATTATTAATTGAATTATAATAGTATTAATTGAATTATGAATTTCAAAAACAATAATAATAAGGAATAATCACAATGAAATGTAACAATAATGAACCACAAATATTTTATTCGCTTGATTTAGCATTGAAAACCCCAAATGAAGTAAAAATTTTAGATTTAAATAATATAAATTTAATAAAAATACCACAAGAAATATTTGAACTAAGTAATTTAGAAGAATTATTAATCTATAATAATCAAATTAAAGAAATTCCAAGTGATATTATAAAATTTAAAAAACTAAAAAAATTAAATATAAGTGGTAATAATTTAATTACAATACCAGACACTATTTCTGGATTAGAAAATCTAGAATTATTAATTCTTAGTTGGAATTCCATTATAGAATTACCAAACTCAATAGGTAATTTTAAACAATTAAAAATACTTAGTTTAAGCAATAATAATATAAAATACTTACCCGAAGAAATATCTAATATTTCTTCAATTGAAGAATTAATATTAAATGAAAATAATTTACTAGAATTACCTGAAAATATCGGAAATATGAGTTCTTTAAAAAAACTTCGTATTGGTGGAAATTATCTAAAAAAGTTACCAAACTCAATAACAAAACTTATTAACCTAGATAAATTAGAAGTACATCAAAACAATTTAATAGAACTGCCTGAAAATATTGGAAATATGAGTTCTTTAACAAAGTTAAGAGCATATAATAATTTACTTACAGAATTACCAAATAGTATTTGTAAATTAAAAAATTTAAAAAAATTAATATTATTTAAAAATGATCTAGAAAAACTACCTGACAATTTTAGTCATTTAACAAAATTAATAGAATTAGATATAAGCATAAATGAATTAACTGAAATGCCAAAAAATATTAATAAGCTAAAAAATCTTAGAATTGCTAACTTTGGACGTAATAATTTTTCTCAAACAGAAAAAGTACGTATTCAATCAGAGTTGGCAGATACTTCTATTAATTGGAACTAAAATACAAATAAATTAGTTATAATTATTTTATATAATTAATTATGTTAGTAGTAAAAAATAAATAATCTAAAATAAAATACAATAATAATTTATATTGTATATAGAATATATTAAATTTAACAATAAAAATTCTTTTTTATGAATGATATTAATGTAACACAAAAAACAGACGATAATATAAACACAAATATAAATAAAACTAATTCTCTCTTAATAGCAACTAATTTAGTAAAAAAATATAAAAAACGTATTGTCGTAAAAGGAGTATCACTTGAAATAAAACAAGGCGAAATTGTTGGTTTATTAGGTCCTAATGGTGCTGGAAAAACTACAACATTTTATATGATAGTAGGAATGATAAGTCCGAATGCAGGCGAAGTTATATTAGATAATAAATTAATTACAACAAAACCAATGTATAAACGTTCTCATTTAGGAATAAGTTATTTACCACAAGAAGCATCTATATTTAGAAAAATGTCTGTTGAAAATAATATAATGTCAATATTAGAATTACAACCATTAAAAAGAAAGGAACGAAAAGAACGTTTAGAACAATTATTAGAAGATTTTCATATCACCCATATACGTAAAAGTAAAGGTTATATGCTATCCGGTGGCGAACGTAGAAGATGTGAAATAGCTCGTACAATAGCCTCTAACCCTAAATTTATTCTATTAGATGAACCATTTGCTGGAATAGATCCTATTGCAGTTGAAGATATTATGAATATGGTCAGACAACTAAAAAAGAAAGGAATAGGAGTATTAATAACCGATCATAATGTGCATGAAACATTATCTATAACCGATAGAGCTTATATACTAATAGATGGAAATATATATATATCTGGTACTGCAGAATATATAGCATCAAATGAAGAAGTAAGAAGATTATATTTAGGTGAAACATTTAAATTAGAACGTTATGAATAGATAAAAATAAATATATTAATATCATTTCATTAATATAAAAATTATAAAAAAATGTTTACTTATTAAATATAATCTTCTAATTATATAATTTAATTTATAATTTTAATTAACAATATATTGAGGAGTATAAAAAACACCACCTGCTTTTCTTATTTCGG
>CAYYIP010000026.1:10200-24583 GCA_964472015.1 uncultured Hyphomicrobiales bacterium | reverse complement strand
ATTATATTATATTATATTATATTATATTATATTATATTATATTATATTATATTATTATAAATATTATCTTCTTTTATAAAATTCCATAATATAAATTTTAATTCTTCAATTCCTTGTCCACTAATAGAAGAAATAAAATAAACAGGAACATTTTTATCTTCAAAATTACATTTTTTTATATTCCCTTCTATTTCTTCCGTAATAGCATCAACCCTACTAAAACAAATAACACGTTTTTTATTTAATAAAGACGGATTATATTTCTTTAATTCATCTTTTAGTATTTTATAATCATTTACGGGATCATAACTAAGACTATCTATCATAAAAAGTAAAATTTTTGTTCTTTCGATATGTCTCAAAAATTGAAGGCCAAGACCTTTTCCCTCACTTGCTCCTTCAATTAATCCAGGGATATCAGCAACTGTATAATTTTTATTATCTGCAATTTTTACAATGCCAAGATTAGGAACTAAAGTAGTAAAAGGATAATCGGCAATTTTGGGTTTAGCAGCTGATATTACCGAGATTAAAGTAGATTTACCTACGTTTGGAAAGCCAACTATTCCTATATCTGCAATTAGTTTTAACTCTAAAGTAACGTTCAACTTTTCACCTGGTAATCCTGGATTAGCAAATCTAGGAGTTTGATTTGTTGCGGAAGCAAACATAGCATTTCCAAAACCACCATTCCCACCTTTTGCTGCAACAAATATTTGTCTATCTTCAGATAAATCAGATAATTGTGTATCCGTATCAGCATTATAAATTATTGTTCCTTTAGGAACATGAATAATAAAATCTTTCCCATCTCTCCCAAACATTCGATTTTTACCACCTGGTTGACCATCTTCTGCAATATATTTACTAGTATAATGAAAATCTAATAAAGTAGTCAAATGACTATCAGATATAAAAATAATATCACCACCTCTGCCACCATTACCACCATCAGGTCCACCTTTAGGCACATATTTTTCACGTCTAAAACTTAAATGTCCATTCCCACCATTACCAGCACTAATAAATATAGTTACTTTATCTACAAATTTCATTTTATTTTTTTATTTATTCTTAATATACTTCAAAATCATTTTTTAAAACAAGTTTTCCTTTTATCCATACTTCTTTTACATTATTTATCCCAAAATGATAAAATAAATCAGTATAACGTTCTACTTCTGCAATAATAAAATCTGCTTGTTTACCTTTTACTAAACTTCCTGTAATATTTGATATATCCATTGCTTTTGCACCATTCAAAGTAGCAGCAGTTAAAGCTTCTTCTGCAGTCATTTTCATATTTATAACAGACAGCGATAAAACAAGTTGCATATTTTCTGTAAAAGAAGAACCTGGATTACAATCACTTGCTAACGCAGTAATACATCCTGCATCTATTATTTTCCGTGCAGGCGCGTAGGGCATTCTAATAAAATAAGCAGTTGTAGGCATTATAGTTGCTACTGTTTCAGTTTTAGCAATTTTAGAAATACTTTTATCAGAAATAAATAATAAATGATCAGCAGAAACCGCACCTATATCAGCCGAAAAACCTGCTGCTTCTACATTTGCCATCTCATCAGAATGAGTGCGAATTTTTATATTATATTTTTTTGCCTGTTCAAAAATTTTTTTTGCTTCGTCTAAAGTATAATAACCTTCATCAATAAAAGCATCACAATAATCTGCTAAATTTTCAGACGCAACAGCAGGTATCATTTCATTAATAATCAAATCTATATATTTCTCTCTTTTATTTTTATATTCAGGCGGGAAATCATGAGCTCCCATAAAAGTACTTTTTATATTCAAAGGTAAAATTTCTTTTAACTTTTTTATAGCACGTAATTGTTTTAGTTCGCCTTCAACTGTTAAGGAATATCCACTTTTTATCTCTATAGATGTAGTACCATATTTCATAGCAGATATTGCGAGTTTTTTCCCATAAGATACTAATTCATCTAAACTAGCATTACGAGTAGATTTCATGGTCGTAAGAATTCCTCCTCCTTCTTCTGCTATTTCTTTATAGGTAGCACCTCTTAAACGCCTTGCAAATTCCTCTGATCTATTTCCTGCAAAAACTATATGTGTATGAGAATCACAAAAACCGGGGACTATAGTCTTACCTCTTGCATCTATAATTTTAATATCTTTTATATTATTATCTCTTATATAATTTTCTGCATCATTAGTTGTTCCTACAAAAAGTATTTCTTTTTCAAAAATTAAAGCACCATTTTGTATTTCATCTATATCCTGCATCTCTTTACCACGCCTAAAAAATAAATTTCCTTTACTTAAAGTGCAAAGCGAACTTATGTTCTTTATATATGTTATCATTATATCATATACTCCATAAAAATAGATTATAAATTTTAAGTAAAATATAAATTGCAAAATACTAAAATATTTTCATTTATTAAAATTATAAATAATACAAATTTCATTATATTTGTATTTAATTTACATATATATTTTCATAAGTATAAGTTTTTGATTTTTATATGAATAATTCAACATTAGATAAAAATGAAACTATTAAAAATAAAAAATTATTATCTGATTTACCCAATCCTTTATATTTAAATTTAGGATGTGGGACCGATATACGAGAAAATTTTGTAAACATTGATATAAACATATTTCACCCTAATGTTTTAAATATTGATGTTCGCAAATTGCCATTTCAAGATAATACAGTAGATTTGATATTAGCAAGTGATATAATTGAACATTTTTCACATAGAGAAATAGATAATATTTTTATAGAATGGGCAAGAACATTAAAACCAAAAGGGTTATTAATAATTCGTTGTCCGTCATTAAAATTACAAACAAAAGCTTATTTAAATAATATATGGAATGCTGATATTGCTTCTTATATGATTTTTGGTTCTCAAAAAACTGAAATGGATTATAATCATATTGCTTTTGATGATAATTCAATAAAACAACATCTTAAAAAAGCGGGATTACAAGTAATAGAGTTAAAGGAAGTGGATCTACCGCAAACACAAGGGTTTATTAACTTAAATATGATTGTAAAAGCTATAAAAACAACTGATAATGAAAGTGTTAAATTAGAAAAAAATGAAACCGAATTACCAAAAAATATATATCATGTTTCTAACGTTCAAATTTCTATTAATGATAATATTAAAACTATACCGAAAAAAATTAATATTATATATGAGGGAAATTTATTTGGAAATAATTCTTTATCAAAAATTAATAGAGAAATTTGTTTAGAATTTATAAAAAACAAGAACATAAATACAATAATATTATCTGATATTCCAAAAATAGATTATAATAATTATGAATTTAAATTATTAAAAGAAAATAATATTCGTTTCAAGAATAATTTATATAATGAAGATGACAATACACCTTGTATTTGGATTAATTATCAAAATAAATATCATAATGTTGAAGGAATAAAATGGATAGCTAATTATTGCTATAATAATAGCTTTAATCCTGATATAGAAAAAGAAAAAACTTTAAATAAAGCAGATGAAATTTGGATAAATTCTAATTTTACAAAAAATAATCTTTTAAAAATAGGGATAGAGGAAGAAAAAATAAAATATATTCCTATTGGTATAAATCATATAAAATTTAATCCAAATGGAAATTCATATAATTTAAACAATAGTAAAAAACTTAAATTTTTATTTATAGGTGAACCAACTATTAATAGCGGATTGGATATACTATTACAATCTTATATAAAAACTTTTAATAAACAAGATAACGTTTGCTTAGTAATAAAATCAATAGAAGCACAAGATAACAAAACAGAACAAATAATAAATAAAATATTAGAACTAAAAGAAAATAAAAATAGTCCTGATATAATTTATTTTGATAGTAATGAAATTATAGAAGAAAATTTATATCGTACTTGCAATGTATTAATATGCCCTAAAAAAAATAATTACTCCCCTTATACAATAGACGCTATGGCCTGTGGATTACCTTTAATAACAATTGATAATATTGATGATATTATAATGGATAAAAATATTTTAAAATATGGAATAATCTCAACAAATATATTAAGCGACAATGATATTAATAAATTATCAAATATATTAAATAGTATTTATGATAATTCAGAAATTCTTTTTTCAAAAGGAATAATAAATTCTGCTTATATAAGACAAAATTTAACATTAGATAAGGCAAAAGAACAATTTTTCTATTTAATTAATAATTTGTTAGAAAACAATACAACAGAAAATACTCAAAATACTGAAAACAAGCAAATTAACATTGAAAATACAGATGATATTTGCATACAACTTGGACAAGCAGAGATATTGTATAATTCAAAAGATATAAAACAAGCTAAAATATTATATGATAATGTATTAAAAAATAATTTAATAATTAAATTAAAAATTCATTGCATTAATCGTTTAGCTCAAATAGCTATTAGAGAAAATGACTTTAAATTAGTAAAAAAATACATAGACGATATAGATAATTTACAACAAAACAATTTAGATGTTTTGTGGATAAAAATGATGTTAATGAAAATAGAAAAAAAATATGAAAAAGCATTAAATTATATATCAATACTGATTAAAAATATAGAAGATAAAAATTATATTTCTACTATTTCAATTAATTATATTGATTGTCTAATACAAAAAGCAAATATATATTTTCTAATGCAAAAATATACAAAGGCTTTAGAAACTTATACATTTATTTTATCAATAAATAATAATATTGCTATAGCTTATTATGGTATAGGGTTATGTTATCAAAAAGCAAATCTAACAAAAAAAGCAAAAGATATGTTTAATATAGCAGAAAAATATGGCTTCAAAATATAGGAATATAAAATAAAATTCTTAATTTTTATTATAGTAAAAATAAAACAATAAATTAGGTTATTTAATAATAAAGAAATTAAATGATATATAATAACAAATGTACAATATTAAAATAAAAATATTGTACATTTTGCTTTAAAATTCAAAAACTCTAAAAAATTCTATTATCTATATAAACATATAAATTATAAGAGTTTAAAAATAAATAAAAAAGTTTTTTATATTTATTAGGTAAGATATATAGTTATAAAATAATATATATTTTTTATTTTAATTTTTAATAAAATTTTGTATATTTGTATATTATGTATACTTATATACAAACGTAAATATATTAATTTAGTATAATAATAATTACTCTAATTTTATATAAACATAGCTAATATAAAAATATAGAAAATAAAAAATATTTTAAAGGAGAATACAAAATGAATATTTATCAGAAAAAAACATTTTTTCAAAGAATATTTTATATATTCTTATTATCCATATTATTTATCTGTAGCAAAAATACATTACAAGCTTCTATGGAAGAATGGGATGGTATTACAATAGAAGAAAGTTGGTATAATGCACTTAGAACAACTTTTGAATTGGATTCTGCATCTCAATTAGCTGGGTTAGCTGCTATAGTAAATCGTGGAGATGATAACTTTACAGACAAAACTATTATACTTAGATTTAAAATGAATTTAGGTAGACAAAAATGGACTCCTATAGGTAATGAAACCAATCGATTTAATGGAACTTTTGATGGGAGTGGATATATTATAGAAGGACTAAATGTAGATACAACAGGAAATGTAGGTTTATTTGGATATACAGATTCAAATAGCACAATATTAAATTTAGGTATTACTTGTAATTGTACAATAACGGGAGTTGGAAATGTAGGAAGTATATCTGGGTATAATAAAGGTTACATAACCTTATGTTTTAATAAAGGTGTTATATTAAGTGGTACAAATTGCGGTGGTATTTCAGGGATAAATACAGGAACAATAGAATGTTGTTATAACATAGGAAGTATAGAAAATGCAACAATTTGTGCTGGTGGTATTGTAGGAAGCTCATTTGGGATTGTAAGAGATTGTTATAATGTAGGATCGATAACATCTAATATAGCAGGTGGAATAGTAGGTATTAGAGATAACATTTCAGACATAGAGAATTGTTACTATACATCTAGTAATAGTTCATTATTAGGTGTTGGTTCTGGAAGTACAACAGGAACCGAACTAAAATCAAGATCAGATTTACAAAATCCAAATTTTATTAATATTTTAAAAGGTAATAGTTGGACAACAGATTCTTATTCAAAAAATAATGGATTCCCTATATTTATGTGGCAAGCTTCACCTTTATATATAGGTGAAGAAACTTATACTATAAATGCTATTAATAAAAGCGGCGGTGGAGTTATTATTCCAAGCGGAATTGTTACTGTATGTCTCGAACAAACATTTACTATTATACCTGACGAATGTTATAATATAAAAAATATCATTGTTGATGGAGTTAGTGTAGGAAACAAATTAACTTCTTATACATTCTCCGATATAGATTCTAATCATACAATAGAAGTAATTTTTGAATCATTTTCAAGTGATACAATAATCGCTTCTTATGCAAAAGGCGGTAAAATATTAGTCGATGACAATATAATTACAAATTTGGATACGATATTAATTTGTACCGACAAAATATTTAAAATAGTTCCTGATGAATGTCATAAAATAAAAGAAGTTTTGATTGATGGGAAACCTAATAATGATGCAAGAATAAATGGGGAACATAAATTTACTACTGGGCAAGGCAATCATAAAATACATGTAGAATTTAGCAATAATACTTTAGCTTATGTAAGTACAAGTGCAGTAGGTGGCGGACATATTAAGCCTACTGGCGATAGTATCCCGTTGTGTGGAAATAAAACATTTAGTATAATTCCTGATGAATGTTATAAAATAAAAGAAGTTTGGATTGATGGGGTACTTAATGATGATGCAAGAATAAATGGGGAATATGAATTCACAGATCAATTTAGCGACCATACAATTAGTGCTATATTTGAACCTACATATACGCTTACAGTTATAGCAGACTCAGGTGGTACAACAAGTCATCAAAACATTACTACTGCTTGTGATGGTGAAAAAATAATATTCTATCCCGACCCATGTTATTTAGTAAAAGAAGTAATTGTTAATAATAAAAAACTTGGGAATCCAAAATTTTATATATTAGAAAATGTAAATGAAGACATAACAATATCTGTATCTTTTGAAAAAGCACCTAATAAAACGCATACTATTTTTTGCTCGACTGTTGGTAGTGGAACTATAACCCCAGGCGGTAAAATATATATTGAAACTTGTAAAGATACAACTATAAAATTCACTCCTAATAAATGTTATATTCTTGTTGATGTGGAAATAGATTCTGTTAGCATAGGTCCTGTTAGTAGTTATACATTTGTAGGAATAGCTGAAAATCATAGTGTACGTGCTACATTCGAAGAAAGTGGATACAGCTTAATACATGCAATTGCTGATTATGGCGGAAAGATTTATCCTTATGGAGAAAATAATGATGGTATTATTTCAGGCAAAATATGTTCTGATACGACTTTCTATATAATTCCTGATAATTGTTATGCCATAAAAGATGTCGTTGTTGATGGGAAAAGTATGGGACCAATTAAAAGTTATACATTTAAGAATGTAACGGGCGATCATTTTATTAACGCTGCTTTCACAAGAGTATTTAGAATACAAACTTCTTGTGACGAAAATGCTACAATAGAACCAAGTGGATTAGTTTTAGGACGATTATGTTCGGATACAACATTTATTATAAAAGCAGATACTTGTTATGAAGTTGCAGATGTTATTGTTGACGGGAAAAGTATGGGACCAATTACAAGTTATACATTTAATGATATAAAAACAATACATCATACAATAGATGTAAAAACAAAACCAATAAATCATCTAATCAAAGCTACTTGTTCGGACGGAGGCATTATAGATCCACAAGGTGATATTTATATCGATAAATGTTCGGATACAACATTTACATTCTATCCTACTGAAGAGAATATTGTAGCATATGTTATTGTTGATGGAGATACTATTGATATAGATAGTACAACAACATCATACACATTTAAAAACATTTACAAAGATCATACAATATACATTGAATTCAAACCTAATTGGTACATAGATGCTACTGCTGGTCACGGCGGAAAAATAGAACCTAGTGGCAGAAAATATTTCGACGATATAACAACAGAACAAACATATATAATAACACCAGCTAACAAATATGCAGTTAAAGATGTTATTATTAATAATCATCTTAGCGTAGGAAAAGTAAATACATATACATTTGATAATGTAAAAGGAAAACAATCAATACACGCTGAATTTATTCGTACATTTGTATTAAATTCATCTTGTACTGAAAATGGAACAATAACTCCTTTGGGAAGTATAACTGTAGAACAGGGTGATACTGTAACATATACAATAGTTCCAGATCAAGGTTATTATGCAAAAATATATATAAATGGCTTTGAAATAAAAGGGAATTTAGCTGAATATAAATTTGAAAATATTAAAAAAGATAATGATATCCACGTTGTTTTCTTAGAAGGTTCATCAATTTCACAAATTGTTATTTCTGATTTGGCATTATATCCTAACCCAACGAATAATAGTTGTACAATATCAGGAAACTTATTATTACCGGCAAAAGATATTAATATTACAATTAATGACCTATCAGGTAGATATATAAAACAAATATATAAAGGTAATATTGTTGCAGGACAATTTAGTTATAAATTTGATACATCAGAACTATTTACTGGAATTTACAATATTGTTATTAAAGTAGACGATAAAACATTAATAAAAAAATTAATTATTGAAAGATAATTAATTTTAGAACCATAAGTTAAAGAAATAATTATTATTTCTTTAACTTATGAAATTTATAATTGTAATTATAAATTAACAAAAAATAAAGAAACAATTGGAATAAAAGTTATCCCTCCACATTTATAAAAATATTACTATTTAATATAAATTTTTGATTTTAGTTTAGAAGTGAAATAAATATTTCACTTTTTTATTTTAAATTTTTAGGTTGATAATTAATTTATTCTTTTTAAATTTATATTTAATATATTTGTATATATTTATTTTATTATAATTTCTATAAAAACGAAATAACAAAAAAATATAATTAAAATATTTTAATATATTAGTTTAATTAAAGGAAAAAAAAATGAAAACATCGATTGAGCCTTTCAAAATAAAAACTGTAGAACATATTCATATAACAACTCAAGAAGAACGTGAAAAGGCTTTAGCAGAAGCATATTATAATCCTTTTGCCTTACGTTCAGATAAAATAACAATTGATTTATTGACAGATAGTGGAACAACAGCAATGAGTTCAAAACAATGGGGTGCACTTATGGATGGAGACGAATCTTATGCTGGTTCTGTCAGTTATTATAAATTTGAAAATATTGTAAAAAAAATTACAGGTTTTAAACATATAATTCCTACACATCAGGGACGTGCTGCAGAAAAAGTATTATTTAGTGTAGTAGCAAAATCGGGGGAAACAATTCCTAATAATACACACTTTGATACAACTCGTGGTAACTTAGAATTCATAGGCGCAAATCCTATTGATTTACCAACTGATATAGGAATTCGCCCTGAAATAGTTGCTGACTTCAAAGGCAATATGGATATTGAAAAATTAGAAGCCACAATAAAAAAATATGGGAAAGAAAATATTCCAATAGCAATGATAACTATAACTAACAATAGTGGTGGTGGTCAACCTGTTTCAATGGAAAACATAAGAGAAACTAAAAAAATTCTTAATAAGTATGGTATCCCATTATACTTAGATTGCTGTCGTTTTGCAGAAAATGCTTATTTCATTAAAACTCGAGAAAAAGGATATGAAAACAAATCTATTCTTGAAATTTGTCAAGAAATATTTTCATATGCTGATGGTGCTACAATGAGTGCAAAAAAAGATGGAATGTCTAATACGGGTGGTTTTATTGCTACTAATTCAGACTCTATTGCTGAACAATGTCGTACTAATTTAATTGTAATGGAAGGCTTTATTACTTACGGTGGATTAGCTAGACGTGATCTAGAAGCCTTAGCTATTGGGTTTGAAGAAGTACTTGATGAAAATTACTTAAAATATCGTGTAAATCAATCTAAAGGATTAGCTGATGAAATTATGGCAGCAGGAGTTCCTATTGTTCTACCACCTGGTGCTCATGCAATTTATATTGATGCAAAAAGATTTGCACCTCATATAGAACCAAAACATTTCCCCGGTCAATCATTAGCTTGTGAAATATATCGTATTGGAGGTATTAGAACAACTGAAATCGGTTCATTAATGTTTGGAAAAGAAGATAAAAATGGAAATCATATTGCGCCCAATATGGAACTCGTGCGACTTGCTATACCTCGTAGAGTATATACAAAGAGTCATATGGAATATATTGCAGAAGCAATAATTGAAGCCTATAATAATCGTAATAAATTACGTCCAATGAAAATTACATGGCAAGCTCCTTATTTAAGACACTTTACATGTAGATGTGATTATATTTAACAAATAAGTTCAAATAAAATAAAAAAGGTAATATATTTTATATTACCTTTTTTCATTATTATAAAAAATAATTTTTATTCAAAAATATAAATAATTATTATATAAAAGCACTATACAACCATTCGATATTACTAATACATATAACTTTATCATTCCAATAAATAAAAATTATCATTTTTATATTTTGTTATTTTATCATACACATATCAATTTTAATTTATTAAAAATAATTCATTATATACTTTTAGTTTTTTATAAAATAAAAAATTATTTTTAATTTATATTGTATTATGCAAAAACACTATACAAGACGTATAATTATTTTTACTTAATTTTTCTTATAAAAATCAAGTAATTTTTTTAATTTTAAAAAAAATCGTATATTGTAATTTACAATAATAGTAATTAATAATATATAAAAATTATAAAGGAAAATCTAATAATGACAAAAAAATTAATGAACAAAATATTAACTATAATCATATTAATGTTATTAAGTATTGGAAATAAAGTTATAGCTTGCTCAAATTTCATTGTAACAAAAGGAGCTTCAAAAGATGGATCTGCTATGTTAAGTTATACTGCTGATGCGGGAGGTTTTATGGAACCTCTATATTTTCATGAAGGTAAAAAGCACAATGAAAATGATTCTGTTGATATTTATGAGTGGGATTCGGGTTGGATTAAATATCTTGGAAAAATAAAACAAGTAGCTGAAACTTATCGTGTTGTTGGAAATATGAATGAATGGCAACTTACAATAGGTGAAACTACTTTTGGCGGACGTCCAGAATTAAAGGATACAACAGCTATAATGGATTATGGTTCATTAATTTACATAACATTACAACGAGCAAAAACTGCGCGTGAAGCAATAAATATAATGACTAATTTAGTAAAAGAATATGGATATTATAGTGAGGGAGAATCGATTTCACTAGTTGACCCTAATGAAGCTTGGGTATTAGAATTAATAAGTAAAGGACCAAAAGAAAAAGGAGCTGTATGGGTTGCTAAACGTGTTCCTGATGGGCATATAGCAGCACATGCAAACAAGGCACGTATACGTGAATTATCAGAAAATAAAGACGAATGTATTTATTCATCAGATATTATTACTTTTGCAGAAAAAATGGGATATTATGATAGAAAATCAGGAAAACCTTTTTCGTTTGCTGATGCTTACGACCCAGCCGAACCAAGCAATTTATTTGCTTGTGAAAGTAGAGTATGGATTATGTATAAAAAAGCAGCTCCATCTTTAAATCTGTCTTCTGATTATTTTAGAGCAGTTATAGGTTCGGAGCCTTATCCTTTTTCTATAAAACCTGATAAAAAACTTGATATAAAGGCTGTTGCTAACATAATGCGAGACCACTTTGAAAACACAGAATTTGATATGACAAAAGGAATAGCAGCTGGTGCTTATGGATGTCCATATCGTTGGAAACCATTAGGTTTTAAAATTGATGGTGATACTACTACTAGTTATTATTGGGAACGTCCTTTATCAACACAGCAAACTGCTTTTTCTTTTATCTCGCAAGCACGTTCGCATATGCCTCGTGAAGTTGGAGGTGTTTTTTGGTATGGCGTAGATGATAATTATTCTACTGTATATAACCCTCTTTATTGTTCTATAACAAAAATACCTGAATGTTATTCTAATGCTGATGTTGCTAATTTTAATTTAAATTCTGCTGTATGGCTTTTTAATTTAGTTGCAAATATAGCGTATCAAAAATATTCTTATGTTATAGAAGATATTCAAAAAGAGCAAAATTTATTAGAAAATAAATATCTTACCTATCAAACTGCTATTGAAAAAGCAGCAATTGAATTATTAAATATAAATAAAGAATTAGCTATAGAGTATCTTACTGAATATTCCAATACTCAAGCAAAAAATACTATGATAAAATGGACTGAACTTTGGAAATATTTAGTAATGAAATATAATGATGGTTATGTAAATGATGTTACAAAAAATAAAGGTCGCTCGCCAAAAGGCGTAGGTTATGGAAATGAGTTCTTTAAACAAGTAATAAAAGAAAAACCTGGATATTATGAAATGAAGTGGCGAAATCCTATAAAAACTAAAAAGAAAAAGTAAGAAAAACAAATATTTAAAAATAATACAATAAATAGAAAATATGCAAAATACTTATAAAGCAGCTGGTGTTGATATTGATGCTGGCGAAGAAACAGTTCGAAGAATAAAGCCATTAGTAAAATCAACTTTTAATAATAAAGTTTTATCTGAAATAGGATTATTTGGAGGATTTTATGATGCAAAATTTACTGAATATGAACATCCTATTCTTGTTGCTTCAACAGATGGAGTTGGAACGAAACTAAAAATAGCTGTTGCTATGAATAAACATAACACAATAGGTTCTTGTCTTGTAAATCATTGTGTTAATGATATTCTTTGTTGTGGAGCAAAACCATTATTTTTTCTTGATTATTTTGCAACAGGGAAATTAGAGCCCAATATAGCAGTAGAAGTAGTAAATGGATTTGTAACTGCTTGTCGTGAAAACGATTGTGCACTTATAGGTGGTGAAACTGCGGAAATGCCATCAATATATCAAAAAGGCGAATATGATATGAGTGGAACAATTATTGGATTAGTTGACAAGAAAAAAATTGTAAACGGTACAAAAATAAAACAAGGTGATGTAATGATAGGATTAGAATCTAGTGGATTACATACCAATGGTTATTCATTAGCACGAAATATATTACTAAATAAATTCAAAATTGACACTTACATTGACAAATTAGGAAAAACTATAGGGGAAGCATTACTTGCTATACACAGATCATACCTAAAAAAAGTATATCCATTAGCAGAACAAGAATTACTTACAGGAATATCTCATATTACGGGCGGTGGAATTATAGGAAATACATCTAGAATTATGCCTAATGATTGTAAAATGGATATTGATTGGAAGGCTTGGGAACAGTTACCAATATTTGAATTAATTCAAGAAACAGGAAATATTAAGACAGATGAAATGCGTAAAACTTTTAACTTAGGAATAGGTATGATTTTAATAACCAAGGGAATAAACGCAAAAAAAGTATTAGAATATACAAAAATTTACAATTCAAAAATTATTGGACATATTACAAAAAAATAGGATCATAAAAATAAAAATATATTAAATAAGTTTTTATTATAAAAAAAGGGATAATTAAATTATCCCTTTTTTTAGATTTTTATGTATTACAATATAATTATTACCATGCATATCCAAGACTAACACCGAATCCCCAATAGAAGTTTTTAGCATAACTTTCTTTAACTAAAGGAATAGATAATTTTAGTAAAGGTTCAACTTGGAAACCACTAAAAACCCATTTATAAGCGACTGTCCCACCAATTTCAAAATAAAAATCACTTTCAGTTCTATCAGTATAAGGATTATCCCACACATACATACCAACTGCACCATAAGGACCTATATTAAATCCTTCTATCCCAGTAGTACGAACAGGAAATACATCGCGTAAATACCAACGATAATTAGCTTCAGCTCTATAACCCATAACGTTTGAATAATTATTATCTATCACAAAACTGAATTGAATGGAATTTCTAGCACTCAACATCGTCTCATAATTTATACAAATTAGATTGTTTTGTAAAGTTTGAACCAAGTCAGTAGATATAGATTTGGTGTAAGCCTCAACTTTTAATGAAGAAGTGCTACAAAATACAACAAACAAAAACACAAATAGTATAATCTTTTTCATAAAATAATTGCTCCATAAAAAATGAAAAAATTTTTTGAATTATAAATTTATAATTATACAAAAATAAATATTTTTTACTAATTATACAAATTTATAAT
>CAYYIP010000026.1:0-10100 GCA_964472015.1 uncultured Hyphomicrobiales bacterium | reverse complement strand
AAATTTATAATTATACAAAAATAAATATTTTTTACTAATTATACAAATTTATAATATATATTTTATATTTTTTGTATTTTTGTATATAATTTGTATTTTTGTATATTTGTATATAATATATATTATATACAACTTAACCCGATATAATTTAAAAATTAAAATATAAATATGTTAAAAATATGTCTAATGAACAAGAAAAACAATCTTCAATAATAAAAGAAGAAGAATTAAAAAGAAATCGTGAAAACAAACTAAAAGCTGTTAAAAATGCTATTGATCAAATAGAAAAAACTCATGGGAAAGGTTCTATAATGTTACTTAATCAAAAACAGAAAGAACCAGTAGAAGTCATTTCTACGGGATGTATTTCTCTTGATGCAGCGATAGGTGTTGGTGGTGTACCACGTGGTCGTATAATAGAAATATATGGTCCTGAATCATCAGGTAAGACAACAATTTGTTTACATATTATTGCAGAAGCTCAAAAAAAAGGTGGAATTGCTGCGTTTATAGACACTGAACACGCTTTAGATATAAATTATGCACAAAGACTAGGTGTTAATCTAGATACTTTATTACTTTCACAACCTGAATTTGGAGAACAAGCTTTAGAAATAGTAGAAACGTTAGTACGTAGTAATGGTATAGATGTTATAATTATAGACTCGGTTGCAGCTCTTACGCCTAGAGTAGAAATAGAAGGGGAAATGGGGGATGCTCAGATGGGTTCACAAGCAAGATTAATGTCACAAGCTATGCGTAAATTAAATGCTGCTATTGGTAAATCTCGTACAACAGTAATGTTTACAAATCAATTACGAAGTAAAATAGGTGTTTTTTATGGAAATCCCGAAACAACTACGGGGGGAAATGCTTTGAAATTCTATGCATCTGTAAGATTAGAAATTCGTAGAAAAGAAGTTATAAAAGAGGGATCGGAAATGATAGGAAATAGAGTAAGAGTAAAAATTGTAAAAAATAAAGTTGCACCACCATTTAAAGAAGTAGAATTTGATATTATGTACAATGAAGGTATTTCAAAAATAGGTGATTTACTAGATATAGGAACAGAGTATGGAATTATTCAAAAAGGAGGTTCATGGTATACTTATGGTGAAGAACGAGTACAAGGACGTGATACTTTCAAAAAAATATTAGCTGAAAAACATGAATTATTAGAAAAACTTGAAACAGATATTAAAAACGCATTAAATGAAAGTAATACTTTTAATATTAATAAACATAATGAAACTATAAGTAACAACAATATTGAAAACTTATAAAAATATTTATAAATTATATAATGGAGGAATAAATTTATGAAAATAAAATCAAAATTCTTTATTTTATTTTTGTTTTTTGTTACTGTTTTAATAACTAAAGCATCAAACGAAAAAATTATTGTTACAGATCCTACAGGAAAATCATTTAGAGGAATAGTAGATACATTAAATCATCTACAATACAAATATAATGAACCAAAAGTAAATGTTTATTCGCAAGAAAACTATTTTGCACCTATGAGTTTTAAAGAGAAAAAACAATTAACAAGTTCTTTATTAGGTAATTCTTTTAATGTTTTGTCAACATTAAAAGATAAAAATTTATTATTTCCAGCAGAATATTTTGCCTTAAAAATTAATGCAAATACAAATGACATTCATTACTACAAAATAGATTTTAAATTAGATAGTAAATGTGAACAAGCAATTAATATAGCACCAAAATGGTTACGCAATGATTTACTTGTAAAATTCAGACAATTGAGAAATGTTAATATAGGTTATGATGCTATTTATGCAAATCTTATTCTTGATGCAGCAAAAGAAAATATAAAATATGTCGATGAAGTTGCTTTCTTAGTAGCTCATACATCTATTGAAACACTTAGAAGAAATTCTTTTATTAATGGTGATTATAAACAATTACTTGCTGATGTTAAACACATTTATAATACTGCTGATTCATTAAAATATGTACGTATAAAAGAATATGGAGATTATTCAACAGGAGATTACTATACAACAACAGAATACAAATATAAAAAAAGTCCAAATGCAACGGCAGAATGGGGAGAGATACCATTTGATATTTATTATTGGTATGTAATACATCCTCAAATATATCAAGAACTTGTACAATATACAGATAATCCAGCGTATACAGAACAACGTACTTGGGGTTATTCTTGGCGCAATTTTTATTGGTCAAATCCATCAGCTGAACATAATTATTTACCTGTAAATCAAAAAACAACTGCAGGTGAAATAAAAGATATACCAAGACTTGGTGAATTAATGAAAAATCCGGAAATATTATTTGATAGGAGTGATGTTTTATTAAATTTTAATAGACCTTTTAATGAAAATACAAAAACTGCGTTAGATGTATTAGGTAATTGGTGCTCCCGCGCTGTACCGGGCGATCCACTTGATAACAACTTTAGACCAATAGCATCAAATCAAGTTTTAACACACCACAGAGGTAGATGTGGTGAAGATACACAAGTATTAGTAGCTGCAACGCGTACCTGTTTAATTCCTATTATAGCAAGAATAACTCATTGTGAAGACCATGTATTTGGAGCAATTTATGATATAGATAGATGGCAACATTTTGAATTTTTCAGAGGCGGACTAGTCCCTACTAATTCAAACGGAACTAGTGGATGGGGATGGACACATTTAAGTACTGAAAGTTGTTATGAAGATATGGCACCTAGTTATTGGATAATATCTACTATAAATGGAATAAGACCTGATGGATACTCAATTAATCACACAAAAGGATATACAAAAACTTGTGAATTAATATTTACAGTAAAAGATATTAATGGAAATCCAGTAGATGGAGCAATGATTAACCTACACGGGATACCTTACGCATTTGGAAATACTTTCAATAGTATACAATATACATATTCTTTCAGTGCCTTTACAGATAAAAATGGATTTGCTAAAATCGTAGCAGGCGATGATAAATTATATTTATATAAAATTTATCATCCTGGATTTGAAAAAGGACAATATCCGGCTGATTCTAATAGTTTTAATATTGCAGTTGGAAAAGTATATGCAGGAAATTTAATTGGTCCTAAATCGGAAGCAGGAAAAATATATGAACAAAATCTTGTTATTCCTAATTATAAACTTCCTAATCACAATATTACAAAAACTAATATCATAGAATCTACTAATTATGCACTTGAAATAGATATGAAATCCAATGATATTCTTATAGCAGTGAATAATGGAAGAACTTTTAATTATTGGGAACCTGATAGTGCCGGATATCTTAAATACTTTGTTGTAGATGATAACAATTTCCAAAAGTTACAAAACGGACAATCTTTTGAAGTTTATTCTGAATTTAACTTCCAAGAGAATGGCAAAATACAAATACCGATTCCTAATAATACTACTGATTGGTATGTTGTTTGCAGTAATAAATTATCGACAAAACATGCTCAATATTTAGAATTTGAAGCTAATTTAATAGAAGGTAATTTTAGCTATTCAAGTGTTGAGGCTGATTTTAACAAATACTGTATAATATATCCAAATCCTTTTAATTCAATATGTAATATATCAGTACCATCAGAATCTCAATTAATAGAGATTTTAGATATTAATGGAAAAGTATTGTATTCAACAACAGAAACTGAATTTAATTGGGAACCATCAAATAATATAAACAATGGTATTTACTTTTTAAGAACAAAAATAAATAATAGATATTATATTGAAAAAATTATTTATAATAAATAATTTATAATAAATAATTTATAACTCAAAATAAAAAAGACCTAATTTTTAATTAGGTCTTTTTTATTAATTATTTTTATTTAATAATTTATTTATATTAAAATAAGCTAATTGCAACTGTTACACCTGCCATAACAATAGAAACCATACTCATTAATTTTATTAATATATTAAGCGAAGGTCCGGAAGTATCTTTAAAGGGATCCCCAACTGTATCACCAACCACTGCTGCCTTATGAGCATCAGAACCTTTCCCGCCAAAATTTCCTTCTTCTATATATTTTTTTGCATTATCCCAAGCACCACCTGCATTAGCCATAAATATAGCTAAAACAAACCCTGTACCTAATCCACCCATTAATAATCCAATTACACCACCAACCCCTAATATTAATCCAACAAGAATAGGTACTATAATTGCCAATAAAGCAGGCAATATCATTTCTTTTTGAGCACCTTTTGTTGATATTTCAATACAAGTTTCATAATCAGGTTCATTTTTCCCTTCAAGAATACCTTTTATTTCTCTAAATTGTCTTCTAACTTCTTCTACCATACTTTTTGCAGTTCTTCCTACTGCATTCATTGTTAAACCACAGAATAAAAACGCTAACATAGATCCTAAGAAAATACCAACAAGAACAAATGGATTCATTAAATTCACGTTATAATAATTCATCATATCATACATTGAAGCATCATTAATATTAATTTGAGTTTCCATTACTTTTATTGTCTCTTGACCAATTCTAACAAGTCCTATTTTTACTTCTTCTATATAAGACGCTAATAGTGCTAAAGCAGTTAAAGCAGCTGAACCAATTGCAAATCCTTTTCCAGTAGCAGCAGTTGTATTTCCCAAGGCATCTAAGGCATCTGTTCTTTGTCTCACTTCGGCATCTAATCCTGACATCTCAGCATTCCCTCCTGCATTATCAGCAATAGGACCATAAGCATCAGTAGCTAATGTAATCCCCAGTGTAGACAACATACCAACTGATGCAATACCTATACCATAGAGTCCCATCCCTATATTTGCAATATCCCAACTAGCTGCAAATAAAAAAGAAAAAACAATACCTATTACAACTGCAATTACAGGAATTGCTGTAGAAAGCATTCCTGTTCCAAACCCTGAAATAATAACTGTTGCAGGACCTGTTTTTGTTGCTTCTGCAATTCTCAATGTAGGCTTATATGATTGAGAGGTATAATATTCTGTTGATTTTCCTATTATAATACCAGTTAATAATCCTACTATCACCGAAAAGGAAATTCCAATATAATTTTGAATATCAATATAATAAAGAATTAGAAAAGTTGCAATAGCAATAAAAAAAGCAGCAAAATTTACGCCTTTACTAAGAGCAGAAAGTAATTGTTTCATATTAGCTTTATCTTTTGTTTTTACTAAAAAAACACCTAATATAGAAAGTAATATACCAACTGCCGCAATAAACATAGGGGCAAAAATTGCCTTAATTTGCATATCAATACCAAATATTGCAAAAGAAGACGCACCTAAAGCTGTAGTTGCCAAAATAGAACCACAATAAGATTCGTATAAATCAGCACCCATACCTGCTACATCACCCACATTATCACCTACATTATCTGCTATTGTTGCTGGATTTCTTGGATCATCTTCAGGAATACCTGCTTCTACTTTTCCAACTAAATCAGCACCAACATCTGCAGCTTTAGTATAGATACCACCTCCAACTCTTGCAAAAAGTGCTTGTGTTGATGCACCCATACCAAATGTAAGCATAGTAGTTGTTACAATAATTAATTTTTGAGTACCTGTAACATCATTTATAAAATGATTTAATATTAAATACCAAATTGAAATATCTAGTAAACCTAATCCTACCACTGTCAACCCCATTACAGCACCACTTCTAAAAGCTACTTGCAATCCAGCATTTAAAGAACGACTTGCTGCATTAGCAGTTCGTGCGGAAGCAAGTGTTGCAGTCTTCATTCCTATAAATCCTGCTAAACCCGAGAAAAAACCTCCGGTTAAAAAAGCAAAAGGGACCCATTTATTTTGTAATCCTAGCCCATAAGCCATTATAGAAAATAAAATTGTAAGACATATAAAAACAAATAATACTATTTTGTATTGTTGCTTTAAATATGACATAGCGCCACGCCTAACATAGGAAGCTATTTTTATCATAGTTTCTGTACCTTCACTTTCTTTTAACATTTGTTTAAATAAAAAGAAAGCGGTTAATAAAGCTAATATTGCTGCAATAGGAACAGCATAAAATATGCAAGAGACCATAATTAAGTTATATATTTATTTATATAAAAATTTTATTTATTGAATATAATATTATTTTAATAATTTTTAATTTTATAAAACATATCGTTATTAATATTAAATAATAAGTAATATTTTTAATTAAGTTTCAATAATACTTTAAAATATTTTAAATATTTTTTAAAGTATTATTTGTATTAATATTAAAAGTATTATTTGTATTAATATTATTCGTTAAAAGATATTTTTTATTTTATATAATTTTTTTATTAGTATTTTATATTTTCTCATAATAAATACTTAATTATTATTTAGTATTAAATAATAATTAAGTAAGTTTTGTTTTTTTATAAATTATTGTTAAATTTGTGAATTAAAATAAAATTAATTATTTAATTAATGGAAAAGTTATGTCACCATATAAATCGTTTAGATATATAGAAAACTTATGCAACTTTGTTGGACAAGAAATAACTTTACGTGGTTGGATACAGAATAAAACAGATAAGGGAAAGTTACAATTCATAATATTACGTGATGGTACAGGAATTTGTCAATGTGTTATTTTTAAAAACAATGTAAGTGAAGAATTATTTGCTGATGCTAAAACATTAACACAAGAATCGGCCATAGAAATAACTGGAACAGTTAGAGCAGAAGAACGAGCACCAGGAGGATTTGAATTAGATGTAACGGGATTAAAAATATACAGTATTGCAAAAGATTATCCAATTACACCAAAAGAACACGGCGATTCATTCCTTATAGAACATAGACATTTATGGTTACGTTCATCAAGACAACATGCTATTATGCGTGTTAGGGCAGCAATAGTAAAAGCAATTAGAGACTTTTTTGATAGTAATGGTTTTAAATTAATGGACTCCCCTATACTTACGCCAAGCGCCTGTGAAGGGACATCAACTTTATTTGAAACTAAATATTTTGATATAGGGAGTGCTTATCTATCTCAATCAGGACAATTATATGCTGAAGCATCTGCATTAGCAATGGGACGTACTTATACTTTTGGTCCTGTATTTAGGGCTGAGCATTCTAAAACTCGTAAACATCTAACAGAATTTTGGATGGTTGAACCTGAAATGGCTTTTTTTGACATAAATGATGATATGGATTTAGCAGAAGACTTAGTTGAATATATAGTTCAATATTGTTTAAAAGTTTGCCAACCGGAATTAAAAACATTAGACCGAGATATAACAAAATTAGAAAAAATAAAAAGACCTTTTTATAGAATGAGTTATTCTAATGCAGTAGATTGGTTAGTAGAAAACAAAATCCCGTTAAAAAAGAAAATTGACGGAAAAGATGTTGATATTTTACCTTTCCCCTGGGGTGAAGACTTCGGAACAGTGCAAGAAGAAGCTATTATGGAACAATTTGATAAACCTTGTATCATTCATAGATATCCTGAAGAAATAAAAGCGTTTTATATGAAGCGTGATCCTGAAAATGAAAAAGTTGTATTAGCAATGGATATGTTAGGACCTGAAAAAGCAGGTGAAATAATAGGAGGGAGTCAAAGAGAAGATAATATTGACTTATTACTAGCAAGAATAAAAAAAGAGAACTTACCTGTTGAAGATTTTCAATGGTATTTAGATTTAAGACGATACGGTTCGGTCCCTCATAGCGGGTTTGGCTTAGGTGTAGAAAGAGTTGTTAAATGGATAACAGGTGCTAATCATATTAGAGAAGTTATTCCATTCCCAAGAATGATATACCGTATAGTCCCTTAGAATATTATATAAAAATATAAAAGAAATAAATTAAATATTAATTTTTTAACAAAAAGATAATAGAATATGATAAAATTCAAAAATTACATTAATGGAAAATGGGTTGATGCTGTTTCAGGCAAAACATTTAAAAATATTTCGCCCGCAAATCAAAACGATATAATTGGCGAATTTGCGCTATCAGATAAAGAAGATGTAGATATAGCTGTAAAAGCAGCAAAAGAAGCCTATAAAAGTTGGCGATTAGTACCTGCTCCTAAACGCGGCGAAATTATGCGTAAAGTAGGAGATATTTTTACAAGACGTAAACAAGAACTTGCAAAAATAATGACAAGAGAAATGGGAAAACCTACTTTTGAAACTGCAGGTGATGTTCAAGAAGCTATTGATACTGCTTATTATGCAGCATCAGAAACAAGACGCCTTTTTGGGAATACAGTTCCTAGTGAAATGAACAATAAAATTAATTTATCTTTCCGTACTCCTATTGGAGTAGTTGGTGTTATAACAGCTTGGAATTTCCCTATTGCTGTACCTTCTTGGAAAATCCTTCCTGCTATTGCTGCTGGAAATACAGTAGTATTTAAACCATCTAAGGATGCACCTCATTCAGGAGTTATTTTTGCAGAAATTATGGAAGAAGCAGGAGTCCCTGCAGGCGTGTTTAATGTTCTTTTAGGAAAGGGCTCGATGGGCGACCATATAGTTCATAATCCTGATGTAAGAGTAATAGGATTCACAGGTTCTACTGAAATAGGATGTAAAATTGCTGAAGTTTGCGGAAAATTAAACAAACGTATCTCACTTGAAATGGGGGGTAAAAATGCGCAAATTATTATGGATGATGCTAATTTAGATCTAGCTATTGAAGGTGTACTTTGGGGAGCATTTGGAACAACAGGACAAAGATGTACAGCAACATCTAGATTGATTGTTCATAAAAATGTTTATGATAAAGTAATAAATATGTTAAAAGAAAGAGTTGTTAAATTGAAAATAGGAGATGGATTAGATCCTAAAACAGAAATGGGACCAGTTATCCATATGGAATCTTTAAAAAATTGTGAAAGAATTGTAAAAATAGCAATAGAAGAAGGCGGAAAATTAGTTTGTGGTGGAAAAAGAGTTGACGATCCCGAATTAGCAGATGGATGTTTCTTTGAACCAACTATTATAGCAGATGTAACAGAAAATCATACTCTTTTTAATGAAGAAGTATTCGGACCGGTTTTGTGCATAACAAAAGCAAATTCTTTTGAACATGCTATTGAACTTCATAATCATTGTGAATATGGACTATCCGGATCTATTTACACTAAAAATGTAAACTTAGCATGGCTTGCTCAAAGGGAAATGGAAGTAGGTATATGCTATATTAATTCCCCAACAATTGGTGCAGAAGCTCATATGCCTTTTGGGGGAATTAAAGGAACAGGCAATGGACATCGCGAAGGCGGATGGACAGCTTTTGATATATTTACTGAATGGAAAACAGTATACTTTGATTATTCTGATAAATTACAACGTGCACAAATAGATAACTATTAATATGCTATAAATTATTATAAATATTATAATAAATACATATAAAAAAGAGACATAAAAGAAATACTTTTATGTCTCTTTTTTTGTTTTTTTTTAAATATTAGAATTTATAAAAAAAAAAGTGTTATTTTTAATATTATTTGAAATTTTTTTTATTAATATAATTGCAAAAGGGTTTATAAAAAAATGATAAAAGATATAATCAATAAAAATGAAAATAAACAATATAATAGCGATGCAATAGAACACTTAAAAAAATATTTCCCTAATTGTTTTAATAAAGCGAATCAATTTGATCTTGATAAATTTAAAGATATCATAGGACAAAATAATATTGATACTATCAACGAAGGTTATAATCTTAATTTTTTAGGAAAAAATTATGCTAGATTAATAGCGTCTACAGATACTACAACAATTATTAAACCAGATATAGTACATAATCTAAACGACGAGAATAAAAATAGTGAAAACATTTATATAAGTGGTGATAATATAGATTCCTTAAAACATTTATTAAAGTCATATTCTAACAAAATAAAATGTATTTATATAGATCCGCCATATAATACAGGTACTGATAATTTTGTTTATAATGATAAATTTAATTTTACTATTGATGATTTACAAACAAAATTAAGCATTGGTTATGAGCAAGCCAAAAAAATCATTGATTTTACTAAAAAAGGTTCATCATCTCATTCTGCTTGGTTAATGTTTATGGCGCCTAGACTACAATTAGCAAGAGACTTACTTACTGAT
>CAYYIP010000025.1:0-25376 GCA_964472015.1 uncultured Hyphomicrobiales bacterium | reverse complement strand
GCGGATTGCCTATTACAATATTAAAATTCTCTACACCAAGCATAAGTAAACTATCGTAAAAATCTTTGGTGAGAACTTCATTATAAGGCTTTGAAAAATCTATTTTATTGTTAGAATATATTTCCATAATAGTATTTTTGTTTTGGATTTATATAAATGTTTATTGCAAATATAATATTGTTTTATCTTATTCTAAAAGCGTTTTATATTTATTTATATTAAGGCAAAAATAAGATAATAAGGTGAATGTTATAATAAAAAACATACCTACGCATAAAAATATATAAAAGAGCTCAAAAAGTAAAACAAACGTAGGTATGTCAAGCGTGTAATTGTAACATATAGGTATTTTCATTGTGTTTATATTACAATTCATATAGTTTTATGTAACAGGATCGGGCGTATATTCATCTACATAATCCGTTCCCGTAAATTCAATCGTATTTTTGTTTGTTAAATCATCTAAAAATGTTTGATATTTTAGTATTATTCTAGGTCTATACTCAACGCTTTCCATCGTATAGACTAAATTTCCGCGTTTAATAATAATATTTCGTAATAAACTATAATTTATATTGTTTTCTGGTGTTAACTGTGGTATTATTACAATACTTGGGTCTTGTAAATAAGTACCATCAGGATTATTTCCTAATCTTAAATTTAATCTTGTATCCCCTGAACTTTGTAATATTTTTATACGTTGGAGCATCTCAAAACCACTAGAATTTATAATCGGGTCTGGAGAAGTTGCATAATTACTATATATGTTGTTATTAGGAACGTAGCAATTTAATTCAAAAGTATATCCATAAGTTATTATATGGCCTTTTGAGTTAGTAGCTGTTACTGGTGTTATGTTATAATTGCTTTCTTGTTCCGGTGTAACTATCTCAATTATATTCTGTTCGTTGTTTTCATTATCTAAATTATAAAATTTTATTGATGTTATCGGAAGTAATAAAATACTGCCTTTTATGCTGTCTATTATCATAATTATAATACTCCACATTCTATTAAATTTAATAAAACTTCTGGTAAAAATTCTAAATCATTTACATAACTAGTATCTAAATTATCCGCTGTTGATACTTCATAATACTTGTTGTCTCTTACAATATATTTATAATTACTTTTTAAGAATTCTTTTAAGAAACTCATTTTAGAACTTGTTTTTAGTTCATCAGCTCCTATGGTTATATTATGTTTATATCTTGAAAATGTAATATGTTTTACTATCCTCCCATTTAATAATACAGTTTCATTAGAACTTACTTCAATTTCATTTAAGAATTTTTTTAAACATTTTAAAGTTAATTGTGTCTGGTCGCTACTACTATATGCAGTTCCGTCTGTTATATATGTTGTTGTATATCTTAATGTTATATTCATAATCTATATTTTATATATTATTTTCAAAAAAAATTAATGTTATGGATTAATACGTGCTTCGTGGTATGGAATAATTAAAGATGACTGTATATTCAACTCAATTTTATAAGCATCAACAACAACGCCAATTTTACAATATAAATCTTCTACTATGTTCCTTTTTTGTGGGCTACCATCATAAGCAGCAGTATCTGTTTTTATTATATCATTATATGATAAGTTATAATATACTGGTGGTTCACCAAAAACTTTTGCTATATGTCTTAAATTTCCTTTCGGTATTACTAAATTCATATTTTCATCTTCATAACAACGTACAAAAATTTCTTTTCCAACGTCCTCAGCTTTTATAGACATCATTCCTCCCGTGTATATAGTGCCACCTGTTGCTATTTTAATATAATCATCAGTACTTCCACCTTCTAAAGCAATACCTATAACTGTTTTATTATCAAAATATGAGGATTGTGCTGTCTCTATTACATATTCATTGTTACTTTGATATACAAATACTGCATCGCCTTTCTTTATATCGCCTGCACATTTATAAGACGCTGTTTCAATATCCTTGTTTTCGATATTATCAATCGGATCTGTATCATCATTTAAATGATTACCTGCACTATGAGCATTATATGTACTATCAACGTTCCCAAACGCAAAACGTTCACTATTTTGTAAACTTATTTTTAATTTCGGGGACGTTAAGTCCATCTCAACTGCTGTAACTATATAATTTATATCTGTTGTAGTCTCATCAAATGTATTTCTAATTTCATTAAATACTTTTGAGTAATTTTGTATAGTTAATATGTTCCCAACTTTAAGATTAAATAAACTCGGATTACTACCGTTACTGTTTAATGAAAAACAATTCCATTGTGGGATTTCTAAATTTAATTCTGTTGTGTATATATCTTCGTCTAGTTTATGTATATCATTGATATAATCAGCTAAATTATAGTATTCTTTATTTACGTTCCTTATTTTTACATATAATACTGTTGCTGGTCGTGTTATCCTGCTTTGTAATGTATTTAAGACGGCCATAATAGTTGCAGTATCTGTTTTAATAGGTGTTGCAGTGTCTTTTTCTGTTTTATTTGAATATGTATCTTCTATTTCAGTACTTTTAGGATTAACAAATATATTTGTTAATAATGTTTCAGGATAACATCCTACTAAATTATTAAAATACCAAGTATCAGGGTTAGATTTACTATATTCTAAATTATATATATTATATTTTGTTTCATCTGTTAATTCATCTGTATTAAATTCCTTAGAATTTACTGTATTTAATATGGTAGTAAATTTATGATATATTTTTTTAGGGACTTCTTTATTTCCTGCATTCAATGAAAGTGTTACAAATGGGTTCGGCCCCAAAGACATTATTATTTTTTCAAAATCATATTTATTATTAGACTTTAATCGCTCCCTTTGTGCCTCTTCTATTCTTAATTTTGTTGTTTTAGTAAAGTTAGAATATTCTGGTTCTCCTAGCGGGCTACTAGGTCCGCCTATCAGTGGAACTTGACTTGAAAAAACTTTATTTGTATCTTCTAAAAATAAAATAGCATCTGGATATATATGTACTCTATAATCAGCAATATTAGCTTCGTATTGATAAGACGGTTCAGAAGAAAATGCAGTCGATTGTGAATAAAAACGGCGTTTATTTGTAGAGTTAGCCCAACTGGTATCAATACCACTACCTTGTACATTATATAAATATATTGTAGTATCAGGAAAACTTTTTCTATTCTTAAAAGTAATTGTTATTGTTGTTGGGGCTGTCATCTCTATAAATAATTGTAATCCAAAAGAAAACGCAATTTTATTTAATAAGTCTAACATATTATCACAAGATTTTTCAAAACTTAACTCGTCGCTTAGGGTATTGAGTTCCATTAAGCGCAAAAAGAATTTTACATATATATCTTCCTCAGGTGTTAACGTGCTCGGATCTTGTTGCATCAAATTTTTTGCAGTAGTTAACATTTTATATGCTCTGTTCATTAATGTTCCACTTATTAAACCTCTATGTATAGAAATAGCAAGCTCGTTGCTTTGTAAATCGCTCTCTTTACAACATCTTAATTTATGTTTTGTGGTACTTTGAAAAACACTTTGTATGCTACGCAAATGACAATAGATACTAGTATTATGGCAATTATGATAATTAGCCCAAGATGCTTCAACACCTAAATCAAAAGGATTTAAAACGATTGTGTAATTGATATTATATAATGAATATAATATATCTTGACATTCTTTTAAATATAATCTTAAAGTATCATATAAATTTATAGTAGGATAATGAAATGTGGGATATACCATTGCGTTGGCATCATTTTTAATAGCAATATGAAACAATTTATATTTCATTGCAGTAACGCCATTAATTGTTGGATTTACTGTTGTAAATTGATTATAATTATTAGCTTCAAAACGTTCGTATATATTTTGTATATGTACATTATTTTTTACAATTGTTTCAGTAAACTTACATTCATTTAATATAGTTGCTGCTAGACTATTAGCAGTAAATTTATAACTTCGTTTTATGTTTTTTTGACTGTTCCAAGAATGACTATTCCATACTAAGTCTTCACCGCTTATTTTACTATTAATAACACCACTAAATAAACAATTATTTACATTTCGTTCTGTTATATCATTAGAATTTAAGAAAAATACTGCTACATATCTTTTTACATCTTTATTTGATGCATTAAGACAAAAGAATAATGAATTTATATCATCATTAGTATTGCAACTTAATTCATTGATACTAAAATTTAAAGCATCTGCAACAAAATTCCCACTATCATTTTCTAAATCTTTTTTAATTGTCTCTAATTCAACTATATTTGTTGTTATATCGCTAGATGCATTATATAATTCACTATACTTATTAGATACACAAAAAAGAATATAACAATCTCCAAATCCGTGTTCGTGTCTTTTATATATTTGCGTAATTAACATAATTTTTAATACTTAAATGTAAAATTAAAATACTGTTTTTAATAAAAAAGGGCATTAAATACTCAACGCCCTTGTTATATAATTATTACTCTATAAAAACTAAGTCCTTATATTATACAGAAGCCATTACTAATTTTCCATTTAATAGTAATGTAGCTTGATTAGAAGTAATAGTCGGCGTGTTTATTGTCAAATATGCACTGTCTCCCATAGGTACTTCTAATGGTATAGCTGTTAACCCTGTTAAGTCTGTTGCTTCTAAATCGTGGGGCTTGTAGCTGCTAATTGTTATTTCTAAACTCGAAGGATTACTACCGCTTGAAGAATGAGAAATTTCACTTGTTATTTTCCCTACCATCCACACCCATCCGTCTACCTTCCCAGTCGATGACTGTGCATCTGCATAAGTTTGGCCTGCTGGCATCGCAACTAATAATTCTAAATCTTTTACTGCTTTACTATCAGTTAGTGGCTGTGTTAATAGTTCTATAAACTTACTCCAAGTGTTTTTACTCCAAGTCGAACCTGAATGTAATTTTGGAGCTACTAATGCAGTAAAACTAACAGTACCAAGTTTTGTAAAATTACTGTCTTCTTCAACTGCAACTTGTACAGTTTCACCTGTACTTAAATCGATCTTTTTACTTTGTTTAGAACATTCTAAAATAACACCATCGCCACGTGTTATAGAATGTTTTTCAGCTTCCGATCCGCCACCTGTTTCTGCGGTCGGCCAAGTCACTGTATTTGCATCCGTTCCATAAAAATTAAATAACGGGGTTAATGTACCGGAATTATTATACCAAATTCCTACGGCTGGATAAGCATTTATTACTAAGCTTTCGCTTTCATCGCCTGTTGTTGCTGGAACTGTTTTTGCCATATTATTATATACTCCTTTTTTTTATTATTATAAAATTATAAATTTCAAAATTTTTTATTGTTTTAATATATATTATGTTATTTTATGTTATTACCACTGTTTCAAAACTACCGTAATTGTTTGAGCCTATGTCAACTGAAGGATCAAAATTAAGAGTGTCGTTTTTACATCCCATTTTTAACGTAACGCTTGATAATACATTCCCTACCCAATGTCCCAAATTTATGCAATTCAAAACAGGGTTGGTTGTACTGCAAAATATCATCCCTATAGTACCTGCTGCAGTTGTATTATTAAAAATAGATATATTTCCATAATTATTAGCTTTTTTTATGTTACTAGCTCCTAATAATTTAATTCCAAAGTCTGTTTTAATTGTAGCATAATTATTTATGACTTCGATATTCTCAGCGTCGAGTAATGGTGTGAAGCTTGCATGATTTCCAAAAACAAAGCCATCTATTCTAATGTTTTTAATACTTTGAGAACTATGTAATAGAGTTATGTTCGAGGGTTCATTAATATTTATCTTAATATTTTCAATATTACAATTTTCTATATTTTGATCACAAGATATTAATTGCATTACATAACCTGTCTGTAATATCATATTAACTTTTAGATTATATAAATACATATTTGTTATACTTTTAGAATTGATTATTAGTCCCTCATGGAAAGGTGACGAGTTATCAACGTCAACAAAATCAATATTACAATTATAAAACTTTATATTCTTTATAATTATATTAGAATTATGAAAAATACTAATAATAATAATACTACTAGAGTTCATAAATTCAAAATAACAATTATCATTATATGTATAAGTTTTGTCTAATTCAAAACAATAAAAAAGATATTCATTATTTATAGATTTATTTAATTTGAATGTAAAATTATGTTCGTTACCATCATATTGTAAATTACAATTACTAGTCCCATAAGTAAAACTATGTTGTGTTGTTCCATCATTATAAACAGCGTTATTTACATATAACCCTACTGGTCTCCAGTATTCATTGTCAGCAACTGTAATTTTTATATCTTTCATTTGTTTAAAATATATAGTATCTATTGTATCAGCAGCGCCTGCGTTTACTTTATCCCTAAAATTTTTAAACATTATATCGTTCCAAATTTGATACGGATTTGTTTCTGTCCCTTCACCTGTGAAATTATTAAAATTTAATTCTGTATCCGGTGTAAATTCAGGAATATCAGGATCCGTATTTATATAATCAATAATTACTGTAACAGCTTCCGTAACGGCATCTTCTATAATGCCTTCCGAAATTGTTTCTAACTTCTCTATATATAAATCTTCATTTTTAGTAAGTACTATATGTTCTTCATTTGTTTTATTAATAGGGAAGTCGCTTTGATTTTTTATACTTAATAATTCTGCCATATTTCTATATTTAATTTATTTAACTTCAAAAAAATATATTATTATTTATTTATTATCTTATTAAATCGGTGTTCTACCTGTTAACCACCATTCATTTTCAAAATTAGCCGGATTGAGATCATCAACAATACCATCTTTACGTTGTCTAGCATCTACAATAATCATCAGCCCACTATGATAATTATATTTTATTTTTACTAACATTGTTTCATTTGGAAATAATAACTCCGTTTGATCGAATATGTAAACCCACTCTCTACGATGATATATCATCGGCGTTGTAGCGTGTTGACTTGCTAGGATACCATTAGAAGCAAATAAAACATTAATTGCACTACTATCTTCCGGATTGAAAATACTTACTTCTGCTTCAAATTCATTATTAGTAAACCTTTCAACTTCTGTTGTTGTTATTTCGTCTACTAAAAATTCCAAAATATCAGCACCTGATAGTGCTATATTATTTGCCGGCAAATGATAATCTGTAATAGTCTGGTTATTTTCTTTATTTATTTGATATGTTATTCTGCATTTCTTTTGTTGCCCGCCCGGTAATGGTGTGTAACCATAAAATGCTAAATCGCTAGCTTTTATAACTTTGCGACCTATTACTTGAATTATATTATTTTCTATCTCAATCCTTTTTTCAGCACCAACAATAAGATTTTGAGAAATAGAAGGATCTAAATCATCTATTTTTACTATATCTATTGTTTCTATTGTTTTATTGTCTTTTATATCTACTTTTCTAATCATATCCTATTTACTTAATAATTTTACTTATATCAATATATTTTTTTATGAAAAATATGTATATAATTGTTATAAGTATCAATACTATAAATACTATTGTTATATATTTCCCAACTTTATAAAAAAAGTTATCTTTATCAGCTTCCTTTTTTGTTATAATCTCTTTTTCATAAGTTTTTACGTTCGTGTTAGTATCTTTTATATCTATATTAATTTTTGTGTTTAATTTATTTTTCTTAAAATTATATTTTTGTTTTAATGTTATTATTTTATTATTGTCTACAATAATTGTAGTATCAAAATTAAACTCTATTAATTCAAATTCTTTATTATATTTTAATTCTGGGATCGTATTAAATTCTTTATCAATTTTTACGTCTTTAATAACAATCGTTGTATCAGTCTGTTTAATCTTTTCTTTTTCTACTTTGACTGTTTTGCAGTTAGTACATAATAATACTATCCATAAAACACTACAATAAAATAATTTCATTCTATATTTGTTTTAGTCTCAAAATTAATAATTCCTCTTACTAACATCCTACCTAACTTATGTTTTACGTTCCTCATCCTTATATATACTCCGCCACCATTCCTTTGATTACCTACGTTCCCGCGTGTAGTATTAAATCCAATTGTTTGTATGTTCCCATTACTTAAAACTTTATATGTTTTTTCTATATGGCCATAATAACTATTTGGGTATTTCCAAATAATTAAAGAAGTATTTTTTACATTATATTTCTTGTCTTTAATTCCTTTTTTTGCTAAATAATCATACTGGCCATTAGCTGAAGCCGTTCGTTTTATTATATTCTTTTTGTTTAATGTTGTTGATGCAGTATTAAAACAATAATATATTCCTGATGCACAGTAAGGACTTCCTAATGCAACGCCCGCCGTTTTATTATATAAATCTATTCTTGTACCTCTGTTATTTCCTATCTCTTTTATTCCTACCTCTTGTAAAGCTATTTGTTTAGCTAATAGACTTATATTATTACTATCTATAATAGTATAACTATTTAAAGCAAATAACTCACTTGTAAAGCTAATGACAATAAGAATAATACATATAAAGTTTTTTAAGTTTTTCATAATACTAATATAATAATATAGTTACTGTAATTATAATCTAAATTGTATTAGAGAATAACCGAAACCTATAATAATTGCTACACCTAATATTAACGCAGCATATATAATATTTTTACCTAATAATTTTGTTTTTTCAATTGCTACGTACGCATCTTTTTCTGCTTTATTAGATAAATTATTAAATTCTTCAAAATCAAAACCCACTTTGAAAAAATTTAATTTAGTAGATGCATACGTTACAGCTGATACAGAAATTATAAAAATACATATAAGTACAAATATGTTGCTAATAGTATATAAAAAAGGACTGTCAATTAAATATATCCCTATTAATGATACTATTGATAAAATTAATAAAATACTTGCACTTAAAAATTTATTTTTTTTGATATACTCAACCATTATTTACTCCTTGTTGTAACATTTTTTTTATTTAATAGCATACTATCTATGCGTTCATTTATTTTATCATCTGATGCTTTTAATTCACCTATTTGCATAGTATGATTATTAACATCTATTTCTAAGTTTTTTACTTTTTTTTCTACACTGTCTAATTTCTCTTGATGAGGATTAAATATCCTTTCAATAGAAGTTACATATTTTTGATAATACTCTTTTGTTATTTCTTCTTTGTTTATACGTTCCTCTTTAACTTCCTTTTTTACTCTTAGATAACTATATAAGAGACCTAAAAATAAGCTTGTTATTGATACAATTGCAATAGCAAGTGCTGATATAAATTCCATCTTATTACCTCACATCTTTTATATATGGAAATACAAACTCAACTGTTCGAGTATACCAACGGTTACGAGTATCAAAACTTGCTTCAGACGAACCTACATAATATAATATTTTGTTATTTAATACTGTTCTTAATGCCCTCTTTATTCTTGTTGTTAAATCGCTTACTGCTTCAACATCTGTTTCGCCTCTTAATTTTACTTTTTGCAACAAGATTTGAATTATTATTCTTATTTCATACAGTCCATATTGTTGATAACGATATATACTATTAGTAGAATTAGTAGCCATTTGTACAGTTTCACCTACACATTTAATTAATAATGCACCGTTTGAATGATGCAAAACATAATCTTCAAATGAAACTGGATACCCATCGATTAAAAATTCATCGTGAAATTCATTTTTAAGTAATGTTTTTGTGTGTTCTACTAAACTTTTTTCCATTGTCTTAATACTTGTTTAATATCTCATTTGTAAAAACTGCTGGCTTTGTACTAATATACAATTTACTTCCTATGTAATCATTTAATAAATCTAAATCTAATAAAACTATTCCATCCTTTATTTTTTCTAACTGCTTGATATAACTATTATATACGTTCATAACTTCGTTTGTTACGTAATTATGCCGTCTTATATGTAACTCATATATAACCAAAAATCTTGCTATTGCTTTTAAATAATCTGGAATTTTTTCATTCGCAATAGGAGTTATATATTTATATTTTACATACCCATCAATAAAGTTATTCATTGATTTTATTATACTCTCAATAACATCTGTATCAATTTCGCTTTCATCGCCTGTATCAAAACTTAATTGATTTAAAATTCTATCATCGTGGTACTCTGTTATTTCATTAAGTGTTGTATATTGTGTATATGTTCCCATTTTATATTATATAAAAAAATAATTAAAAAGTTAGGAAGTCTATAAGAAAATTAGACTTCCTTTTTTTTCTTTTTCTTAAATCAACAATTGTACCATTGCAAGATCACCTTCAGCAGCTGCAGCTTCAACGCATACTCCAACTATAAAAGCACTTGCTGCCGTTGTAACTGCTTTACCACTTGCAGCGCAAGAAACATTCGCACCTTCCGCAATAGCAGCACTAGCAACAACAGGAACAATAGACTTAAAATAATAAGTTACGTTTTCGTCTTTTTCGGCAGCTAATTTAACCACTCCAACAGGTGTTTCACCTGCTCCCGCAGCTACTAACTTCCCATTAGATACCTTTACAAATGTAAAAGCAGTTAAAGCTTCACCAGCAACTAAATTCCCATTTGCTCCTACAATTTTTTGTGTTATTTTTGGATATGTTCCCATTTTATATTACTCCTTTATTAAAAATTCTTTTAATTTATTATATTCTTTTTCGTCTGCAGGTGTAAATTTACAGCCTGTTATATATGTTTTTTTTTGATAGTCAAAAGTTTCAGTAACAATATAACTTGTTTCATTTTTCTTATCTAATTCTTTATTATTTTTATTTAATTCTTTATCATTCATCTTATTTTCTCCTATGCAGAATATACTGTTGGATCAATAGGATTAGTTATTAAATAACCAGCATCCGAACCTGTTATTTTGTATGTTGAAACTTCTGTACATCTTATGTACTCAATAGTATTTCCTGGATTTGGGAATGTATCAACATAAACAGGTTGATATAATAAAGTATATCCGAAATTAGGTAAAAATTCACTAGCACTTTCCGTACCTGTAGGAGTAGAAGAATACAATAATAAAATCTTATTGCCCCAAATATCAAGAAATGTAGATTTATTAGTTGAGTATTTTGCATTTGCTACAATAATTTCACTTAAACCTAATAATTTTGCAACACTTTCTTTTGTTGGGATTACGTCTGCAGGTGTGTTATTAGTAAAATATGCACGTGTCTTCGGATTATTAAGAATATAACTTAATACTTTATAATTACATACCATTAAATTAGGTAATAACCCTATCATATTGCTTGCAAGATAGTCCATCTTTGTTTTTAAATATAAAATAGGATTAACAGCATCTTCATTAAAAAAATCATCAAGTAAAGTTGCTTTATTTGATGCTCCATAATTATTTGTATTTTGTAAATAAGTCAATTTATCATATTCTAATGATAATAATAAGTTATTTCTTAATTTTTTTGTATTTGCAAATTTAAGTTGTTGTGGATCCGCTGCAACATTTATTTCTTGTTTAATGTCCAAAGGAGTTGTAAGAGAATGTTCATCGCAAACATAACCAATTGTTGTTGCAAAAGACGGATCAACAATATTATTGTCTCCTCTAGGAGCTCGTAAAGTATTATAAGTTAAGAAACTATCTTTACCCCATTTCATTATATTACCTGTTTGAGATTGTACACGAACCTCAGGCAATAATCTATTTGCAACAAATGTTGCATTACTATAACCTATTGCAATATTTGTAAGTATTGGGGATACTATTGCTAAATCGTTTTTATACATAATTATATTTCTCCTTTTTTAGATAATGTATCAAAAGCAACTTCAAATGTTGTTTTATTCTTTTCTGCATATTCATTTATTTTTTTAGTAAGAGCAATTTCTGCAGGGTCTGCACTAGCCCATTCAGGGATATTTAAACTCTTATTTGTTGTTGCTTTATTTTTTCTTTCTTTGCCTTCGCTAAAATCTTTAAATAAATTCTCATCTTGTTTGTAAAACGCAGTTGTAATGAATTTGTCAAAAACTTCAGTAAAATTAAATTTAGGATCGTCTTGAGTATAAGCAAATTCACAAATTTTAATATATTCAGCTTCGTTCCCCGGCATTATGATGCCTTTGGTTACTAATTCCTTAGCTTTTTCATTAAATTGTTTTATTCGTATTTCTTTTTTATACTCTTCATTTGATTGTACTAATAATTTTATTTTCTGTTCCTGTTTTGCTAATTCCTCTTTAAATTCTTTTTGTAAAGCAGAAAACTCTAATGTATTATTTCCTGGTTGTTCATTTAATTGTACTTTTTCTGGTTCTTCTGTTTCTTTTTTCTTTTCCTCTTGTAATTTAGAAATGTTAGCAGTGAAATACTCTGTTATTGCTTTTTGTAAGTTAGTTATTGCTTCTGCATCCATCCCTTCCGGCAATGATTTGTTTAGAATTTCTAAAAGTCCTTTTAAAAATTCTTGTTGCATTTCATTCATATTTAAAATTCCTATAAAAATGTTATTAAAATTGTGTTTATTAATGTTTTTTTCTTTTGTGTCTTTATTATTTTTATTATCTTTATTGTTTTTTTGCTCTATATTTTCTATTGTTATTTTAGTTTTATCAAAAACGCAAAAATTAAATATAAATTTTGTACGTAATTCATTAAGTTTTATACTTTCCATTCCTTTAACAGCTGGCGCAACTCCACCTAATAATCCGATATGTACAATTTCATAATTTCCTGCTTCTCCTGCTATGGATATAGATACTTTCTTAAACTCTTCATTTTGTATTCGTTTATATATATCATCATTTACAGTGAAATCAGCGTATAAACTATCCTTGACTACATATAACTGTTTAATCCAACCCGCTGCTGGTGTATCAGTATCAAATTTATGTCCTAATATAACAGGGGCATCTAAATTTTTATTTTCTTTTATTGCATTATTATATTTGTCTGCAATTTTTTTCAAATCATCAATAGTAAATGTAGCCTCAGTCCCGTTACTATCTACAAACCTACCTGCTTTGAAAATTTCAATATTCTTTAATAAAATCATAATTTCCTCATATAAGTTTTCTAAAACAATATACAACACAGTTTTTTTTAAAAACAAGTTTTTTAACTAAAAAAGTTATAGTTTCATAAAAACATTTGTATTTTAGAATAAAAAATATAGATTTTTATTTTATACTATGAAAAAAAGTTTATAAATAAGGTAAATAATATGAATAATATAGATGATGATATAATGTTTGATATAGAAAAAGCTAACAAGCAAAGAAAAGCAAAAGGAGCTACAACAAAATATATAACTAATGATGTTGAGAAAGTAGATGTACTAATTTTTTATTTAAATAAATGTTTTAATCCTACTAGAATAAAAAATATAGTCTATAATGTAGGTTTCTTATATCCCTTAGTGTGTGAAGAATACGAAACACAATATAGAGCCGTGTTTTTACCAAAACGTAAAAACGCAAAAATTGAAAAAGAATTTGAATACTTATTAGAACTTGCTAATAAAACTATATTAAATAATTTCCAAAAACGAAGTAAAGAGGAATTAATGGCCGAAGCTGAAAGTAGAATAAAATTTATTATAGCAAATTCTAATAATGAAAATAAAAACGAAATGACTACAAAATTAAATGCCATTACTGAATTAAATAAATTATATGGACTGTATCTAAATGATTACACAGCAATAAATGACGTATTAACTTTAACTCAAACAATAGACATTGATAATATACATAATGCCTTAGAGTTACAAAATAAATATATAAACAATTTAGAAAAGATAAATAATAATGATAAGGATAATTAACAGCAATACAAACATAACTACTAATAATATAAGTAAAATAGAATTAAATACTCCCTTAGGTTATGCTTGTCATTTAACAAAATTTAGATATAAGCCATATAAATATATACAACATATAGAAAAAGAGATATTAAACTTTATATTTAATAGTAAGTTACAGATATTACAAATAAGCATCCCACCAAGACACGGGAAAAGTGAGTATATAAGTCATTGGTTAATATTTTGGTTACTTATGAATATCCCAACAATAAAAATAATATTAACTACATACGGGATGCGATTAACAGAAACATTTACTTTACGAATAAGAGATTTAATGCTGCACTATGGTAGATTAAAAGGTGTTTCATTAACAAAACATACCCAACACGAATTTTATACACAATATGGAGGTGGGGTAATAGGAACAGGTGTTGATGGAGCGCTAACAGGAAAGGGAGGTGATTTAATCTTAATTGATGATCCAGTAAAATCAGACGCTGAAGCTATGAGCCGAAATCGTAGAGACAAAACTTGGCAATGGTTTATTTCAACATTATATACAAGATTAGAAAAGAATGCAAAATTAATTTTATTATCTACACGATGGCATAAAGACGACTTAACAGGCCGAATTATTGAAAATAGAAATCTATTTGGCGGGATTAAAACAATTAATTTACCTGCAATAGCAGGTACTAATGATATATTAGGAAGAAAAGAAGGCGAAGTTTTATGCCCTGAACGTTTTCCACTAGAAGATATATTAATAAGAAAAAAAGTAATGGGGAATTTTTGGTTTAATGCTTTGTATCAACAAAACCCAATTAATGAAGAGGCACAAATATTTAAAAATGAGTATTGGAATTGGTACAACGAAAATGAGATTATAAAACCTGAATATATTATACAAGTATGGGATACAGCTTATGAAACAAAAGAACATAACTCTTATAGTGCGTGTTGTACACTTGGAAAAATAGGAAATAAAATATATCTATTAGATGTATATAGAGGCCAAATTGAATTTCCTGAACTTAAAAAACAAGGCCGTTTGTTAATAGAAAAATGGCAACCAAATAAAGTATGTATTGAAGGCAAAGCATCAGGGAAATCTTTAATACAAGAATTAAAAAGGATATTCAATAAGAGAATAGAAGAATTAGAAGCAATGGATAAAACTACACGTGCATATATAGTTACTCCGTTTTTAGAAGAACGAAATGTATATATTAAACAAAATGCTCCTTGGGTAGGTGATTTTTTAAGTGAATTATCAGACTTCCCTAATGGAAAACACGATGACCAAGTCGATGCGTTTACACTAGGACTGCAATACCTTAAAAATAAATTTTATAAAAATAAAAATTTAAGCAACTATATTATTGATGATATTAGTAACATAAAAAAAGAATATAATATTTTAGATAGATTTTAATTAACTAATAAATAAAGATATGAATATGAATAAATACAATGATATATTAGGAGTAGTAGCTTCCTATTATGCAAGAACAGGGCAACCAGTATCTAAATATGATATGTATAACCCTGACTTAATATTAAATAAATTAGGATTAGATCAAACTAATGCTTATAAAGAATTATTAAATGATGCTCATACAAGAGCAGTAATACAAAGCCGTAAAAGTGGAGTAGCTTCGTTATTATGGAAGATCGTTTATAATGAATATCAAACAAGCAGTAACAAAGAGTATATTACTTTTTTAGATACTGTATTTGCTAATTTAAAAATAGATAAACTCATTCCACAAATGATTGATGTAGTTTTATATGGTTATAGTGTTTTTGAAATACTATGGCAAATAAAAGGTAATCGTATAATACCCGTTGATATTAAAAATAGACCAAATGATTGGTTTAATTTTGATGAACAAGGTATTTGTTATTTCAAAAAAGATAAAGGCGAAAAAGAAAAAATTAATGAAAATAAGTTTTTACTATTACAACACGAAGCAAGCTATGATAACCCTTACGGTGTTGCAATACTATCTTTATGCTGGTGGCCGAATTTCTTTAAGAAAAATACTATAAAGTTTTGGGCAAAAGCAACAGAACGACACGCAAACGATTTAACTGTTGTAAAACTTAATGATACAGTAGAAAATACAGAAGCTACACAATTAATAAGTAATATGAACCAAGTACGAGAATTATATAATATTATATTATGTAATGGTGAAGGGATGGACGTAACAACAAATAGTAATATTAATGTAACTCCGGCATTATTTGAGAGCTTTAATAACTTTTTGAATAATGAAATAAGTAAGGCAATACTATCTCAAACAGGAACAACAGAAAATAATAATACAGTAGGAAGTTTTGCGATGTCTAAAACTCATTTTGAAGTAAGAAAAGACGTAATAGAAAATGATTGCAAAATAATTTCTACAGCTTTCGATCAATTGATTAAATATATAACATTATACAACTATCCGGATGAAATGAATAGATTACCATATTTTGAATTCTATACAGAAGATGAAATAACAGAGGAAAGTATTAACCAAGATATAAAACTCTATCAATTAGGAGTACGTTTCAATAAAAAATATATTTCAAATAAATATGATATTGCAGAAGATGCGTTCGATATAGTAGAACAAGATTATTTTAATCCATTTGCAGAAAATAATAATGATACTAATAAAGAATTAATAAAAGATATAGATATTACAAAAGATATTACAAAAAAAACAGCAGACCCTAATAAAGAACCTGCAACATATCCAACAGATAATTTTTTAAGTGCAGGGATAAAAGAATTAGAAAAAGCAATAAATAATAACTATAAAGAAATATATAATGATATATTAAACTTCGATACAGACGATTACGAAGAACTTTATAATTTTATATTATCTAAATATGAAAAGATGAATACAAAACAACTAGAAAATATAATAAGTAAATGTATTATTTACAGTGAATTAATAGGCAGAACGAGTATATAAAAATGAAAAAAGATAATAAATTAAAAGAGTTTGCTAAATTCTTATTTCAAAAGAGCAGACGAAAAAACACAAAAGATATTTTTAATGATATTTACAAATTGCCACCGGAACAAGCAATAAAATATCTTAATGATAAAAAGAAAAATATAAAAATAATAGGAAATTGGGATACTTTAACAAGTGCAGAATATAAAAAAATCTTTACAGTTGCAAATGTTACAAACGCTGACCTATTACAAACTATATTGAACCATTTAATTAAAAGCAAAAAAGACGGGACTGCACTACAAGAATTTAAAGCAAACTTAACAAAAGAGATGCAAAAAAGTGGATGGTTAACAGCTGATGGGAAAGGAGAATTGCCACCACATAGATTAACTACAATTTATAAAACAAATGCGAATGTAAGTTATTCTAATGGCCGTTATGATAGTATGCAAGAAACAGCCGAAATAACTGGAAATGTATATTGGCAATATATGCAAGTTGATAGAGTTACTAAACGAGATGAACACGCTATTTATGCTAATAGAGTATATCCGTATGATGACCCTATTTGGAATACTATTTATCCACCTTCCGCTTTTAATTGCGATTGTTGGGTAGTACCATTAAACTCAAATGATATTCAAAGACTAAATTTAAGAGTTGAAGACGGTAGCAAATATATTATTAAAAACGAAAAACAAAGCCATCCGATACAAATAGCATCAAATTATATTCCTGAACTTGCTAAATATGATATTAATTTAAAAAAAATTATTGAAAAAAATGTAATAGAAAGAGATTTAGGATTTGACAAATACGATTATAATAAATTGAATGATAAAACTACACAAAATTTCAAAAATGAAGTAGAAAAAGTACCTAATAAAATAAAAGAGGAAACAAAGGAAGACAATATAAAAAACATAAATAGATATTTAAGAAAAGATAAACTACCAACAACAGTAAATATAAAAGATATAGAAAAACAACATAAAGATATACAAAAGTATTTCAAAGGGAGTGTGGTTAATCAATTATTAGAAAATACAGTTTTATATTATGGTGAAAGTTATATAAATGATACAAAACTTCCTACATACATAAAAAATTTACTTAATAATTTTAAGTCAATAAAATTTCCAGCATATTTAGAATTATCATACGATAAAAAGTATGCTTATAGTAAAATAGTATTTACTACATATAAAACGGAAGACTTGTATAATCAAGAAGAGTATATAAAAATCTTTTTCGAATTTTATTTAAAACGTGGTACTAAATACTTACCAAAAAATGTAAGTAATAGAACAGTCTTATTAGATGCTAATAGCGAATTTTATGCGTTCGATATAATACAACGCGGAAATGTGTATTATATTAAGTTACGTAATTAACCGTTCTTTTAATAAACCTTCAAAAATAATATTATTTATTTTAGTAATAGCTTCAGGACTTAAAACAATGAACGGACGCGGAGGCATTTTATAAGTACCTTCTTGTAAATCTCGAGCATAAGGAGCATTTGAACCAATTTCGAACCTTAAATTGCCACGATGTTGAGCAGACGTTTGACGTATTAAATGACCAGTACGTCTTAAAGTTGGTAAAAAGTTTTTATAACCCTTACTTATATAACTTTTAACTGTGTTTATTGATAAAGGCGACCAACGTTGGTTGCCATAACTAAAAAGACCTGTACCAACGCCATCCCAACGACCGTATGAAAGTAAATTTTTGTCTATCTCTGAAAGAATAAGTTCTTCTATTGCTTTAATACGTTGTTGAGAAATATTTTGTGGATAAGTATCTATTTGAGTATGAATATACTTTATAAAATTATCTAATTGATCATTTAATTCCATAATACAAAAAATGAATTAATGTTATACATATACAAAAGTACATAATAAAATAATTATAATAACTTAAAATAAAGAAAAAATATAAAAATAATATAAATAGGAAGCTGAAAAAATGAATTACTCAATATATTTAGATGTATTACTAAAAGCAAAGGGAGATCTTAAAGATGTCTATAACTATGCTAATCAAGTTAATAAGGAATTAGAAAAACTTAACCCAAAAATAAGACTTGATTATGATGTAAAACAAAATGCTAACAGTTTTACAAGTCTATATCAAACATTAAAAGATTTACAAAAGGAACAAGAAAACGCATTAAAGAAATTAGCATTAAATAGTCAAGCGGGTACAGTGGAATATGCTAAACTTGAACAGCAATTAATTTCTACATATAGTAAACTTAAAGAGTTCAAAGATCTTAATGTTGGCATTAATGTAGATATAGACGAAATAAAGAACCTAGAAAATTATTTAAATACTCTTAAATTAGAAATAGATACAAACGATTTGATAAAAGGAATAGATCAAAGTTTAAGTGGATTAAATCAATTAAAAGAAATTGAGTTTACTAATCTTAAACAATTACAGAGTTTGATGCCAGAAGATGATTTTAATAACTTAATAAAAGATTTAGATAAAATAATTAATGTATTAGGAGACTTAAAAGCAGGTGAAGAGGCAGAAAAAATTGCAAAAGAATATGATATTTCATTAAAAACATTAAATAATTTAATAGATGCACAAAAGAAAAGCGCAACATTAATGAAAGCAACAGGTAAAGAAGGAAGCGATGCATATAAGAAAATGGCAAGTTCAATTAATGAGACAGAAAAAGAAATAAACGACTTACAAAAAAGTGTGTCAAAAATGGATTTAAATACAAAGTTTTCTAATTTAACAAGCGCTTTTTCTAATATTGGTTTCGTAACCCAAGGCATTCAAAGTTTAACGACTTCTCTTAAAGCAATGACCGAGCCATTTATTGGTTTAGATACTGCAACTGCAAAAATAAAGACCTTAGGAGGTGAAGCAAAAAATAACGCAGAAGCATTTAGGGATTTAAGTCTAGCAATGAGTAAAAAAATACCTATTACAGCCGAAGCTTTACAAGTAGCTACTTATGAGGCATTAAGTGCAGGCATCAAAGCAACACAAAAAGATATAGAGGCATTTATTGACAGCTCTGCAAAATTAGCTATTGGTGGTGGTGAAGACGTTCTAAATACAGTAAATATATTATCATCCCTTGTAAACGCATACGGTGTTGAAGCATCTAAATCAAAAGAATTTAGCGATATATTATTTCAAACTGTAAACTTTGGTAAAACTTCAATTGCAGAATTATCAAGCAGTTTATCATACGTAGTACCGACCGCCGCAAGTTTTGGTGTAAATTTGGAAAACATAGGTGCAGCACTTGCATTAATGACAGCCAACGGTATCCCTACAACACAAGCAACAACAAAACTTAATCAATTATTTGTTGAGATGCAAAAACCAAGCGCAGAAATAGCAAACGCACTTAATGGAATAGGAATAACTGTTGAAGATTTGGGAGCAAAAGTAAGAGGCGGAAATTTAATAGGAGCACTAGCAGATATGAAACGAGCATTTGAAACAGCAGGATTAAGTGCAACACAGGCATTTGGATCTATACAAGCAAGTGCAGCGTTTAACACATTAACAAAAGATATAAGTAACTTAGAAGAAATGTTAGACGGTGTTAGTGATAGTAGTGGAGCAACAGAGGACGCATTTGAAACAATGAGTGGAACAATAGAAAAAAGAGCCGAGTTATTGAAATCTAAAATAGATACTTTATTTGTAAATTTAGTTGATATTACCGGACCGTTAGGAGAGGCAGGAATGGCAGGCGTAAAAATATTAGAAAGTTTAACTCCTACAATAACAGGAATATCAGGAGCAGTCTCTATATTCCAAAGTTTAACAGACAAAGATAAAGGATTAGGAAGTTTTACAAGCAATATAAAAGACAAAACACTTCCTGGATTAAGTAAATTAAGAACTAGTATTATGAAAACGACCGCGGCACAAAAAATAATGAATATAGTAATGAAAGCATCAAAGGGGCCGATTGGATGGATAGCATTAGGTATTACTGCCGCAGTTACAGCAGCAGTAATTTTATATAAAACATTATATAAAACAGCAGCTGAACAAAAAAAAATAAATATGGAGAATTTGAAAGCTAATAAGGAGATGCAAAAGAATAACCAAGAAAAACAAAAACAAATCGAAAATACACAAAATTTAATAAAGAAATATGAAAATTTGGGAAAAGTTGCAGTAAGGACAGCAGACCAAGAACGTGAATTTGCAAAAGCACAAAAAGAATTAAATAAACAATTCCCTGATGCAAGATTAGGAGCTAATTCATTTGCAGTTGGATTAAAAAACTTAAAGACTGCTGCACAAAGCAGTGCCGTAGAATTGGCAAGATTAAAAAGCCAAGGCAATATTTTAACTAGTGAAGCTATTAAGTTAGAAATCGAGATCGAAACAAATAAATTTGATGAAGCAGAAGAAAAAATGAAAGAAATGTTAACCCCGGGATTTTGGGAAACAGCAGGGAATATTGCATTATCGACGAACTTGTCTACAATGGGAGCAGGTATATATGCAGCATACAAGGAATTTACACAACAACAAATAATAAAATCAAACGTTGAGGCTTTAGAAGGTGCAAAAAATTCCGCTAGTGTAGCAAAAGCAAAAGAGGATTTAATAAAGGAAGTTATGAGCAGTGAAAAATGGCAAAAAATGTCAGCACAAGAAAAAAATGAATTCTTAAAGAATGTGGATACTATGGCAAACTCTAAAATTGCAGAATTAAAAAAATTAGAAGAACAGAAACAATTGTTATTGCAAACAAAATTAAAAGATGTATATAGTAAACAAACAGAAAAAGACAGCGGTGTTTTAAGTGATGAAGAGGTAGCAAAAATTGCAAACGAAACAGAAATGACTGTTGAAGCAGTAAGATCAATGTATGCAAAAATAAGAAACGAAGCTACGAAAAATAAAGTTGGTGATCTTATACAAGAAAGTTTAGTTTCTAAATCAAATGTTGATACATTTGGAAAAGTTGGTGAACTTGTTGATGACTTCAAAAATGCAGGTACTGCAATAGAAAAAGCTAAAATCGCCGAAAGGATTGCGAAAATTGCACCGGAAGCAGTAAAAGTTGTAGATGTAGTAAAAGACGAGAACGGAAATTTAATTACAAGCTATGAATTATTAGAAGATAAAATTGATAAAGCAGCAGATAAACAATATAAATTAAGTTCCGAAGAGTTACGTAAAAATCAATTAGAGATGCAAAAAGTATTAGCAAAGGAAGGTGAAATATATTTAGATAATACCAATAATCTTAAACAATTACAAAAACAGATAGCACAGCGTAAAATGAAAGGACTTGATACAACAGAACTAGAAGAAACATATTATAAAACACATCAAATTATAAAAAACCAAGAAGAAACATTTATAAATTCACTTGCTCATATGGAAAAGGAAGGGATGGCAACGGATGATATGTATAATGAAATAGCTAAAACTTTAAGTAAGTCCCCGGAAGAAATTAAAAAGATTGTAAAACAACAAAAAACAGTAAACTATGAAACACAAAAAGAACTAGATATGAGGCAAGAAATAACAAAGGAATTTATGGCACAAAGCGATAAAGAAAAGAAAAGACAAGCAGAAATTAAATCGGAACTTACTGCGGCGGTAGCTAAAATGAGACAAATAGCAAAAATGTATGAATTTAGACCAGACGATTTTATAAAAAAAGAAACAGAAATAATAACAAAATTAGAAAAAGCAAAAGGGATAGAACAACAAAAGAATTTAGAATTATATAAGTCAAGTATAAACACTTATAAAAAATTAGTTCCTGAATTACAAGCAGTTACTGAACAAATAGGTTTTCGTGGTGAAGCTGAACAATTTGTAAATGATCTTATTAAAGACCAGTCCGATGAATTAGATAAACATAATAGAAAAACAGACCAAGCAACACAAAAAGCTAAAACAAAATATGAATTGATTAAAGACGAATTAAATTTAATGAAAGAAAGCCACGAAATACAATTAAACTTATATCATATAGCAAATAATAGAAGTATTATAAGCGAAAAAAGAAAAGCAACAGATTATGATGCTTTGCAAATGTCATTAAAAGAATTAGAGTTTTTTAATAAAGAATTAGCAAAAGCAAAAGAACTATATCAAATAAAAAATGATTTAGAAAACTTAAAAGAAAGCGAAGTTTTTGAGTTTGGGATTACTTTTAATAAAGATGAAGGCGAAAAAGCTAAAAACGAAGCTACAAAATATATTACAGATTTAATAAAAAATATAAATGAAAAACAAATTGAAATTATAGACTTAGAAGAACAATTAAATATAACTAAATTTGAAGAATTGTTATCTAAATTAGATTTAGAAGAACAACGTATTAATTTTGTTTTAGAAGCTGACCCAGAAACTTTAAATCAATCTAAAAATAATATAAAAAGTATATTGCAAACCATAATGGATACTTTGCAAGATGATATAAAAGAAATAAACAAATCATTAGCAAAACCGGGATTAAATGAGTTTACTATTATAGAATATAAAAACCAGTTGAGAGAAAAAGAAAAGGAATATATGAATTATACGCAAAAGATTATGAATATAGATAAAGAGATATACGAAAAACAAAAACAATACTATGAAAATCAAAATAAACAAATAAATGATGATTTAAATAAGATTTTAGAAAAACAACAAGAAGTATTACGAAGCTATGCAGATGCTATAAATAGAAATCTTCAAGATAATATTAAAATAAGTTTAGAATTTGATATTGCAGATATAGACACGGCATTACAAAACGAATTGGATAAATTAGATGAACAATATAACAAAAAAGAAAAATTAACCGCTAGAGAAAAACAATATCAAGAAAAGAAACAAGAAATTGAAGCAGAATATCAACGCAAAAAAGAAAAGAGACAAGAAGAAGCAAGATTAAAAGAACAAGCATTAGAACGTATGCATCAAAATCAATTAAAGAATATAGAGACCCAAGCTAATAAGGAACGTGCAGCAAAAGAAAAGGAATTTTTACAAAACCAAATAAAAGAGTATCAAAAATATATAGCTGAATTACAAGAAAAAAGAAAAGATGAAGCTAATAGCGAGTTATTAAACTTTTCTATTGAAAGCCAAATAAAACAAATTGATAAAGACATTAAGCTATTAGATGCAAAACTTGGTGAAGTCAACGAAGTTTTAAGTTTAAATAATGATATCCTTGCATTTACATCAGACAGTTTAATATCTAATTTTGCAAATATATTTCAATCGATGATAGTAAACGAAGACAGTATTACATCATTAAAAGATGGATTAAAATTAATCTTAAAAACATTAGCAGAATTTTTATCTCAATTAGCTACTGCCGCAGTAAACGCGTTCGTATTTAGTCAAGCAAATATAACTAAAATTGCAAGTTTATCAGGTGGTAACCCCGCCGTTGCAGCGGCATTAATAGGAGCATCAAAATTAGCAATGGAAGCAATTATTAAAACAATTTTAAGCTCAGTAACTTCTAAATTATTAAGTTTCTCAACAGGTGGCAGAATAGATAATGCAACACTTGCAGTTGTTGGAGATGCGTCTAAACTAGGAGGGAGTAATAAAGAATGGATATTTAGAGATGATCAATTAAGAATGTTAGTTAATGATATTACTACTTTACAAAATGAAAAATTAAATAACAGTTTTATTGCTTTACAAAAAACAATAAGTAATCTAAACCTTACAACAACAATAAAAGGCCAAGATTTATTACTAACAATGAAACGAACACAATTAAGTAACAATACACGCAATTATTAATATGTACAAATATATGTACTATTTTAGTTATTTGTTTAGTAAAATTTGTATATTTTTTTAGTTATTTGTTTAGTAAAATTTGTGTATAAAGAATATTTTTATTAATTTTGTATTAAACAAAACAACTAAAAATTAACTAATACTTACTATGAAAAATACAAAAGCAACTAAACAGCCAATAACTTCAATTAAATTGAAAGATTTTATTCGAAAAGAATTCGGATCAATACGAAGGTTTGCAGAACTTACTAATTTAACAGTAAACTTATTTTTTACATATTTTAGAAAAAGTATAATGCCGGAAGCATTTATAAATAAATTAGAAGAACGTGCAGGTATTAATATAGATTACTTTGTAACTGGTAAAGGTTCGCCAATAAAAGACGAGAAAACATTTAACTTGCTTAAAGAAAAATATAATGTTTACTATAATAAAACTAGTGAGAAATATATGTTTGCAAATGCAGTTGTAGATGATAGAAAAGGATTTGTGTCTACTCAAAAAGTAAATGCTAAAATAGAACATATATTTGATGGAATGAATATATTTTCTATTCAATCATATTGTACAAGTTTAGAAATATTTGGTATCCCGCAAGGTAGTACAATAGGAGTATCAAATAAAATAGAAAACAATTGTAAAGTTATTTTTGTATATCAAAAAAATTTATATATAGGTACAATTTATAATGATAATATTACGATGCCCGAACTAGGCCAAATAATAAATAAAGACGATGCAAAAATAATAGGCCGAGTTGTTTGCAAAATCGTATTTTTTTAGCTATTTTTTAGTAATTAAGATTATGATGTATATAAGTCAATTAGTTTATTAATAGTTATATGTATAGTTTATTTTT
>CAYYIP010000024.1:1589-26586 GCA_964472015.1 uncultured Hyphomicrobiales bacterium | reverse complement strand
GGTAAAAAATTATGTGAAAAATTTAAAATAAATAATATTGAATTTACAGATCATATTGATAGAAATAAAATAAATTATTATTTAAATTGTAGTAAATTTGGAATTGTAACAAGTAATAAAAAAGATGGATCACCCAGAACTTCAACTGAAATATTGTGTTCAGGTATTCCGTTATTTATAAGAGAAGAAACGAGATTATTAAATTATTATAAAAATAATTTTAATGTTATTATATTTAATGATAATAATATTGAAGAAATAATAAGGAAAAATATATCAATAAAATTTAATAAGAAATTAATTTCTTTTGAAGATATATGCGATAGAAATTTATATGAGTGGTTAACTTAAAAAAACATAGGATATTAAGTTAAAATATCCTATGTTTTTACTGCGAACTACCCATTGTCTAAAGCCAGTGGGATTTCTGATTGAATCTCCTTTAAATTTTTTAAGCAACAATATGAATAATTATTATAATAATAACACCTTTTATAAGTTCTTTAAATTCTTTTGATTTAGTAATTGAGTCTTCGCATTCATTTTTTTTAATAACAATCCTCCTCTGTTTTTATTCATTAATTAATATATATAGAAAACTTTCTAGAAAGGAAATCTAATGAAAAAAAAGAAATATTCTTGGGATGAATATTTTATATCAATGTGTTATTTAATTGCAAAAAGAAGCAAAGATAAAAATACAAATTTTGGTTGTGTTATTGTTGGACCGGATAATGAAATTAGATCAACTGGATATAATTCTTATATTCGAGGATTAAATGATAATATAGATTCTCGTCAAAAAAGACCAGAGAAATATTATTATTTTGAACATGCTGAAAGAAATGCAATATATAATGCCGTAAGAGTTGGAATACCATTAAAAGGTTGTAGATTATATATAAATGCTTTACCTTGTGTTGATTGTTGTAGAGCTATAATTCAATCGGGTATAAATAAAATTATAATTCATAAAGAATTTAATGATATTTTCATTAAACGTGATTTTTGGAAAGAACAAAGTTTAATTGTTAAACAAATAATTAAAGAATGTAATATTGAATTAATTGAATTTAGTTGTAAAATTATTGACAATATAGGAGGTTTTATAAATGGATTTAAATTTAACAATTAAAAGTGAAAAACCTATTATTTATTTAGCAGGACATACAAAAGAAAGTGAATATCGAAAATATTGTATTGAAAAATATGGAAAAATTTTTAAATTAATTGATCCGCTTGAAAAAGTGAATAAAATAATAGAAAGTGATAATTCCCTTAGTAAAAAAGAAATTGCTTTCAAAATTTGTAAATCAGACAAAGTTTTGATTTTAAATTCTGATTGTTTGGTTGCATATTTTAAAAAACTGACGGTTGGAACAATAATGGAAATATTTTTTGCATTTACAATGGATATAGAAACATATATAATTATGGAGAACAAACAATATGAAAATGATTATTGGTTATTATCACACAGTCATAAGATTTTTTCAAACATAGACAATTGTTTTAACTATCTCAAAATTAAATATAATAAAAGGAATATTTAATGGCAGAAATATCACCATTTCAACAATTCCAAAATTGGTTATTTGATGGTTCAAAAAAATCTGAAGTTCCACAAGATATTTTAAAATCAACAAGCCCCATTTCATCTCAATATTGTATATCTATTTTTCTAAACAATCCTAAATTTAATTTTTATTTAAATACATATTTTAATAATATAAATTTATGGTATTTAGAAAAAGAAGAATTATTTACTTTTATAAAAAAATGTATAAATGATTTTAAAATTCAAAGAAGAAGTATAGCTTATATTCCTTGGAAAAAAACAGATAAATTATTTAATTCTTTAAGAAAAAAAATTCCACATTTAAAAGATTATGAGATAGTTTTATATATGGATTTTTTACAAAAAGATGAAAATAAAGATAAAATATTTACAACATTAGGATTAGATGATAATAAAAAATTAAAAGTAACTAAAAATAGAAAATCAAAAAATAGAAAATTAAAAAATGATAAAATATCAGAATTTATTGAAGAGAATATCACAATTGAAGAAAAGTGAAAAGGAGATGTATTAATGTTTAAAATAAAAAAATCATTTGCTGATTGTTTGAGTTGTGATTTATTTGATGCATCTTCGTGTATATATGAATCAAATATTGATAATTTTGAAGATATAGATATAATTTTTGTAGCGGAAAACCCAGGAAAAACAGAAGTTGAAAATAATCCACCAAGACCATTGATAGGTAGAGCTGGACAAATATTTAGAAAATATTTTAATTTTTATGGGATAAATGAAAAAAAATATTTATTAACAAATATTGTTTGGTGTTTGACATTAGATAAAGACGGAAAAACAGGAAATCCTGATCAAAAAACAATAGATAGATGTAAAGTAAATTGTTTTAAATTAATAAAGAAATGTAATCCTAAACTTATTGTTCTTATGGGTAATTCACCATTAAGAGCATTTAATATAATTTCAGATAAAGAAAAAATTACAGCTATTAGAGGTAATGTTTATAAATGGAATAATATAGATGTTTTAGTAACAGTACACCCTTCATATATTTTACACAATAGAAATAAAGAAGAAGAATTTTCAAATGATATTAAAAAAGCTGCAGAATTGATAGGTTTGAAATTTGATAATACTTCTTCTTTAATAAATAAAAAATTAGAAAATACAAATTTTGGAAAATTTTATTATAAAATTCCTGATAAATTTTACACAAAAAATTATAAATTAATTGATGTTCAAATGTTAAGATCAAATGAAGTTCTTTATATTTTCAGAGATAAAAATAATAATAAAATATATCATAAAGAAAATGATACATATGTATGTTATCAATGTAAAGAAAATGATGATGCTAAATTAGTAAAACCTTATAATGAACTTAAACAAATAAAAATACAATATCGAGAAAAATCAAAATTAGATAATAATATTACTTATGAGGGGGATGTTAAATTAGCTGTAAAACATTCTCAAGATTTTTATCATTTAAAAAAAGATATTCAAGAACCAAAATTACCATCTAATATTTTATTTCATGATATTGAAACTTATACCGATACAAAAGAAAATTCTTCTCCAGAAGATGCAAATGATATTATTTGTATGATAACTTATAATTTTAATGATAGTTATAAAACATTAGTTATTAATCCAAAAGAATTAAAAATTAACAAAAAAATAACAGTTGAAAATGTAACAATTTGTAAAAATGAAAGAGAATTATTAAATACATTTATTAATGATTTTAGAAATTTTGATCCAGATTTTGTAACTGGTTGGTTTAGTAATGGATTTGACCTACCTTATATTATTAATAGAAGCAAAAAATTATCTATAAATTATGAAAGATTATCAAAATTTTTAGAAGTTGATGCTGATACATTTAATAGAAGAATACATTTAAGTGGTTGTGTGGCTTTAGATATGTTAGAATTATATAAATCATTTACCTTTGGAAATAAAGAAAGTTATTCTCTTGATTATATTGCAAATTTAGAATTAGGTGAAGGAAAATTAGGAAAAGGTTATAATTTTTCTGAAATGTTTAGAGATGATCCAGATAAATCTATCTTATATAATATTAAAGATGTTGTTATTATTGTAAAATTAGATAAAAAATTAAAACATATAGCATTCCAAAATGAAATTAGAAAAATATGTAAAACAAATTTTGATTCTTCAAAATATCCATTGGGTCAAATTGATTCAATTATTTTAGCTCATTTAAAAGAAAAAAATCTAGCAGCAAAAAATGCAAAAATGAATGAAGAAAAACAAACATTTACTGGAGCATATGTACAAGAACCAATTAAAGGTTTACATGAATATATTGTAGATTTAGATGCTACTTCACTTTATCCATCAACAATTATAACATATAATTTGGGTGTTAATACTTTAGTTATGCAATTAAAAAATTATAAAGATGGTTTTAACTTTTTATATAATCCTGATAAAATTCCAGATAAAATTGAAGTAATCATTGATCCTTGTTTTTTAAATAAAACAATTATTGTTAATAAAAAAGATTTATATGAAAAAATTGAAAAAGAAAATTTAATAAAAACAGTTACCGGTTGTTTTTTCAAACATCACGATAAAGAATTATCTTTTTATTCAGAAATTTTAATAAATATTTTAGATTCAAGAAAACAATATAAAAAATTAATGTTTGAAGCAAAAAAAGAAGAAAATGAAGAATTTACATCTTTATATGATTCTAGACAAAATGTTATGAAAATCATTGCAAATAGTTTATATGGAGCAATGTCAAATGTATCATTTAGATTTTTCAATTTAGATATTGCTAGATCAATTACATTATCCGGTCAAGAATTATTGAAAACATGTATGATAACTACAGATAATTATATTGAAAATAAATTAAAAAATGAAAATAATGATTATATACCTTTACAAGAAGATGAAATGTTTTCAGAAAATATTCAAAGAAAAATAAATCATATTATTACATGTGATACAGATTCATTATTTATTGGTTTTTCAAAATTTGTTAAAAGTAAAAACGAAGAAGAAAATACTAAAAATGTCATTAAAATGATAGGTGAAATTCAAGAATGGATTAATAAAAATATAATAACATCATTTGTACAAAAACATAATGTAGATTTAAAATATAATAAATTAGATTTTAAAAATGAATTTGTGATGAGACGAGGATTATTTTTAGCTAAAAAGAGATATACAACATATGCTATTGTTCAAGAAGGTGTAAAATGCGATGAAATTGTTTCAAAAGGTATTGAAACCAGAAGAAGCGATTTTCCATCATTCACTAAAGAAAAACTTCAAGAATTAATTAATATTATATTAAAACAAGAATTTAGTTTGCCTAAAATTTTAAGATATACAAAAGAAATTGAAAAAGAAATAAGTATAAAAATTAGAAATGGTAATAAAGAAATTGCAAGACCTGTTTCATACACCAAAAAAATAGAAGATTATAAAACAATTCCTATGGGTGTTAAAGCAATGGAAAATTTTAATAATCTTGAATATAAAGTTTTCGGTGTTGGTAGTAGAGGATATTTATTTAAAATTGAAGGAATTGATGAATCAAAAGCGTCAAAGGAAGTAATGGAAAAATTTTATAAATTAGATTTATTTGGAAAATTAAAAGAGATTGCAATTCCTGAAATTATGAGTGATTTACCTCCTTATTATATAATTGATTATAAAGAGATGCTTAAATTTGTATGGTTAGATAGAATTAAATTATTATTAGAACCAATATTAATAATTCCAGAAGAAAAATTTCTTAAATTTTAAAAATAGAAAAAGGATCAATTATGGAAAATAATTTTTTCGCAGTTCAAGTATTAAAAACATGGCAAGGTGAAGGTGTTGATTCAGGAAAAAAAGTATTAATGATACGATTTAAAAAATGCAATAGAATCGAATTTAATCAACCTTGTCCTTTTTGTGATACAAAAGTTTTAACTTCAAATTCTATTGAAAGTGTGTATTCAATAGAACAAACACAAGAAATAATAAAAGAATATAATATTGGACTTTTGATAACAGGAGGTGAACCTACATTTGAAGTTAATTTAGATTATACAAATAATATTTTAAAAAATTTAGAATTTCCATTTGCTAATATAGAAACAAATGGTTATAATCTTGAAAAATTAATTAATGATAATATAAATTCTGATAAAAAAATTCGTTATATTTTCTCACCTAAAATTTTTAATAAAAATGATTTTGAATTTAATAAAGATCTAATCTTAAAAATTAAAAATAATAAAAATGTTTTTATTAAATTAGTTTATTTAGAATCGAAATTTATTTTAGATTGTTTGAATTTCTTAAAAGAAATAAATTTTAATAATAATAGATTATATCTTATGCCTGAAGGTAAAACCAAAGAAGAATTATTGAAAAATTCAGTTAAAGTTTTTGATATGGCCGAAAAATTTAATTGTAATTTTTCATCTAGAGATCATATAATTTATGATTTTATTTAAAAAAATTAGGAGAAAGGAAAATGAATCAATGTATTGAAGACATTCGTAAAAGTGAAAAAAATACGCAGAAATTATCAAAAATAGAAGAATTAAATGATAAAATGTTTTCAAAAATGTCTATTTTACATAAAGAATTGGAATGTGTTAAATCATTAAATAATTTTTCAAAAGAAAAATTAGAAGATTTTATTTTAAAATCATTAGAAGGTATTGTTTACCTAGGTTTTTTAATTGACATTATAGACGATAAAGTAAAAGAAAAGAATAATTTAAAAATTTGGAGGAAAAATGTCTCTAAATACTTTTAATGACAGTATAATTGATGGAATATGTGTTTATAAAAAAAAAGATGAATTATTTGAAGCAATGATAAAAAGATTTAAAAGAAAAGTAAACAAATCTGGAATTTTAAAAGAATATAAAGATAAAATGGAATATGTTAAACCTAGTATTGCAAAAAAGAAAAAAATATTAGAATCTAAAAGAAGAATAGAAATTGAAAAAAATAAAATAGAAAAACAAACATTAAAAAATAAAAAAAGACATAGAGGTATGTATAGTGAAAAATAATTATTTAGATATTTTAAAAGAATTTAATGTTAAAAATAAAATCATCAAATCAAAAAAAATGGAATATTTTTTAAATGAATTATTCATCAATAATACAGATATTGAAAATACACCTAAAGGTTTAAAAAGAGATTTACAAATTTTAAGATTAAGTATAATTGCAGAAATGGATGCATCTAATTTATATGAAATGTTTGCTTTACTAACTGATTCACAAGAATTAAAGAAAGTTTTACTAGATATTTCTGCAGAAGAAAAAGCACATGTTGGTGAATTTTCAAAATTATTAAATAAATTTGATCCGAATTTTAAGAAGAACTTTAAAGAAGGCGAAAAAGAAGTTGACGAAATAATTAAAAATATTAATAAGAAAGGATAAAAATTAAATGAAAATTCTACAAGGTGTAAAAAATAAAGTTATTGTTAAAATTATTAAAGAAATTGAAAAAACTACAGAATCTGGTTTGATTATTCCCGAAACTGTTAATAAAGCACCTCAATTATTTGGTGAAGTTATTAGTATCGGGGAAGAAGTTAAAGAAATTAACATATCTGATATTATTTGTTTTCATAGAAATGGTGGTCATGATATTTTATTTGATAATAATATTTACAAAGTTTTAATGGATACTGAAGTTTACGGAGTGATGAAAGAAAATTAAAAAATAATAAATGGGGTTTAATTTAACCCCATTTATTTTTTAAAGAGAGAATAGAATGGGTAATTATGTTGTAGCTGGAATGAAAAGTTTTGGAATAATTTTAGAAAAATTTTTAAATGATGAACATTTTAAAAATTATATGACATCGGAAAAAATTTCAAATTTTTTAAGACAAAATTGTAATAAATTTTTATATTCATATGGTCAACATTTTGATAAAAGAAAAGATTATTCAACATATAATCAAATGATTCATTCATTATTTGATAAAAATAGAAAAACTCCATTTTTTAATGGTTGTGAATTTATTGTTGATTCTGGAGCATTTCAAGTAAGTACTGGACAATTAAATAAAAAAGAATGTGATATTCTTCAAGATTTATATTATGATTTTTTATCTAATTGTACAGATGTTTATGAAAGAGCATTTATATTAGATCTTCCACTTGGCCCCGAATGTCAATTAGAAAATACTTCAAAAAATCTTTATAACTTAAATAAAAAATCATATGAAAAAGCATCTTCATTACCAGATGATATTAGAGATAAAATTATTTATGTTCATCATTTTAGAACACCCAAATCTTGGGAAATATATACAAGAATTTTAGATGAATTGGAATTATTCGATAAATTTCAATATCATGCAACGGGTGGTATTGTAGCAAATATGTCTGGAGATAATTTAATACCTTGTATTATTTATATTTTGCCTTTAGTACAATTAATCAATAGAGCTAAAAAATATAATAGAAGTAGATTGAATTTTCATATTTTGGGTGGATCTAGTTTTAAAGATGTTTTATTTTATGAATTATTTAGAAAAGTTGTAAAAGAAAAACATAAAATTGATTTGATAATAACATATGATTCATCTGCAATTTTTAAATCTTTAATTGTTGGAAGAAATTTTTATGTCATTGATGATGAAAATCAAATAATTAGAAAATTAAATTTAAGATCATTTGCTTTATCATTAAATTATGGATATGATAAATCAACTTTCAATATTTTTAAAGAAGAAATAAATAAATTATGCAATAAATATAATTTTAAATTTATAAATAGAGATAATTTATATGATTCTGAAACAAAAACATTTTATTCAGATTATAGAATTTATGCAATTTTTTATATTTTATCAGTTTATAATGATTTGGAAAAAAGAATGGAAGAATTTGCAAATTATATTTATCCTTTATTTGATTCAAATGATCAACAAGGATTTAACGATGAAGTATCTAAAATGATGATTTCTCTTAATCATGGTAAAATAACAAGAAAACAAACAGTAAAAACAAATAGTATATTTAAATCATTAGAAATGTTATCAAGTCTTGATGAAGATTATTGTGAATATATTGTTAACAAATATTTAGAAAAAGATGAATTTATAGACATTAATAATTTATTAACATTTTAAAAGAAAGGAGATTAATTTAATTAATAATGATAACAGAATCTTTTGTAAATTCATGTTATTCATTGATTTTTAATAGTACTAAAAGTAATCCCAAAAAAACTATTTATAAAGATATTGCAAATATTTTAAATTTTTATCAAAAGAAAGTAAAAAATGATATTCCTATTTTAATTAAAAATAAAGTTGAATGTTTAGAAAAAATATGTCAAATGAAATCTGAAAATAGAACTGTTGATAATATTATAGATAGTTTATTTACTGGTGAAAAATATAAAAGTTTAGAAGATTTTATTAAAAATAAAATAGATACAGAGATGGATGATAAAACATTTGATGATACAAATGAACAAATAAAAATTAGAAAAACTTTAATAAGTTTATTTTCAAATTATGATAAAGTTGAAGATTTTATAGATAAAATAAAAAATGGTTCATTTGGTTGTTTAGATGATGTTGTTGGCGATTATACAATATTTGTTAAAAAGATGTATTCTAATTTAATGGAAATAAATAGAACAGAAGATATTGAGTCATCATCATCTCTTGATATTATACAAGATGATTTTAATTCTGTTATTGATCAAATTAAAAAGAAATATGAATATGAAAATGTTGTACCTTCGGGATATGATTATTTTGATAATCATGTTCTTAGAGGTGGATTTGAAAAAAGCAGATTATATATTATTGGTGGGGGTTCTGGTTCTGGTAAATCTACTTTAATGTCTAATTTTGTAGAAAATGCATTAACAATGCCTAGAATTATTAAAGAAAATGAAAACAATGTTTTTGTTTATATCACATTAGAAAATTTAATTGATGAATCATTAATGAGAATGTATCAATCGTTATTTATGATAAATTCAATTCAATTTCTAAAAGAAATTTCTGTAAAAGAACCAGATGAAATAAAAAATAAATTATTGGGAAAAATTAATTCGTCTAATAGTTCTTTAGTTTTAAAATTTTTTCCTAAATTTTCAATAACTCCAACTGATATTATGATGGTTTTAGATGATGTTATTGATAAATATGGTAAAAATGGCATAAAATCTCTAGTTATAGATTATTTAGATTTATTAATAATGGATGAAAAATTTGAAGCATATAGACATGAATTATCACATATCACTTCTAAATTAAAAGATATTGCAGTTGAATATAATATACCTGTGATAACGGCAACACAATTAGGTAGAGATATTTATAGTAGAAATATGGAAAGTAAAGATTTGAATTTATCATTAATTTCAGAAGCAATTAAAAAAGTCGATCATGCGGATTTTGTTGCCCTTATGACAAAAGATCAAGTTGATGATACATTGGTTCATTTTAGTGTAGGTAAAAATAGATGTGGGAGATCAAATGTATCTCTAGATTTCAAAGTTAATTTTGAATGTTATAAATTTATGAATTGTTATGAAGTATCAAATAGTTTTGATAAAAATTTTCCTCAATTTGATAATGAATCAAATAATATTGATAATGCTTTAAAATTTATAGATCCCGTTGAAAAGAAAAAAGTTAGATCAGTCCAATCTTTTTAAGAAAAAATTAAGATATTTTTGTAAAATTGATTAAATATTTTAGAATTTTTCTAGATATTTTTTTTGTTGAAAAGATTAATATTGAGAACAAAAAATAAAGAAATTTAAAAAGAAATGTTTTTTGGAGGAATATATAAAATGAAAAAAAATGATTCATATGCTAAAATATTAAAGGAAGCTGTTTCGGAATCTATCATGGAATATGATTCAAAAGTTCTTGATGTCAAAGGTCCTCTTGTAGATAAAATTCTTTCATATGATAGGAATGAAGAAGAAGATCTTACATCTGAAATTAAAGATGCTGCTGATATACTGGAAAGATATTATTTCAATGAAAAAAACAGTGATTCCATCACTAGAGTATCAGAAGATGAAAACGAAATTGTAACCGGTGTAGAACCAGATGATGTAAAGAAAACTCTTGATGATCTTGAATCAGAAATTACTCAAGATGAAGAAGGATCTTTTGAAGATGAAGATGATGAGGAAGACGAAGATGATGGAACAACTGAAATAGAAGAAGCAATTATTTCTAGACTAATTAGAGAAATGGAAGAAGAAACTGAAAAAGACGAAAATGAAGAAGAAAAAGATGAAGAATTAGATGTTGATGAAAATATCGATGAAAAAAATGTTGAAGAAAGTGTAAAAGTTTTTTTAGAACAATTAGATAAAGAATTAAATAAAATTCGTAAGAAAGAAAATCTTGAAACAAAAGAAGATGAAGTTGAAGATAAAGAAGATGAAGAGCTAACAGAAGAAGATATTGATCTTATGTTAGAAGATTTAGAAAAAGAAATTGATGAAGATGAAAAAGAAGACAAAGCTGACGAAAAAGAAGATAAAGAAGATAAAGAACTAACAGAAGAAGATGTTGATCTTATGTCAGAAGATGAAGAAGATGAAAATGAAGAAAAAAAAGAAGATGAGGAGCTAACAGAAGAAGATATTGATCTTATGTTAGAAGATTTAGAAAAAGAAGATGAAGAAAAAGATTTAGAAAAAGAAGATGAAGAAAAAGATTTAGAAAAAGAAGATGAAGAGTTAACAGAAGAAGATATTGATTTTATGTTGGAAGCTCTTGAAGAAGATGAAGAAGATGAAGATAAAACAGATGAAAAAGAAGATGAGGAATTAACAGAAGAAGATATTGATTTTATGTTGGAAGCTCTTGAAGAAAATGATGATGAAGAAGATGAAGAAAAAGAAAATGAAGAACCAACAGAAGAAGATATTGATCTTATGTTAGAAGCTCTTGAAGAAGAAAATGATGAAGAAGATGAAGAAGATGAAGAGCTAACAGAAGAAGATATTGATCTTATGTTAGAAGATTTAGAAAAAGAAATTGATGAAGAAAATGAAGAAAAAAAGGATGAAGAGCTAACAGAAGAAGATATTGATCTTATGTTAGAAGATCTTTAATTTTAAAAAAATGGAAGGATTGAAAATCAATTACTTTAACTTTTAATCCTTCCATTTTTTAATTCATTTTGTAGAATATTAGAAAGGAGAAATCTGAATTTACTTTGAATTATAAAAATAATGTACATTCAGAATATCACTTATGAAAAGAATAGTTATAATATTAAAAAATAATAATAATTTAGAATTTGATATTAATAATGAAAAGATATTACAAAAAATTAATTCTATTCTTACATCAAAAAATATAATTATTTTAAAAGATAAAAAAAGAATTATATTTATAAAACCATCAGAAATTATAGGGATTGAAATTAATGATATAGATGATATTAATGAACAATTGATTATTGATACAACAAAAGAAGAAGTAATTAAAGATGATTGAAATATATATCTTAATAATTATATTTTTATGTTTTATCTTTTTATTTTATGAAAATATTAAAATAAAGAAGTTAATAATTCAAAATAAAATATCTTTTGAAATTATTAATCAATTTGATAAATTAATAGCAATTCTTCATTATAATATGAATAAGGCGTATGATATTATTTATAAAGAAAATATTTTTATTTATTCTCTTGAAGCTGTAAAAATAAGTGATATACAATTTCAACAAACTGGAAAAGATTTTTGTAAATTGGTTTTAAAATTATGTGGTCCTAATATTAAAGATAATTTAATTCTTTTGTTTGGGAATGAAGAAACATTATTTTTTAATATGTTTGAATTCTTCAATAAAAAATACGAAGAAGATGAAATTTATAAAACAACCACAAATAATCTTAGTCAGGAAGAAAAAATTTAAAAATGACAATATTAGAAAATTATTTAAAATTTCTTAATAATAAAGATGATTTATTGAATGAAGCTTTTTTTCAATCTTTTTTTGGTAAATTAAAATATAGTGCAAAATTTACTGCTGTTTTAACTGGATTAAATTTAGCTTGGAGATCAGCAAAAGCTATTTTAAGTGATGCTGAAAGAAAATGTGGAACATATTCAAAAACTCCAGCCAAACAAGGATGCATTACTAGAGAAAAGATTAGAGGATATAACGAACAATTAAAAGTTATTATGAAATCGAAAAGTATGTGTAATAACACTACAGATCCAAAAAAATGTAATGAAAAAATTGATAAAAAAATTAATATGATATTATTAAGAAAACGTATGAATGAAATAAAATTAAAAGAATATGAAAATAAATTAAATGAAGGTTTTTTGGGTTTATTTGCTGCAGGAATAATTGTAGATAGTGTTTTTAAAACAGGATGGAAAACGGCAAGTGCTTTATTTAGTTCTGCGGCAAAACAATGTCAAAAATATAAAGGTATTGAATATGATATATGTAGAACAAAATTGAGATTATCAGCATTAGAAAAAAAACAACAAATTTTAAGAAGAGCTATGAGTTATTGCAATCAAGAAAATGATCCAAAGACATGTAAAGAAAAAATTAATTCAGAAAATGAAAAATTAAAAGCAAGAATTCAATTAGAAAAAGAAAATCTCATCCTTTATCAAAAAAGTAAATAGAATCTAAACAATTTTAAGAATATATAGAACAAATTTAAAATAGATTATTAATCTAAAATTTTTTGTAAAATATATGGAGGAATTTAAAATTATGAAATTTCTATTAGAGTTTGTAAATAAATCTAATGCCATTATAAAAGAAGATTCAATGGCAGTTGTGTATTCTTATTTAAATGAATCTAAAATTGTAACTGAGTCTGATATTATTGAAATTGGAAAATATATTATTGAAGATACAAATAAAAAAATTCACTCTGTTCGTGAACAATATGTAAAATCAGCTAATAAAATTATCAAAGAAGCGAATGAAATGTTAAATGAAGTTGATGCATCAGCTGTAGCTAAAGAATCAAAAATTAACGCAATTAAAGATGGAGCTAGTAAAAAATTAGCTGCATTAAAGAAATGGTATTTAAATAAAATTGCAGCTATTAGAGCATCAGGTTCTAAAAATTGGAAAACAGTAAAAGATGCAACAACCGCGCAGTATAAAAAAGCTTCAAGTGGAATAAGGGCAGCAAGAGATAAATCTATTGAAGGTGTTAAAGCTGCAGGTAGGGGTGTGAAAACAGGTACTATTAAAATTGGAAAAGGTGCTAAAGATATTTATGCAAAAATGGGAAAAAAGAGTAAAGCAGCAGCAGCCGTGGGCGCGGGTGCCGCGGCTGGTTATGGTTTTTCAAGGTATTTAGCTCGTAAAAGACAAGCAAAAAAATCATTGAAGTAATTTACTTTTTTAATGTATTTAAATAGGGAAATATAACAATTAATTTTGTTATATTTCCCTTATTTTTTGCAGTTAAATCCAAAAGGATATAATAGATGTCCAGACTTGATAATTTATTTAACAAGCTAAAAACAAAAATTGTAGGTACTAAAACCGCAGATATTGATTTAAAATTAGATTCTTCATTAAAAGATATTATCAATTATAGAACACCATCATCTCAAAGTAATTATATTGAAATAATTAAAGGTATTATATCTAAATCAAATCTTGGTATAGAATCATTTGTTTCACAATCATCAATGGGTTTTTCTCCAGAATTATTAGGTCAAACTTCAAGATTAAGCAGATATAAAACATATGAAGCAATAACGTCGAATATAAGTTATTGTCATAGAGCTCTTCAAGTTTTAACAGATAATATTTTAGCTCCAGATGATATTACAAAAGATGCTCTTGATATTAAATCATATGAATCAGATAAAGGTAATGAAAAAATAACAAATCATGTAAACATAGTAAAAAATTTAATTGATAAAACAAAAATTGAAAGAAATTTAGGTTTTATAATTAAAGCTTCATTACATATGGGTGATTTTTTTTGTGAAATATCAGATGATAAAAAAGCATTATTAAGTAAATCAACATTTTTAGCGGAATCAAAAGAAGACTTTCAAGAAACTTTAAAAGATAGATTTATTAAATTTGAAGTTCCATTAATTAATGAAGATGAAAAAAATGATGAAATAAAAAATTTAAACGTTGTTATGGATTTTACTCCATTTACAGAAGGTGAAGACACTACAGAAGAAGGTGAATCTATTGAAAAAGTAAAATTGTTATTTCATGAAGCTAAAAAAGTTGTAAAACTTCAAAGTACATTATTTCCTATTTGTTTTGGATATTTAATATTTCCACAAGCAATTTTTCAACCTCAATTATTAGTTCAAAATCAAATAGTTAATAATATTTGTCAGAATATCATACAAAATTTAGAAAGTAAAATTCCAAATATTGATTCTGAAAATATCAATGTTTCTGATATTAAAAATATTTTAAAACAAATGGTCATAGAAGGTGATCAAAATAAAATATTAAATATTAGATATGTACCACCTGATAAAATGGAACATTTTAAAATACCATCTGCAAAATATTATCCATATGGTGAGTCAATATTTGATTCTTGTCAATTTAATGCTAAAGTGTTAATGGCATTAGAAACAGCATTAACAATACATAGGATAAATAGATCAATTCAAAAAAGAAAAATTACAGTTGAAGTTGGATTACCTAGAGATGCAAAAGAAGCCACGGAAAAATTAAAAGAAGAATTCAAAAAGAGAAAATTTTCTTTAGATAGTTTTGGAACTGTCGATGCAATACCTTCTATGATTACTTCTTTTGAAGATATTTATTTACCTCAAAAAGATGGAAAACAATTTGTTGATGTTATGCCTTTTGATGATGCTGGTTCTGAATCAAGAAATAAAGTTGATGAATTAAAATTTATAAGAGATTCAATTGTTGCAAGTTTAATGGTTCCACCTAGTTATTTAGCATTAGAAGAAAATTTATCAAATAAATCAGCATTAAGTGAAGAATCAATTATTTTTGCTAGAACTATAATTAATTATCAAAAATATTTTACAGAACAATTGAAAGAATTAATATATAAAATATTAGTTATTACAAATCCACAAGAAGCAGATGTTATATTAGATGATGTTTTAATTGCTTTACCTACTCCAAAATCATTACAATATGAAAGAGAAACAAAATTAACAAACGATAGTGTTTCTCTTATTCAATCTTTAGAACAAATCGGAGTTCCCAAAGATTGGTCTAAAAGAAGATATTTATCTAATATTAATTGGGATGAAATTGAAAAAGATCAAACTGAAAATAAAATGGAAAAAGCACTTAACACAGATTCAGATTCTTCAGTAGATGCTTATGGTGGAATTGGTGGTTCGATACCGGGATTTTAAACAGAGGTTAATTTAATGCAAAAAATTAAAAAAAATTATAAAAATTATTTTAAGAAACTTAATGAAACATATGATCCATTATATGATGTTGTTAATGTTCAACAAGATAAAGAATATAAAACAAATTATCCACTTTCAGCTGAAGATATATTATTAAAAAAAACAAAGAATAATATTGTTTTACAAGATAAACCAAAAAGTAAAATTGATATTCCCAATAAAAAAAATAAAAAGAAAAAATTAATTATTGATAGTGAAGATTTAAAAGAAAAAGATACAAATGAAAAAAATACACAAACTGATAAATTTTCTTTAGATGATATGGATTCAAATATGAATATGAATACAGATTTTAATTATATGATGGGTGATGAAAAACCACAAACATCTGAAGAAATTGGAAGAATTTATGAATTAAAAAAAATTTATAGAAGATTATTAAATATAGAAGAATATTTAACACATAAAACAGATCCTGTTTTAATTAAATTAAAAAAATATATAACACAAGCAATTCAATTGTTTGAATTATTAGCTTCAAATATAATGAAATATAAAGAAAAAATTGATGGAATTATAATACAGTTTTACAAGTTCACATTATTAGTTTACAAAATTCTAAAAAAATATTATGAAAAGGAGAATTTAAAAAAATGAAAAAGATTTTCAGTTTATTGGTTATCATGGGGTTTATTCTTTTTTCAACAAATGTATTTGCTGATAGAAATGCAAATGTTCTTTGTACTCTTTCCTGGGATGGAAATGATGTAAATGGTAAAACAGAAGAATCGCTCCCAGTTGTTCTTGAACTTTATGAAGAGGTAGTAATTGATGATGTTACACAAGATGTATTAAAAACATCTTTAGAAGTAAATGGTTCTGTTGTTGATGCTGAAATGCCTTTATTTGAAGTTGTAATTAAAGATAATATTTTAAATGTTTTTAAATTTTATGCAATAGCTAAAGATTCAGCAAATAATTCATCAGAAAAATCGGAATATGCAGTAATTGAAATTAATGGTTATGATACAATTCCTCCCGGAACACCTATTATTAATATAAATATTATCGTTCCTTAAAAAATTTTTAGAATAAATTATAAAAGATATTTTGTTTTTGGAGTTTATAATATAATGACTAATTTTATTGTAGAGAGCGCACTTCTTCAAGAAGCAAAAATTTTAAAAAATGAATCTTCTAAAGCTATTTTTAAAATGGTGATGCAAACTGCTGATGAAATAAATCAAAATAAAAGAATATATCCTAGAAATGTTCTTGAAAAAGCAATGAGTAATTGTAATGATCGAATTCAAAGAAGAGCATTTATGGGAGAATTGGATCATCCAATTCCAACAGGATCTCAAGCATCTGATGGAATTCGTCAAACAACTGTTTTATTAAAAAATACATCTCATTTAGTTAAAGAATATTATTTTGAAGGTAATAAGTTAACAGGTATTTTTGAAACATTAAATACACCTAGTGGTACCATACTTTTGGAACTTTTAAAAGCAGAAGCAACCATTGGAACATCTATGAGAGGAATGGCTGAGTTAAAACGAAGAAAAGATAATATAAATGAAGTTCAATCACCTTTATATATTATCTGTTATGATATGGTCTCTCAACCTAGTCACTCAAGCGCTCTTGTTAATTTTAATGAATTACATTATGAACATAAATCATTATTATGTGAAAATAAATCTGGAATAATTTGTACACCTGATGGAAAATGTTATCTTCCAGATTTCTTTGATAAATTAGTTGAACAAAAAATAATACATTTCTTCGATACTTGGTTTTAATAATTCATTTCAAAAGGGATCTATAATATAGATCCCTTATTTTTTTAATCCATAAATCCTTCCTTTTTTTCTTATCTAAATTCACAAATCTATATATATTAATTAATGAATAAATAAATGGTTGGAGGATTTTATGACGATTGAAGAAAAATCTATTTTAAACGTGGAAAAAACAATTAAAAAATTAAATGAATTACACAATGTAAAAAATATTAATGTCAAAGCAGAATTTGAATTATTAAAAGCTTGTGTATTAGCAGAAAGGGGAGATGTATATCGGGGAATGAAAATATCCGATTACTTATTAACATTGAAAAGGTTCGGATTTAAAGAAATATATAGTCTCAATTTTCAAAGTAAGTTAAGCAATCAAGAAGAAACATTTTATGTTTTATGGCATGATGAATTCGGAATTTTACTAGAATGTGAAAGTTTCCAAATTAAAAATGGTTCGAAATATATGAGTGGTGGAAATTTTTATTATAATGTTAAATCTCTTGATAATGATTTATTAAAAAATTACATGGAAACTGGAATGTTTAAGGATGATATTTTGATTGGAAAACATAGAGCATATGAAGCAGTTATTTTAAATATAGAAAATCTTCGTATATTTGGAGATTTCATAAAACCATGGAAAGATTCAAGTTTAATAATGTTAGTTCATCATGGTGATTTCTATGAAAATGAACATAAGAAAGAAATAAAAGAAATAACAAAGAATAGATTTAAATCACTTCCAGAATATGTTCAAAAGATGATAAAACCGTCATAAAAATGCTCCAATGTATCAGCAACTCTTTGACCTCGTGATTTAGTCCATGAATTACGAGGTCTTTTTTTAAATTTTTAATATTAACGAAAATAATGTGAAAATACAAAAAATTGTTTATGTAATTAAAAAAAGGAGAATAGTTATGATGATCAATAATTGTTTACATCCAATGTGGAAAAAATTTGTTAAAAACAAGAAAAAGTTTGTAGGTGGTGTATTAGAAGATTATGGGGATATATTTGATCAACCATTTGGTAAAAAAACTTTTTCACGGACTAAAATAATTGATATTAAACTTGAACCTAATGGTAAAGATAGTATTTATTTTTCAGTTTTAGGTGAAGAATTTGAATGTGGTTTTGATGTTAAATATGGTGAAATAATATCTGGAGAAGAAGGTTGGGTATCTTTTTCAGGATATGGTGATCATAAATGGAGAATTAAATCAAATCAATTATCACAAACACAAGAATTGAAGGATTGTGGGTAATCAAGTTAATTTTCTAGACCACAAAAATTTGAAGTTTTCTCACGCAATATATTTCTTGTTGTATTTACTTAAGAGAAAAGGGGGGATAAAAGTGAAAAAAATCGTTAGTATGTTGTATGGTTCTTATTTATATGGAACATATACTAAAGATTCAGATATACATTTGAAAGGTATTTATATGCCTTCTTTTAAAGATTTTTATCTAGATAGAATTATAAAAGAAAAAAATAATCCTACAAAAAAATCTTCAAAAGATCGAAAAAATACAAAAGAAGATTTAGATTATTCAATATATACTTTTCAATATTTTATTAAATTAGCTATTGAAAATCAAACAGTAGCAATAGATATGCTTCATGTTCCAAATTCTATGATTTTTCAATCAAGTAATTTATGGGAAAAAATTGTAAAAAATAGAGAAAAATTTTATTCAAAAAATATCACTACTTTTATAAGTTATGTTCAAAATCAAGCATCTAAATATGGTATTTGGGGATCAAAATTAAATAATGCAAAAATTTTCTTAGAATTTTTAGAAAATTTAAATCCAGAATCAAGATTAAAAGAACATTGGGATCAAATTCCAATAAATGAACATATATCATATATTGATAATGAAAAAGATGAAATTAAACAAATTGAAGTTTGTAATAAAAAATTTCAAGAAACATCTAAAATTTCACATATTAAACAAATAATAGAAAAATTTATTGATGTATATGGAGAAAGAGCACAACAAGCTACTGAAAATAAAGGTATTGATTGGAAAGCTATTTCACATGCCATTAGAATATTATTTGAAGTTAAAGAATTATTTAAAGATAAAACAATAACATTTCCACTAAAAGAAGCAGAGTTATTAAAGTCTATTAAATTAGGTTTTTTAGATTATATTAATGAAGTTTTACCTTTATTAGAAAACTTAACAGATGAAGTTTATAAACTCGTAAAGAAAAGTGATTTTCCTGAAAAAGTCGATGAAATATATTGGGAAAATTTTGTTTATAAAAATGTTGAAAAATACTTCAAAACAGGTGAAATTTGAAAGTATATTTGGGAAAAGAATTTTTAAAATATTCACTTGATATTTTAGAAAAATGTAAAGGAATTAAACAAGAAGAAAAATATCATCCCGAAGAAGATGTATTAGAACATTGTCTACAAACATTTAATTGTGCATGTAAAGAAACAGATGATATTGATTTAATATTAGCTGCTTTGTTTCACGATGTTGGAAAATTAATTGGAAAACATGGACATGAAAACTATAGTATCGATTTGTTAGAGATACATTTAACACCTAAAACAATATGGTTAATTAAAAATCATATGAGAATTAGATTGTATTTGAGAGGTGAGTTGAAAAAACCTTCAAAAGTAAAAGAATTAATTGAACATCCTTGGTTTATCGAATTAGTTCAATTATCTAGATTTGACAAAATGGGAAGAAATCCAAACAAAAAAACAAAATTTGATAAAGATATTTTAATTAAAAAAATCAACGATAAAATTAAAGAACGATTTAAAAATAATCAGAGAAAGGATGAATTAGAAAATGGATGTAATAAAAACTAAAATTGTTAATATAGAAACTAATGATAATAAGAAAATGGAATTACTTAATGATATAATAGAGTTTTTTATACCATTCATTTCTGAAAAAATAATTCTTTTAAAAAAAGAAATTGAAAGAATAAAAAATGAAAATATTAAAAAGAAAAAAATAATCAATGATGAACAAAAATTACTTAAAAAAATTGTAAATGAAAATGATACAAATAAAAAAAGAATAATGTTACTTGAAAGAATTGAAAAATTATTATTGACAAATAAAATTAAAAATAAAAATATTAAAGATAAATTATATAAAGCAGTTGATAACATACATTTTCTAAAAGAAAAACAAATAGATGAATTTCTTTCAGAAACAGTTCAAATTTTAACAAAAAAATAATCTAAAAAATGGCTACATATTTTAGCCATTTTTTTGCTTTTACTTTCTGAGTATAATAGTACCAAATAAACATTGATTATCATGTCCCGTATATTTGTTTTTGAAATCAATGTCTTTTTTTAGATATTTACATAATTTGATAATTGTCTCATTGGATGCAATTAAAAATCCCCATTCATCTATTTCAATAGAATAATCTCCAGTTAAAATCCTTGCCGCAATTAAACTTCTTTTATCAAATACTGAAAGTATTTCTAATTGATTCTTTGCCATTTTCGTTGCTAAAGATTTTTTTCTTGATTTAACATTCATTAATTAAAGCCTCCTTGAAATTTTTAAATATTTTTTAAAACATAATCTAAAAGTTGTATGATAATCGTATATTGTTGTATTGATTAATATATATAGAATAGTATGTTTTTTTAAAACAATATTACAGAAAGATTCTATATTCATTTTTATATATTTAGAATCTCCCTTGAAAATAAAATTTAATTTTTATAACATGTTAAAATCCAATAATAAAAATTTGTAGAACAAAAAATAAAGAAAAAATTTTTTTCTATAAATTTTTTTTGGAGGATTTATAAATCATGAAAGAAATTCTAGTTGAAGCATATAGAACTACTAAAAAGGCTTCGGGTATTGATCCCTCAAAACCCGGTAACCTAAAACAGATTCTTGTAAATGACAAAGCATTTAGTACTTATGTAACAAGTCTTGCCGAATCTCTTGAAAATAAGAAAGATCGTGAAGTTTTTACAATGTTAGCTGAGAATACGAGAGTTAGTCTTTTAGAAAACTCAATGTATCAGATTAACCCTTATGAATCTTTAACTCTTCCTGTTCTTAGAGTTTTTTATCCTAAATTTGTTGCAAAAGAAGCAGTAACAGTATCTCCAATGGATAAACCTGAATGTGTAAAAGCTTTTATTAATGCTGCATTTTCTCAGTCAGGTAAAACTGATTTGATAACCGCTCCTGCTGTTATTGATGATATTTCCACCGGTGCTCAAATAGGTACTCCTGTTGCTGCAACGATAGATGTTCCAAGTTCTTCATATGATGTTCTTAATGAAGTATTACATATTTCATCTTCCGATGCTCACCTTCAGAGAGATTTTATTATCACAGAAGTATCAGATGGTACAAATACTGAATCCGTAAGTATTGTTCCTGACGTTGAAGGTTTTTTCTCTTCTGCCGTTGAAATCAAAGGAGATAGTGATGTAATTTCGGGTCGCGTTGATTTCTTAAGTGGAAAAGTGACAATTGCAAGCACAACTAATATTGTTACTAAAGTGGCATATACAGTAACTTGTTCCCTTGAAGAAAATAAAATTAATCCAAAAATTAGACTTACTGTTGATAAGATTAGACTTTATTCAAGAGATCGTCAGATTTCTGCTGATTGGAGCATAAATATGGAGCAGGATATGAGAGCTCTATTTGATGTTTCCGTTCAATCAGAAGTTGTAAATCTTATCGGACAGCAGTTGGCTCTAGATATTGATAGAGAAATCATTACTTCTCTTATTTCTGCAAATACAACAATGAATGCAAAATCTCACAGAGAATCATTTGATAGGACAGCTCCCGGAGGTTATGCTTGGGGTGATAAATATTGGCATGAAAATATTATTCCTGTTTTGAATAAACTTTCAAATCAGGTTTATACAGATACCAATATTGCTTCGGCAAATACAATTCTTTCAAATCCCATAGATTCTGCTATTCTTGAAGATATTAATTCTTATAGTTATTCAGGAACAGGCGCACTTGATGGGGATGTTGGATATAATGTGGCAACATTAACTGGTGGAAAATGGCGTGTTCTTTCTTCAGCCGTAGTTCCTCAGGGAACAATGGTTGTAATTTATAAGCCATCTGATGAAATTCGTTCAGTTTATTTCCATTCTCCTTATGTTCCCGCTGTGCTTCATCCATATCCTCTTGGCAATAAACCAACCTTAACAATTCTTTCTCGTTATGCTAATGCTCTTGTTCGTCATAATGGTATTGGAACTGTATCAATTGGTGCATAAGATTTATTAAAGCAAAAAAATAAAATGGGTCTAGGATTTTTCCTAGACCCATTTTTTAATCTAATCTTGTAAATATTCTGTTATATTTTTTAAGAAAATCTCTCCATATCTACATTTCCCAACATCAACAATAATATTTTCATTTGGTTTATAAAAACCTTCATGATGAGTATGTCCACATAAAATAATTAATTTTTTATTTTTATAATTTTTCATAACATCTAAAATCATTTCTCCCATTGTTTTACATGAGAAAAATGGAAGATAATATTCAGATGTTGGTTTTCCTAAATAAAATGATGCTTCTTTAAATGGTGGAACATGTGTTAAAAAAAATATTTTATCATATTTTTTTAATGCATTTTCTAAATGATATTTTGCTTGTTTAATAAATTTTTTATTAATTATTTGAATTAAATCAAATAATTCAGGTTTAGAATGATATTTTAAATCATTTATAAAATTAAAATCATTGAGATAAACTCTAGTATTCCAAAAATCTCCATTTAAAAGATCATACCATCCATCATGACCAACAACACATGTTTTCTTTGTTAATTCTATTGATGGTAAATTTGTAAGATAATATACATCTTTATTTTTATTTGCAAATCTTTTAAACTTCTTATTTGTTAAATTAAAAGAATTACCATAAAAATCATGATTACCTAAAATAAAATATACTTTAGCTATTTTAGACAATGATAAAAGAAAATTCAAATTACGATTATTTTCAATATCACCTGTTAAAAATATATGAGAAGGATTTTCTTTTAATATATCATTCAAAACTAAATTTTGTTTTTCAATCGTAACATGATTAATATGAGGATCAGTAATCCATATTATTTTCAAAATTAATTTTTCTCCTCTAAAATCAATTTATTTCTTATAGTCATTAGCAATTTACCTAGTATATTTTTTCCATTACCATTACAAACACCCCAATAAATATCATTCCAATTATTACCTTCTATCAATTCTAAATCACCTGTATCAATTAATTTTTTTGCTAAATCTTTATTTTGTTCAAATTTACAAAGAAGACCAAGATACATAAATGTTACTTTTATTAATTCCCAATCATCTCTGAGTTTTACTTTTTTTCCTAATTTTTTTGCCTCGGAAGGACTTTTTGAATTTCTTATTTTTTCTTGTTCTTCAAAATCTTCTGTTTTACAAGATTGAAAAAAATGTTCAACTGTTTTATATTCTCTATTTTTAATTGTAAAAGGACTGAGGTAAAAATTACTTAAAAAAGCATATTTCCCTCTAAAAGAATCAATACTCATATTTTAATTCCTTTCTGTTATTATTTATAAACTTCAACAACTTTTTCAGCAATTTTATTAATTAAATCTTTTTCGTCTAATTCAAACCATGTAATTTTTTTTCCAATTTGTAATTTAATAGCTGGATGATAACCATATTTGTAATCTTGAAAAATAGTTCCAATATTCTTTCCATTAATATTTATTACATTTCCTTCGATTATATTAATATTATATTCTTTTTTTAGAATTTTCCGTAGTCCTATGCTCATGGATTATAGTCGTCTCCGCCAGCGCGTCAGCGAGGTCAGCTCAGATAACTTCAATATTATCTACCCATATACTCTTCGGTCCTTCCGTTATGGTCTCCTGTTCCTTTTCCTGAAATTCTCCATTACACTTAGAGTGTCTTCTATGCTCATCCTCTTAGCGTCTTCTCTTGAAACGATTACATCCTCCCAGTGGATGCGGTACATCTATGCGTGTATCCGCTATGAGATGTACCGCATCCACTGGAGTCTTCATCATTCACCCGCCTTTCTCGGCATTACAAGGGCCATCACACCATCATCTGCATCCCTTGTGACCATGTCCTTCTGATATGCCTCAGATTGCAGGACGTACATTGCTAGCTTGTGAGCAGCATCCATTAACCTCTCCACCGGACTTTACTCTATGATCACAGCAAGCTGTTCAGCGAGAGATTCACACTCGGATTCAACGTATTCCTGTGTTCTGAGAA
>CAYYIP010000024.1:0-1489 GCA_964472015.1 uncultured Hyphomicrobiales bacterium | reverse complement strand
TCAACGCCGTACAGTGGATGTCCTTTGGGAATACCGACATAACCGCAACGGTGGCCCATGCCTGTGAGTATGCATATAGCCCTCAGTCCAGCCTTGGTTGTCCAATCATTCTCTACGTGGTTTTTGTAATTCATAGCCTTTCCTCCTCTCTTTTTTTTACTTCACTAATTAATATATATAGATTGGAGGTACAATAATTAATTTTCTAATAAACATCCACCAGAACCTACACCAAACCAACATAAAAATTCATTAGGTGTTGCAGAAATATTAACATCCTGCCCGATAGCTCAGACAGGGGAAAGAGGGTTAAAGGATTTCTTGAATTTCCTTCGCCTCAGTACCAAAAGGGAACCCGCCCATATATGGCGAGATATCTACCATCTGGAAGCCTCCACAATTCGCCATGCCTCTTGCATATACAATGCTTGTCGTTCTTGGCATTGGTGATTGTATTCCCGAATCCCTTACACATGGGGCAAATAACCTTAACTTTCTTTTCCATTTTCATTTCCTCCTTCTTTTTTTAATTCCTTCTCCACATGCCCTTATGCCTTTCTTAGCTCAAACACCAGGGCGGGGTATTTCTCAGCGATCATCGAAGCAATACCCTTTATTGATTTCTCGGTATGGTCCCAGAAGCACACGCCATTAATAATGTTCGTAGTGAAAACCGGCTTCCCGTTCTCGTCTATCCCCGACACCGGCTGAAACCTGCCATTCTCATTTTTAACCATGAGACGGTATATGCCTTTATCCATGCCTGTATCCTCCTTTGTTTTAATCTCCTCACAGGGAATAACCTAGCAGCGTGAAATATGCACGCCACCACGCGGGCCCAGAGAAAGCACTCTGTCAGGATATCCCGGGTCGATCAAGGATTCATCGGAGTCTTCGTCGTTTCTAGGATCTGAGAAAAAGAGCTGCATTTCTGCTTCTTCATCGACGCAAGGATAATACGGGTCAAAGTCAGCTCTTGACTCAAAGATATCGCGCGCTTGTTTGATCGATCTAAACTCTTCAACGCTTCTATTCGTGACAGTTTGCGAGTAGTTACAGCCACCATAAAAAATGCCATATACTTTCATCTCTTCACCTCCGTATTATCGTCTCAATCAATGAAGTAAATCCGATAATCCAAGTTCAATAAAGCGATACCTTAATTTATCATTAAAGCCCGGATCTATACCCCCAAACCTCCAACCGCCCTTTTCGTTCCAATCTTTGATTTTGCGTATTTCATTAACAAATTCATCTGTGTTGTCGGCTGTGCTTATACACACGTCACCCTCACAATAACTCACAACACTGAGTGTAAACGGGTTGGCCCATGTTCCGTAATAGGCTGCATCTTGCTCTGTATCCACCTGAGCAAAGCCCTTAGCAGGCGCGCACATACCAAAGTCAAAAACATATCTATCAGCCGGTTTGAAATATCTTTCTATCTTCATTGCGTTTGTCCTCTTTCGGTTTATAGCGGGATTACTTC
>CAYYIP010000023.1:26222-28343 GCA_964472015.1 uncultured Hyphomicrobiales bacterium | reverse complement strand
TTGGTTCTAATAGTTTACAATACAAAAGATTATTTAATAAAAGAATTAATGAAGTCTGAACCATGATTTTATTAAGATTTTCAAGATTTTTTCAAGATTCAACTAATCTTGGTAATCTTGTCAATCTTGTTAAAATCCTAGTTCAGACTATTTACAAACATTAATAAATTAAAACAATGAACAAACAAGATTTTATAAAAGCAGGCTTCTCTGTAATAGAAGCAGAAAACAATAAAGAAAATAAATTGTTAAGTTTTCTTAAAGAGAACTATCCTAGTATTATCAAAGACAACGAAATTGACCTCACGGAGCTCAAAGCTATTGCAGGGTTGCCCGTTGACGAAAAAGTAAACGGCTACGGTTTAAACTTCGTAGGCAGAAACTTTGCTCGCGCAAAATATGCTCAAAAGACAGAAAAGGAATTGCAGTTCAATACTGCCTTGAGCAAGGATATTGACACCACACAAAACTTGGTGCTTATAGGTGATAATTTAGATATTTTGAAAATTCTTAAAAATCACTATCGCGGTAAAATCAAGTGTATTTATATAGATCCGCCTTATAACACGGCTAACGATGAATTTATTTATCCTGACAAATTCAATAAAGAAGAAACCGAAGTTCTCGGTATAGCTGATAGTCTTTCTGAATATGATTTTGCACGTATGGAATTTAGTTTTAAGAGCAAGAAAAACCATAATGGATGGTTATCTTTTATGTATCCTCGTTTATTATTAGCAAGAGATTTATTAAGTGAGGACGGTGTAATTTTTATTAGTATTGATGACAACGAACAGGCTAATCTGAAATTGCTTTGCGATGATGTGTTTGGAGAAGAGAATTTTGTAGCGAATTTAATTTGGGAAAGTAAATATACTGTTTCTAATGACGCAAAATGGGTTTCAGGACAACATGAATATGTATTATGTTATGCAAAAAATATAAACGATTTTTCAATAGGAAGATTAAACAGAACTGAAGAACAAAATAAAAGTTATAAAAACCCTGATAATGATCCCAAAGGAGCATGGAAGGCTACACCATTACACGCAAAAAGTGGGACAGAAAAATCTAAGTATGAAATAACTTTTGATAATGGTATAACATGGACTTGTCCGCAGGGACGCTATCCTCGTTATAATAAAGACAGATTGTTAGAATTATATAAGGAAGGTGCGTTGTATTTTAATAAGAATGGAGGAGTTGACAGAAAAACATATTTATCTGAAGTAAGCGAAAAAGGTGTCGTAGTTGGTTCAATTATGTATTATGATAGAGCAGGACACACGCACGGCAATAATGAAGAATTAGCAGGATTAGTAGAGAAAGGAACATTTGATAATCCGAAAGGAACAAAATTAATTAAATATTTAGCACAAATAGCAAATATAAATTCAAATCATATCATCCTAGACTTCTTCGCAGGCAGTGGCACCACAGGACACGCAGTAATGGAACTAAACAAAGAAGACGGCGGAAACAGAAAATATATTCTTTGTCAAATTGATGAACCTATAAAAAAAGACAAACCTGCTTATAAATTTTGTATAGAAAATAATTTGGATACTGTAATTTCAAGCATAACCATAGAACGCTTAAGACGTGCGGGAGAAAAAATAGTAAAAGAAACAGAAGAAACAAACAGCAAAAACGGGATGTTTGAGGAAGATAAAAAGCAAGTTCCCGATATTGGATTTAAAGTATTTGATAGTGTAGACGCACCTAAATTAGAAGTTAAAGATTATAATGTTGAAATCCAAAATAAAAACTTAGATGCTTTAAGTCGTATTTATAATATGATATTTACTGTTGGAATAGATGAACCTACACAAGTTCCCGAAGAAGTTATAAAAGACTGCATTTATAAAATAGATAAAAATTATTATATAACAAATTGTGATAAAATTAATAGTGATTCTTTATCTGATGTAATAAAATCTAGCAATAAAGTTTTTATAGATGGTTGGACAGCAAGTATCAACTGTACTTTACAACATTATAAAGATAATATAAAAATTGTATATTAAAAGTTTGAACCAAGATTTTATTAAGATTTTCAAGATTTTTACAAGATTAAACAATTTTGTTAATCTTTTCAATTTTGTCAATCTTGTTATAATC
>CAYYIP010000023.1:0-26122 GCA_964472015.1 uncultured Hyphomicrobiales bacterium | reverse complement strand
CTAGTTCAGACAAATAACATCTGAACCAAGATTTTATTAAGATTTTCAAGATTTTACAAGATTAAACAATTTTGTTAATCTTTTCAATCTTGTTATAATCCTAGTTCAGACAAATAACATCTGAACCAAGATTTTATTAAGATTTTCAAGATTTTTACAAGATTCAACTAATCTTGTTAATCTTGTCAATCTTGTTAAAATCCTAGTTCAGACAAAGACCAAGATTAAAAAATATTAATAAATTATAGTTATGACCAAAGAAGAACAAGATAAAATTACACACGATATTATTGGATGTGCTATGGAAGTTCATCGCATATTAGGCAACGGTTTTCAGGAACTTGTTTATCAGCGAGCCTTGTCTATTGAAATGAATTTGCGGAACATTGAACACCAACGGGAATTTGAAATGTCTTTATTATATAAAGGTTTTGATGTTGGCACAAGAAGGGTTGATTTTTTAGTAATGAATGAAATTTCAGTTGAGATTAAAGCTATTATTGACTTAGAAAGTGTACATTTTGCACAAGCAATAAATTATTTAGAATCATATAATTTAGAAACAGGCTTACTAATCAATTTTGGTTCTAATAGTTTACAATACAAAAGATTATTTAATAAAAGAATTAATGAAGTTTGAATCATGATTCTATTAAGATTTTAAGATTTTTCCAAGATTTAAACAATCTTGTTAATCTTGTCAATCTTGTTAAAATCCTAGTTCAGACAAATAACATCTGAACCATGATTATATTAAGATTTTCAAGATTTTTCCAATATTCAACAATTTTGTTAATCTTGTCAATCTTGTTAAAATCCTAGTTCAGACTATTTACAAACATTAATAAAAATATGACTATGGCAACAGAACTTAAAAGTCTTGCAAAAATACCTGTAGATGAAAAAGTCAATGGTTATGGTTTAAATTTTATAGGTAGAAATGTTGCTTATGATAAATACATACAAAAAACATCAAAAGAGTTAAAACTAAACGAGGAATTAAGTAAACATATAGATACCACACAAAATTTGGTGCTCATAGGCGATAATTTAGATAGTTTAAAGATCTTAAAGAATTATTATAGCAATAAAATTAAATGTATTTATATAGATCCACCTTATAATACATCCAATGATGACTTTATTTATCCTGATAAATTTGATAAGTCGGAGGCTGAAGTTCTTGGTTTATCCCGTATGGAATTTAGTTTTAAGAGTAAGAAAAATCATAATGGATGGTTATCTTTTATGTATCCACGTTTGTTATTAGCAAGAGATTTATTAAGTGATGATGGTGTTATATTTATAAGTATAGATGATAATGAACAAGCAAATTTAAAACTTCTTTGTGATGAGGTGTTTGGCGAGGAAAATTTTGTTCAAAATTTTATGTGGCTTCATGGAAAAGGAAAGAAAGATAAAAATACTAGAACTTTACAACAATATGTTTTATGTTATGCATTTAATAAAAATAAACTTCAGGCTTGGACTATCCTAAAAGGTAAAAACTATAAATTTAGAAATACGGATAATGATCCTAAAGGTGAATGGTTTTCAGGTAGCATTTCTTTTTCAGAGAAAAGATCAAACAAACAGCACTTAAACTATTATAGTATTGAATCACCATCAGGAGTAGTTTGGAAGCGTCAATGGCTGTGTTCATTTGAAAAAATGCAAGAGCATATAAAAAATGGAGATATATATTGGGGTAATAGTCCAGAATTTTCCAATGTGCCGAGATTAAAGATAAGACCGTCAGATAAAGAAGAGTTAATTCCTACAAATATTATTGAAGACGTCGGTACAACACGAAGTGCAGAAAAAGAACTTAAACAATTATTTGGAGTTGATAAAATATTTAATTATCCTAAGCCAATAGGATTAATACAACATATAATAAAACTTGCAACAAATAAGAATGATATTATTCTCGATTTTTTTGCAGGCTCAGGTACTACAGGGCACGCCGTTATACAATTAAATTCAGAAGATGCTTCGACAGACTTAGAACCAGGTAATCGCAAGTTTATACTTTGCCAAATAGATGAACCTATAAAAAAAGATACACAGACATATAATTTTTGTGTAGAAAATAATTTGCCGCCCGTAATTTCTAGCATAACAATTGAACGCTTAAGACGAGCAGGAGAAAAAATAGCAAAAGAAACAGAAGAAACAAACAGCAAAAACGGGATGTTTGAGGAAGATAAAAAGCAAGTTCCCGATATTGGATTTAAAGTATTTGATAATATAGACGCACCTAAATTATAAGTTCAAGATTATAATGTTGAATTTTCAAACATAAATTTGTATGCTTTAAGTAGTATTTATAGTATGATATTTACAGTTGTACCCTTTACTGTACACAATAATTTATTGTTTTATAAAAATATAAAATAATATGATTTCTAATAATTTTTAATCTATTAAATTATTTTTTTTGTATATTTGTAACTTAGTTTGAAAGATAATTTAAGATATTATTTATGTCAACAGATAAAGAAAAAATAGTTGAGCTAAATTCAGCGGTACAAAGAGTAAAATCCGAATTATCCAAATCTATAATTGGTCAAACAGATATAATTGACCAATTATTAATTACACTTTTTGCAGGTGGTCATTGCTTATTAATCGGTGTACCTGGGCTTGCAAAAACTTTACTTATTAGAACTCTTGCAAAATCTCTTGATTTAAAATTTAATCGTATACAATTTACGCCTGATTTAATGCCGGGTGATATTAGTGGTACAGAAGTAATAGAGGAAAATATATCTACTGGTCAAAAAAATTTTAGATTTGTACCTGGTCCTATTTTTGCAAATATAATTCTAGCTGATGAAATAAATCGTACGCCTCCTAAGACACAGTCAGCACTTTTACAAGCGATGGAAGAACATGAGGTAACTGCAGCAGGAAATACTTATAAGTTAGCAGAACCTTTTTTTGTTCTTGCTACTCAAAATCCTATTGAACAAGAAGGTACTTATCCTTTACCAGAAGCTCAGTTAGATAGATTTATGTTTAATGTTTGGTTAGATTATCCGTCTGAAACAGAAGAAGTTTCTATTGTAAAAACAACAACTGTAGAATATATTCCTCATATAGAAAGTGTACTTAGTTATGATAAAATAATAGAATTTCAAAATCTTGTAAGAAGAATTCCGGTTGCTGATAATGTTATAGAATATGCTGTTAAATTAGTACGTTTTACACGACCTAAAGATGATAGTTCAAATGAATTTGTAAAAAAATATATAAGTTATGGTGCTGGACCACGAGCTTCACAATATCTAATATTAGGTGCTAAATCAAAAGCCGCTATATCAGGACGTTTTACTCCTAATATTGAAGATGTAAAAGAAGTTGCAATTCCAGTATTGAGACATAGAATTGTTGCTAATTTTAATGCAGAAGCCGAGAACATAACAACAGAAGATATAATTAAAAATATTGTTAATTTATAATATATTGCTTGTGATATATATTTTAATTTAATAAGGAATATTCTTTTTTTCTGAATATTCCTTGTTAAATTTATTATAATATCATTAAATTATAATTTTATTTATTTAAGTTTATACATTATTTATTTTTATGATCAAAAAAAATTTTTTCATTTATTTATATATTTTAACTTTTATTGTTTTTTTTATTACTTCTTGTTCTACTAATATTACTACTAATGATGAAATATTAAATTTTGATGTTTTTAAAACTGAGGAACCTGATAAATTATTATTTGTTTGTGATGGAATAATAAATAATGATAAGTTATTAGAATTATTAGAGACTATAAGTATTAATGTATTTTGTGACAGTTATAAAGTAAATATAAATATTAAAGATTGTTTAATTACAAGAGTTCCTATTAATAAAGATTCAACCAAATTTTCTATATTACATTTTTTACATCTTAAAAATAAGAAAACTACTGCTAAAAATTTTAAAATATTTGTTTCTTATTTATCTAATAAAATAAATAAAGATATAGTGATTAATACTTCAACAGAAGAAATATTGTTTTTCCCTGATGTCTATGAAGATATTTCAGGGGTAAAATTTGATATATATACTGCAAGATTATATAAAAATGAGGAAGTAAAAACTGTAAATTCATCTATGATTAATTTATTAATAGCTGATGGTCAAGAGATGATAATATGGGATTCTTCTATAAATAAAAAATATTTTCAAGTTTTATCAGAAATTCAGCCGGTAGAAATTGGTGATTTTTATCGAACATATATTTTTTGGAATAAAAAATATATGTTTGACGCAAATATTATGAAAATACCATCGGAGATAGAAAATAATGAAAATTTTGATTTTGATAGAAGGATTCAAGAAAACTTTGAGAATAATGATATGCCCGAGGAACTTATAAAGCCTATGACTCCTATATTAGAACCTGGAATTTATAAAGTATTTTTAATAATTCCTGCAAATAAAACGTATGAACATTCTTTTAAATTTTATCTTAACAATTATAAATCATAATTAATTTGTTTTATTTAGTTTGAATAGATATACTTTTTAATACAAAAGAAAATATTTATAAGTAATTTTGATGGGAACCATAAATTTTATAGACATAGAAGAAAAAACAAAACTTGAAACTTTAAAAGAATTAGAATATTTTAAAGTTTTAGATTTTATTTCAAAGAAATGTTTAACGGCTAAGGGTAGAGAATTAATTCAAAGTTCTTTACCAAAAGATACTATTGATTGGTTGATAAATGAATTAGAACTGGTAAATGAATTTACTAATTTACTTATATCTGATGATGAATTCCCACTTGAAAATATAAATGATATACGTCCATTTTTAAATAAATCTAAGATTGAAAATTCAGTTTTAAATACAGGTGAATTACTTTCGATTTTAGATGTTATTAGAGTTGCTAGACAGTTAAAAGTTTTTTTACAGTCTCGCATTGAAAAATATCCTATCTTAAATACAGAGATTACTTATATTTTTGATGAGCCGACGTTAAGAAAGCATATTTTTGATGCAATTAATGAGAATGGTGAAATAAGAGATAATGCAACCAAAGAATTATTAAGGATTCGTGGTGAAATTATTGATAAGTCAAATCGTTTACGTTCTCGTATGAATAAAATTGTAAAACATTTTACTGAAGAAAATTTTACGCAGGAAGAATTTTATACAGTTAGAGATGGTCGTTTTGTATTACCTATTAAATCTGAACATAAACGGCATTTAAGTGGGATTATTCATGGTGTTTCTCAGACAGGTGCAACTATATTTATTGAACCTACTGAGATTGTTGAAATGAATAATGAAATTTCTTATTTAAAAGTTGAAGAGCAACGTGAAATATATGAAATTTTAAAGAGATTAACCAAGGAGGTTTCTAGACAGTCTGCAATTTTATTTGATACTTATGATATTATTGGTCATCTTGATGCCTTATATGCAAAAGCTAATTATGCTTTGGAATTTGGTGGTATAAAGCCTGTTATAAGCGATACAAATGAAATTCATTTAAAAAAGATATATCATCCTCTATTAGTGCAATCGCGTGGTAAAAAAAATGTTGTACCACTTTCTATTGATTTTTTAGATAATAAAAGGGGATATCTTATTTCTGGTCCGAATGCAGGGGGTAAAACAGTTGCGTTAAAAAGTATAGGATTAAATATTTTATTAGCTTTGAGTGGTTTTTTCCCTTTAGGGGAGGTACATACTAATTTTAGGAATATTTATTCTGCAATAGGTGATCATCAGTCTATTGAAAATGATTTAAGTACATTTAGTTCACAACTTATTAAGCTTAAACAAATTTTGGATATTGCTGATTCTAAGTCATTGATACTTATTGATGAAATTGGGTCTGGAACTGATCCACAGGAAGGTGGTGCTTTAGCTTCTGGTATATTAGATACTTTTGTAGAAATTAAATTATTTTTTATTGCGACGACTCATCAATCTTCTTTAAAAACTTATGCCTTGAATAGAGAAGTGATAGAAAACGCGTCACTTGAATTTAACGAAACTGCTTTAAAACCAACTTATAATTTTTTATCAGGTAGTCCGGGTAATTCTTATGCTTTTTTTCTAGCTAAAAATATAGGAATATCGTCTATTGTATTAGATAGAGCAAAGTCTTATTTAGGAGATAGACAAAAAGAATTAGAGAAGAGTATTGCTGTTTTACAAAAATATAAACAGGAAGCAAGAGAATTAATAAGACAGGTAAATATTGATAAAAGTAAGTTAGATGAAAAAAAAGAAAATCTTGAAAAAAGAGAGAAAGATCTTAGTAATAGGAAAAAGGAAATAATTTCAAAAGCAAAAATGGAAGCATATTCTATATTGCAAAATGCTAATGCTTTAGTAAAAAATACTATTAAAGAATTGAAATTACAGCAACGCGATGTAAATGATGTAAAACGTGAGTTTAATATTAAAGTTAAGCAGTTAGCGGAAGAAATAAGTCTTATGCAAAAAGATGAAAAAAGGAAAGAGAAAAAAATTATATCTTTAGAAGTTGGTGATATTGTTGGACTTATAGACGGTAGCCAAGTTGGTGAAGTTATGGAGGTTAACAATAAGAATCATACGGCATTAGTTGATTTTAATGGGATAAAATTTAGGTTAAAATTTGAACAATTATATTTTAAAGATAAGGGGAATTCTAATTTAAAACCCCCCAAAAAACGGACTTCTGAAATTGTTGATTATTTAAAACTCGATGTAGATACAAAACTTGATTTACGCGGAATGAGAGTTGATGAAGCATTAAAAAAACTTGATAAATTTTTAGCAGATTCATTGCTTAGTAATATTGGTTATGTAACTATAATACATGGAAAGGGGACAGGTGCTTTAAGGAGCGCTATTCATAAATTATTAAAAGATATTAATGAAGTTAAGTCTTTTAGGATTGGAGAATTAGTAGAGGGTGGTGCTGGTGTGACTGTTGTTTATTTTTAATTAATTATAAATTTATATGTAAGTAATTCAAGGAAATTATAATGAATTTTAGTATAATTGTTCCGACATATTTTGAAGAGAATATGTTAGAAGAGCTCCTAAAAAAATTTACAATTGAATTAAGACAAAAATATAATTTTGAATTAATTGTTAGTGATGGCGGAAGTACTGATAATACAATTAATATTGCGAAAAAGTATGTTGATAAACTTGTTTTAAAAACAAAACAGGAACGACAAACTATATCAGAAGGGCGTAATGATGGGGCAAAAGTTGCAGTTGGGGAAACACTTGTTTTTCTTAATGCTGATTGTATGCCACAAAATGTAGAAAACTTTTTAGATTTTATTTATACTTGGAATAAAGATGCTGAAAAATATTCGGCAGTAGCTTGCAAGGTGAAATCATTAGAACAAGAAGAATTGATACGTGATAAGCTTTTTTATTTTTTTATTAATAATTATGTTAAATTTTTGAATTTAATAGGCGTTGGTATGGGACGAGGAGAATGTCAAATTATTAGAAAAAAAATATTTAATAAATTAAATGGCTATAATGATAAATTAGTTGCAGGTGAAGATTTTGATTTATATAGACGCATATATAAAAATGGATATAAAATTTTATATACAAATGAAATAGTTGTAAATGAATCTTTGAGACGTTTTAGAAAATATGGATATTTAAAAACACTATTTTATTGGTTTTTAAATTCTATAAATGTAATTTTTTGGAATAAGTCAGCATCAAAAGAATGGAAGGCTATTAGATAATTTTTATAAATTAAGTATAATTTATCTAATTATTAAAATATTTATTGATTATATAAAATTATTTTCTTTAAATATATTTTTATTATATTTGTATTGAATATTATTTTACATACTGATAGATGGAGTTTGTGGATGCAATTTCTTTTAAAAACTATTTTCAAACAGATAGGAGTAAAGCAAATAGCTATTTTATTAGCGATAGTAATTGGTATAATTTTCCTTTTTACAAGTGATATTTTTCCTATTAAAGTAGTTAGTGTTTTTATTATTTTGTTATCAATTATAAGTTTGATTAACGATATATTAACTAAATTTAATTACTCATCTTTAAATCAAGAAAAATTTAAAGTATCTTCGGCTACTAAATTAAAAACAACTATAATTTCTGACGAAAAAGCTAAAAGGACAATAATAGATAATTTTACAGAAAATCAAATGGATGAAAAGTTTGTTGGATTTAGAGGCGATGAAGGGTTTGTTATTATTAATTATGATTATAATGATATGCAGGATAATGATAGAATTAAAGATAGTGCAAATTTGTCAAAAGAGTTTACTATTAACTTTGATTTACAAAAAGCTCCAAAAGAGGTTAAAAGTGAAACTTTTAATAATTCAAATGATGAATTTGTTATGTTTGATAAAATATCAAAACCTACAGATATAGAAGAGCAAAAAGATAAATTAGAAATCGATAGCATTGGAGATGCTAATATTACTAAAGACGATAGCATTGGAGATGCTAATATTGCTAAAGACGATAGCATTGCTAAAGATGATAGCATTGAAGATATTACTAATATTAAAGATACTAATGAATTTGCTTATAATAGTAATATTGATGTTTCATCTTCGCAAAATATTTCAGCTCAGTATGGGCGGGAAGAATTAAAAGATGTTCAATTGAATCAAAAAGAAGATCATATCGATAAACCTAAAGCTACTATCTTAGATAAAATAGATTTATCCAATTTGTTTTTATTTGAAGAAAATAAAAATTTCAAAGGACCGATGGAAGAATATGCTTTTATTGTTAAGAGATTTCTTCTTATAATAAAAAATACTATCAAAGCAAATACGGTATCTATTATTTGGACTAATGTTGAGAAGCAAAGTTTATTAATTGATATTTATTTTACTAAGTATGAGGAATATATAAGTAAAGAAAAAATTTCATTTGGGAATGATATATTAACTAGAATTGCAAAAACGGGGAAACCAGAGATTATAACTAATATTAAGGCAGAGGCGGAGTTAGATTTTATTCCTTATTATAATAGACCGGTTGGTACAAGTTCTTTTATTGGTGTTCCTATTATTTTAGAAAATAGTGTTTTTGGTATTTTGTGTGCTGATGTTGATTTAAAAGATGCATATGATAAAGGAACTGTTGAACTTTTAGGTTGGTTTACTCGTTTAATTTCTATTTTATTTATTTCTTATACTAAGCAATTAAAATTAGGTAGTACTAAAAAGACAATTGAAATAATGAATCAATTATCAGATACTATTTCTGAAAAAGGGTCTACTTTTGCTAATGTATGTACTACTATTCTTGATATTATTGTTCAATTGTATGATTTTACTTCTAGTGGTATTTGTTTATATGATGAGCAATCTAAAAAATGGTATGTTAGTAATTATAAATCGCTAGATAATACGGACGAAAAATATTTTACAACTCCTATTCCTATTTATGATTCTTTAATAGGTATAACTATTAAAGAAAATAGAAATATAGTTCTTTCTTGTTTAGATGATAAAATTCAAAAAGACTTTGTTCGTGTTAATTCATTTGAGACACCGTTACCTAATGGTGCTTTTATTTCTATTCCTATAAAATCATTAACAGATACTTATGGTGCTTTGTTTATTGAAGCTAAAAGCTCAGAGATTCTTAGTGGCATAGAAATTGAATTGTTAGAAGCTTTATGTAATCGGGCAGGTGAATTTTATGAAAAAATTGCTCTTATTGAGTTATATAATAGGAGTTCTAATATTGATAGACAAAGTGGTATTCTCAACAATAGGGGACTAAAAGAGAAGATAAGTGAAGAATTAATTAGATGTAATGATACTAAACAGTTACTTACATTAACTTTAATTACTCTTGATAAATATGCTGCATTTGAAGATGTTAATAGAAAAAATAAAGTTTTGAGTTATTTAATAAATGAATGTAGTCAATATTTAAAACCGTATGATGCTATAGGCAAGGTTACTAATGATATTATTGGACTTGTTAGTATAGAGAAAGAGGCTATACAATTAAAGCATATTATGGAAGAACTTAAAAATAAAATATCGACTAATTACATTGAAATAAATGGCGAAAAAATATTTATTACTATTAGTGTAGGAATTGTTACTGCTACGGAAAAAGATAATTTTGAAACATTTACAACTAATGCTAGTTATGCACTACAACATGCACAATCTAGAGGTGGTAATATTGTTCAGATATTTAATTAAGTAATTCTATACATTTAGCAATTTGAGTATAGAGCTTATAGGCTCTTTTAAATGGCAACAGAGAAAAAAGATAAATTTTAAAAATTATAAAACGCGATGCTAGCATTTTTGTATTTTTACAAGCTTTGCATACGCGTTTTATTTTTATATAAATTTGTTAAAAGTAAAGTATTTTACTTTACCTTATCTTCTTCAGGAGGTTCAGTTAAAAGTATATACGGCGAATCATTTATCATTCTTAATGTTTTTTTAAGATTTTTATTTGTTATAGAAATATCTTGTAATAAATAGTTGACTCCCATTAATGAAAATTCTGCTTTATTACTAATATTTTTTACTGATAAATTAATATTTTTTACTGTTGTATCATAACCGTTATATATTTTATCTATTTTTTCTGATATTTTTGCTTCTTCTAATTCTTTATTTAAATTTTCAGTTAATAATGTTAAATTTTCAGCACTTTTTTTCAACGATTCTACAGTTATTTTTGCATCACTTAAAACAGGCGATGTATTAAATTTTTCTAAAACTTCTGCTAATATTTTAGTTGATTTATGTAAATCTGATATAATTAAATATAATTCTTTATTATTTAAAAATTTATTTGTTCCATATAAAGTTTCTTCTAATTCACTAGATATATTATGCCAAGATATTTTACTAATATCACTTACTATTTGATTTGCAGCGAGAGTAATTTCACCTATGCTTGATGTTGCAGAGTGAATAACGGGATATTTTGCTGTAAAATTAATTACAATATTATTTTGGCTTTTTTTATTTTTTACTTCATATAATTGTAAAAATTTACCACCTGCTAAACCCGCCATTTCTAATTGTACGCCTATATTATCAGTTATTTTTACTGTTTTATCTATTTTCATTATAACTTCTACTAGTTTCCCATCAGGTGCTACATCAATAGCATCTACTATTCCACAAGGTACACCTAAATATTTTATTGACGAGCCCGTTTCTAAACCCTGTACTGATTCATCAAAATATGTTGCATAATAATTATATTCTTTAAAAAATTGAGTAGCACCCATCCATAATATAAATCCGACTAATAATATGATGCCAGATAATACAAATATCCCGATTAAAAAAGAATTACTTATTTTTTTATTTTTCATAATATATTTAAATTATTTTATGGATAAATTAAAATTTCTAATTATTCTAATATTCTAATATTCTTATATAAATTATTCTAATATTCTATTAAAGAAGTTATATACTTTTTTATTTGTTTCATAATTAACAAGTTCATCAGGTGTTCCGCTTGCTATTATACCTTTTTTATCAGAATCTAACATTATTATATGATGAGATATAGATAAAATACTTGATAAATCATGTGTTACTATTACCATTGTAGTTTTTAGTGCTGTGTTTAATTCTTTTATTAAATCATCTAGCGAAGCAGAAGTTATTGGATCTAGTCCTGAGGACGGTTCATCAAAGAAAAGTATTTCAGGATCTAGTGCCATTGCTCTAGCTAATGCTGCACGTTTTTTCATTCCGCCGCTAATTTCAGACGGTTTATAATTTTGAAATCCACTCAAGCCTACAAGTGATAATTTTAATTCTACAGCTTCTTTTATTTGATTGTTTGATAAGTTTGTATATTTTCTTAAAATAAGTTCTATATTTTCTCCTATTGACATTGAAGCAAATAAACCATTAAATTGAAAAAGTACACCATTTTTACACATAATATTAATTTTTTGATCATCTGTTGCCTTAGTTAAATTTTTGCCATTTATAATAATTGTACCTTCGGTTGGTGTTTCTAATCCTATTATTTGTTTTAGCAAAGTACTTTTTCCACTGCCACTTCTACCAACAATTACAAAAACTTCTCCTTTGTTTATACTAAAATTTATATTTTCTAGTATAAGTCGGTTATTGTATTGAACTTTTAAATTTTTTACTTCTATTATTGGTTCTTCATTTATTTTCATTATTTTATTTTGCTTTTAATATATTTTTATATGAGTTTGATAAAAATAAATTTGATGCTAAGTCTATTATATTTACCGAGAAAAATAATTCATTGTTTAATGTTTTATTATCATTAAATCTAGCGTTCAGTTCAAAATTTAATAGTTTTTCGGCTTGTTGCCTTATTTTAATATCTGTTTTTAAAGAGTTTTCTGTATATAAAATTATTTCTTCTATTAAGCTGTTTATATTATTATTGATTTTATCAGGAAAAGTTTCTTTTATTTTTATTAAATTTTTAATTTCATCTATTTTTTCTATATTTTTAGGATTAGTAACATATAAAACAAATAAATTATAGATATTATTATCTAATTGATAATTAGTTTTATACTCTATATTTTTCAATGAATTTATTGTTTCATATAATAGGATAGAGAAATTAAAAAACAAATTATTTTCTTTTAAGGTTAAAATTATATTTTCTAACTGAGTATCTTTATAATTTATATCAGGTATTATCCCGCTACTATTTTTGATTATTCTACCATTCTTAGTATAATATATTTCTTTATGTTTTAAATTAGTATCTTTTTTAGCATAGTCTATTTTTTGTATATTTCTACCTGATGGTGTATAAAATTTACTTGTTGTTAATTTTAACATATTATATGTAGATATGTTAAAAACAGATTGAACTAATCCTTTTCCATAAGAGTTTGAGCCGATTATAACTCCTCTATCTAGATCTTGAAATATTCCTGCTAATAATTCACTTGCGCTTGCGCTTTTTTCATTTATTAAAATAGCTATTGGTAAATTTGTATCAATAGGTATATAGTTTGATATGAATTCGTGATTAGATTCTTTATATCTTCCTTTTATTGTTAATAGTTTTGTATTTTGAGGAATAAAAAATTTAGATATATTTATTGCTTCTTCTAACATTCCGCCTGGATTATCACGTAAGTCTATTATTAATCCTCTTAAATTATTATTACTTTTTGTTTGTATTTTATAAAAATTGTTAATAAATTCATCGCTGCATTTGCTAGCGAAAAAATCTATTTTTATATATCCTATATTATTATCAAGCAGTGTAGAATGAGAGATAGATGGAATTTTTATAACATTTTTTACTATATTTATTTTTAATGTATCTTGTACTATATTATAATTTTTAGTTTCATTAAAAATATCAATAGAATCGATTTTTGTTGAATCGACTCTATTAAATATCTTAAATTTTTTTCTTAATACAACCAAAGAAATTTTATCACTTGCCTTTATTTTTACTTCTAAATTTGTGCTATCGGTAATTATTTCATCATTTATTTTATATATAATATCACCTATATGTAGTCCTGCTATATGAGCAGGACTATTTTGTATTATTTTTATTACAGTTAATAGGCTATCTATATTTATCGTAGAGAATCCTAATCCTTTATATTCCCCATTTTTTATAATTTCTATTTCGTCTAATTCTTCTGAATGCATATACTTAGAATAAGGATCTAGTGATATTAACATTCCGTCTATACTATTTTTTAATAATGTATCAATAGGGACTTCATTTATATAATAATTTAGAATTGATTTTATAGTATTTCCATATGTTATAAAAGCTTGTTCGGTTCTAAATTGTTTATTTGACTGCCAACTTGAAAGTGTCAATACTAGTAAGAAACAAAATATTATTATATAAAATTTCTTCGGTTTCATATTTATAATATATTTATAATTAAATATAGATTTTTTATTTACTTTGTTTTTTCTACCCAAATTTGTACTAAATTAACAAGTGTTTCTACTGTTTTTTCTAGTGCATTTATAGATACCCATTCGGTTCTAGAGTGAAAATTTTGTCCACCTGTATATATGTTAGGTGTTGGTAACCCCATTTCTGTTAATCTTGAACCATCTGTACCGCCTCTTATTGGAGACCAATAAGGATCTACATTTGCTCTTTTTGCAGCTTCCATCAAATAGTCACAGCCGGAATGATTTGCACTTAAACTATCGTACATATTTCTATATTGTACTTTTATTTCGAGTTCTATTTTTGCTTTTGGATAAATTTCTTGAACTTCTGAAATAATATTTTCTAGAATTTCTTTTTGTTTTGTTAATCCTTCTGTTTTGAAATCTCTTAATATAAATTTTATTTGTGATTTAAATACGCTTCCAGTAACGGTATGAGGATGTATAAATGGTTCATATCCTTGTGTAGTTTCGGGCGCCATATTTTTTGGTAAACGTGAAATTATATCGCCCATAATACGAATGGAATTAATCATTATATCTTTTGCCATACCAGGATGAATATCTCGTCCCGTTATTGTAATTGTTGCAGAGTCAGCACTAAATGTTTCTTTATTTAATTCGCCCGGCATATCTCCATCTATTGTATAAGCATAATGGCAGTTAAACTTTTTTAAATCAAAGCATTGTGTACCGCGTCCAATTTCTTCATCGGGAGTAAATCCTATACGTATATTCCCGTGTAGAATTTCTGGATGTTCTTTTAATGTTTGTACTAATTGCATTATAGATGCTATACCTGATTTGTCATCGGAGCCGAGTAATGTTGTACCATCAGAGGTTACAATTGTATGTCCTATACATTTAGATAACATAGGATTTTCTGACATTTTTATTACAACATTGTTATCTGCTGGTAAAACTATATCACCACCTTGATAATTTTTTATTATTTGTGGGTTAACATCTTTGCCACTAACATCAGGCGAAGTATCCAAGTGAGCTAAGAATCCTATTTGAGGTACTTGTTTATTTGATGGTAAATTTGATGGTATTGTTGCAAATAAATAACAATGTTCATCTAATTCGGCATCTTTTACTCCTAGAGCTTCTAATTCTTTTAATAAAATTTTTGCTAAGTCAAATTGTTTTTTTGTACTTGGAGTTGTTTCACTATTTTCGTCTGATTGAGTATCAATTTTTACATAACGTAAAAGTTTTTCTAAAACTGTTTCTGACATATTGCTCTCTATATTTAGTTGATATTTATTAAATTATAATATATTTTACAAAAATACATAATTTTAATGTGTTTACAAATAAATAATAAATTAAATAACACATCTATAAGTAATATATAAATTATAAAAATAACAATTTATTTTATGTGATATTAGTTTAATATATTTAATTTAAATATAATTTAATATAACATTAAAATTATATTATAATAAAAAATTAAATTTTTAATAGTCTATTTAATTTATAAAAGGATATAAGAATTGTATATTATAGTAAGTTTTATATTTTATTATAACAAAACAAAAAAGGTATTGTGTTACCTTTTTTGTTTTGTGTTTTTATATGACTTTAAATTATTAAAATAAAATTTATTAATTAATAATTTATTTATACAAAAAGATTTGTAATTATTTATAATATTTCGTAATATTTATATATTAAATAAAATATAATATTATGGTAATTTTTCAAATCTTGCTTGGAAGAAACGTAAATATTTTGGTTCATAAACCATTTTTAATCCTTTTGCTTTATCTCGTTGTTTATATAGATCGATAACAGCATCTGCAACAACATCTAAATGAGATTGAGTATAAACTCGTCTTGGGATTGTTAATCTTATAGTTTCTAGTTTTGGACGATTTTCTTCGCCTGTTTCATGATTTCTACCTGCAGAAACTATCCCACGTTCCATCGCTCTAACTCCGGAATGTATATATAGGTCAGCGGCTAGAGATTGTGCTACGTATTGTTCTTGTGGAACTTTTGGATAGAATTTACGTGCATCAACGAATACACCATGACCACCAACAGGTTTAACTATAGGTATACCTGCATCGAGTAATTTATCACCAAGATATTTTACTTGACCAACACGATGAGCCATTACGTGATCTTGACATGCTTCTAGTATACCGCGAGCCATTGCTTCCATATCACGTCCTGCCATTCCACCATAAGTTTGTAGACCTTCATAGAGAACTACCATACTTCTCATTGTAGTAGCCATATCATCGTCATTACAAGCTGCAAAACCGCCAATATTTGTATGGAAATCTTTTTTACCAGAGCAAGTAGCAGCATCAGTATAACTACACATTTCTCTTAATATCTCTTTTACTGATTTTTTTGCATAACCTTCTTCTCTTGTTTTAATAAAATAAGCATTTTCCATTGCACGAGTAGCATCAAGAACAACTTTAATACCTTTTGAATGTGCTAATTTGCTAACTGCTTTAAGGTTTGCCATTGAAACAGGTTGGCCACCTGCCATATTTACAGTAACACCAACGGTAATGTATGCTATATTTTTTGCACCAACTTTTTTTATAAGTGATTCAAATTTGTTTAAATCAACATTACCTTTAAAAGGAAGAATTGCATCTGGATCGTGTGCTTCGTCTATAATAACGTCTACAAATTTACCGCCTGCTAATTCTTGGTGTTCTCGAGTAGTTGTAAAATACATATTACCGGGAACATATTGACCGGGTTTTATAAGTGCTTTAGAAACTAATTGTTCTGCACCACGCCCTTGGTGTGCTGGTACTAAATGTTTATAACCAAAACATTCTTGCATAGCATCTACCAAGAAATAATAGTTTTTACTACCTGCATAGGCTTCATCGCCGATCATCAAACCTGCCCATTGATATTCACTCATTGCATTGGTACCTGAGTCTGTTAACAAATCAATGTAAACATCTTCACTACGTAATAAGAATGTGTTATAACCGGCTTCTTTCATCGCTTTTTCGCGATATTTTTTTGTTGTTATTTTTAATGGTTCAACCATTTTTATTTTATATGGTTCAGCCATTATATTATTTGTAAGAGCCATTTTATACCCTTAAAGAAAAATTAATTACTAAATAAAACAATTAATTAACTTAATTAGTTAACTTGATTTCATTAATCAAATTATGTAAAATAAAACATATTTTTGTAAAAACAAAATTTTTTAAAACATTATAATTATTTTTTCTTATTTTTATATCTTTGTATTTTGTATTTTATATAATACATAAAAAAATATAATATAAATATCTTATTTTTAATTATTATTTTTTAAAATTATTAAATTTCGTTTATGATTTTTGGTATTGGAATTGATATAGTAGATATAGTTAGGATCCGTAGAGTTATATCGGAGTATGGTGATAAATTTTTAAATCACATTTATACTGAGGAAGAGATTAAATATTGTGAATCGTTTAAAGATAAGAAAGATTCCAAATATTTACATTATGCGGCTAGATTTGCTGCAAAAGAGGCATTTAGCAAAGCAATTGGTACTGGTATTGGTGCAGAGTGCAAATTAAAAGAAATAAGTATTGTAAATAATGAAAAAGGTCAACCTTTTATTTATTTAAGTGGTAAATTAAAAGAAAAGTGGGGTGATTATAAAATTTATACTTCGTTAGCGCATACGGATGATAATGCTATTGCTTATGTAATTATTGAAAATTAAAATTGTATATTTTTTATATAATTTTATTATAAAAAAGTAATGAAAATAAATCAACTAGATTATTAATTTTAATTAAATTATATTAGATTAATGAAAAAAATTTTAATTTATTTATTAAGTATTATTATACTTAGTATTATAAGATGTTATTTTAAATGTGATATATTTAATATAACGTTAGATGAATTTATTTATTATTCTAATTATATACCTATTTTTTTATTGCCTGCAATACTTATTGAAGAGTTTTCTAAAAATAGTAAATGGTATTTTGTTGGTATAAATATAGATATATATTTAATAAGAGATATTTTTATTGGGGTTATTACTGCTGTCTTATCAGTTGGTTTAATTGTTTTGATTGCATTAGCTTTTTTTGATATTAGTATTTATTTTAACAAGAGTAATATTTCTAATTTTTTAATTAATGTTCCTACTATATTAAACAATGTTGGGGTAGAGGAATTATTATTTCGCGGGTTGATATTTCAAATTATTATGAGGAGTTGGCGCCAAACTTATACGGTTATTATTTCCTCTTTATTATTTGCTATTTCTCATATATTCTTTATAGATTATATGAATTTTGTTTTGTTTATGAATACTTTTTTAGCAGGAATATTATTTTGTCAAATGTATATAAAAACTAATTCTTTATGGTTACCTTTTTCTTTTCATTCTATGTGGAATATATCTATATTTTTATTTTGGGAAAGGAGTTCAAAAAAATTAATGTATAATGATTCTATTTTCAATATAGTTTTCAATGATAAGAATAATACTTTTCAAAATATTTTGTTTGGGAATTATTATAATTTTGAGAGTGGTATTTTATGTACAATAATTTTATGTATATTAATTTACTTTACTATTACAAAGGTGAAACCTTCTTATGGAATAAATGCAGAGATATTGAAAAGGGAATATTTACCATAGGTATATTTTTTTTATTTTTTTATTATTAGTATTATAGTATTATATTATATATATGTTAAGAATATTAAATTTATAAATTAAATAAATAAAAAATAAAATATTTTTAATTAAATAATGAATTTTAAAATATTTTTAATTATATTTACAATTATGTTACATATATTTTTAATATTATTTTATTAATAAGTTTAAATATATTAAATAGTTTAGGTTTTTTATAAATTAATTAAAAAATATTTTATTTATTAATATTAGGATATTATAAATATTCTTGAATTAAAAGAATTTTAGAAAGAATGAAATATGATAATGAAAGATGATAATGATAATAATGATAATTCTTTTAAAGAAAGATATAAGGTATATAAAGAAATATCACCTTATTTAGATTTGGGATTAAATTTAGCGATTACTATTGGTGGTTTTATTGTATTAGGTTGGTGGCTTGATAAAAAGTTTAATTTATCGCCATTATTGACACTTATTTTTACATTTTTAGGAATGTTTATAGGTTTTTTTAATTTTTTTAGAAAGGTAATGAAAAAATAAAAATGTTTCTTTTTCAGTTTCAAAATTATTCAGGAATTTTCATTGCATTTTTTGTATGCTTTATTAATTATATATTTGCGATAAAGTTTTTTTATGTAAAAATATATAATAATTTACTCATAAAAAAGTCTAAAAAAGTTTTAATTTATGTTACTTTATTTTTCATATTACGTATAATTTTATTGTTATTTATTTCATTTATAATTGTTAAATATACTAATATATCATTGATAGCTTATTTTGTATCATTATTTATATTTTATTTTATTTTTAAAATACTTGAAGTAGTGAGCTTAAATAAGAATGCTAAAGCATAAATTAAGTTTTATTTTAATATGAACTATATTTTATAATAATAATAATTTATTTATGAATTTTTTTCCAACATACACATATATGAAATATTCGGAAACGACTTCATCTACTCCTCCTTGTTCTATGCCGTCTACTACTGATACTATTATGGTACAGCCGTCGGCTGCTGATGCAGGCAGTAGGAGTTATGTGTTTGATGAATTATTTTCTTCGCTTGGAGATCATAACGGGTTTTATATAGGGCCGTATCATATTTGTGATTTACCTATAATTTTACTTGATGAAGGCTTGCATATTTATAATAACGAAGCGTCGATGATTTCGGAAGGAATATATACAGAGGTTAAACATGATATAGTTAGAGTTTCGGATGGGAAAAAACCTGCATTAGACTTATCTATAACAAATTTAGTAGTATTTCAATGGATTGCAATTATATTTATATTATTTATATTTAAAAAAATTTCTTCTAGACGTAGATTAGCAATGAACAAAGCACCGAGTGGTTTTTTTGCTAATGCTGTTGAAAAAATAATTATTTATTTAAGAGAAGAGGTCGTTATTCCTAATTTACCTAATAGAAAAATAGCTGATAACTTAACTTTTTATTTTAGTGCTACATTTATTTTTATTTTGGTAGTAAATTTGATAGGATTATTACCGGGAGGACATACTGCAACAAGTGCACTGCCTGTTACGGCGGCATTAGCAATTGTTGCTTTTTTTGTAATTAATGGAGCAGCTATTAAATATTCAGGAATTAAAGTATGGTTTAAACATTTACTGGGGGATGCGCCAGTATTTTTAGCTATTATAATGGTACCTATTGAATTTTTAAGTTTATTTATAAAGCCATTTTCGTTAACGGTCCGTTTGTTTGCTAATATGACTGCGGGACATATAGTTTTGTTTTCTTTTTTGGGATTATTATTCTTTTTTAATACTTATATATTAGCTACGGTTATAGTACCATTTTCGATATTTCTATATTTGTTAGAATTGCTTGTTGCTTTTATTCAATCTTTTGTTTTTACTATGTTAGTTGCTATTTATGTAGGGCAGTCGATTGGGACACATTTAAAGCACGAGTATGAAATGTAACGAATAGGAATAAATATTAAATATAATAAAAAAATAAAAAATATTATAATTAAGATATACATATAAAAATAAGATATATAAATAAATTAAGATTTATTTTAAATAATAAACAATATAATTTTATAAAAATAAATAAAGATAGGAGTTTTTAATGGACGTTTTAGGTTTTGCTTATTTAGCTGCTGGTATTGGGGCAGCGCTTGTGGTATTAGGTGCTGGTCTTGGTATTTCTCGTATTGGCAGTACTGCTTTAGAGACAATGGGTCGCCAACCTGAAATTAGTGGACAATTAAGAACTAGTATGATTATTGCTGCTGCATTAATAGAAGGTGTTGCGTTCTTTGCTGCTGCTATATGTTTACTACTAGTGTTAAAATAATGGAGATAATATTTAGATAAAATAATTTACTATTTAAGTAAAATTGAAATAGTATTTTTATTTAAATATTATTTATTATTTTTAGTTCAATTAATATTTAATTTTATAGAAATAATTTAGAAATATAACTATACTTAAATTAAGTATGTTAAGACTAAATTATTTTCTATAAAATTATAATTTACTTATAAATTTATAAAAAAAATATTAAAATAATAAATATTAAAATAATAAAAATATAGGTATTTAGTACTTATATTTATAATAATATATGGGTATAGAGTTATGGATTTTCTAAGTGTCAAACCGGGGTTATTATTTTGGTCGATTGTTAATTTTATTCTTTTTTTAGGTGCTTTATATTTTATTGGTGGAAAGAATTTTATTAAGAATATTATAGCTCGGGAAAAATATATAAAAGAATCTATAGAGGCGGCAGAACGTACAAATCTTGAAGCAAAAAAACTAGCAGAAGAGAATGAAATAAAATTGAAGTATGCTTATAAAACTGTTGATGATATTGTTAAAAAAGGGAAAGAGCAAGCACAAGAGCAGGCTAATATGATTATTGTACAGGCAAAAAATGATAAGAACGCTATTATTGAGCAAGCAAAAGAAGAGATTGAAAGAAACAAGAAAATTGCTATGCAAGAGATGCGAGGGGAAGTAGCTGATTTAGTTGTTAAAGTAACTGAAAAGATTTTGGAAGAAAAATTAACTTCTGAGACAGATAAACAGTTAATACAGAAATATATAGAACAAATACCGACAAATAATGAATAAACAGGATATGATGTAAACGGGTAAAGATATTATGTACAATTCAAAAGTGGCTATGCGATATGCAGAGGCATTATTTATTATTTCAAAAGAAAATAATAATTTAAAACAAATTTTAGATGAATTAGAGCAGATATCTGATATAGTTAAAAAATCGATTGAATTACGGAATTTAATAAAAAGTCCTATTATATCAGATATAAAAAAAGAGAAGCTTTTTTTTGAAATATTTCGAGGTAAAGTTTCTGATATTACTTTTAGATTTTTTATATTACTTATAAATAAACGTCGTATAAATTTGATAGAATATATTTATATAAGTTTTGTTAAGTTATATAACATAGATAATGGATTAATACCTATTACTATTAGGTCAGCGATTGAGTTAACAGATGAATTAAAGAGTAATATTATTTCTAAAGTTGAGACAGTTACGAGTAAAAAAGTTATTCCTAATTATGTTGTTGATAAAACATTAATTGGGGGAATAACTATTGATATTAATAATTGTATATATGATGCTTCGTTAAAACATAAGCTTGATAGGGTACATAATTTTTTAATTAAAAATATTTAATTAAAAATAATTATTAATAAAAATAAAAAATTAATATTCAAAAAAAATATTAAAAAGACTATTAAAACTTTATAAAGATATATTTAGTATCTTAGATATATTTTTATAATTTATAATATAAATAGTAAATAATATAATATAGTAAATAAAAATAAAACTAATAGGTATAAAATGATTGATGTTAGACCAGAAGAAATATCAAATATTTTACGTAAGAATCTTACTGGATTTACAAATGAGGCTGATATTTATGAAATAGGTACCGTTTTACAAATAGGAGATGGGGTTGCACGAGTATATGGACTTACAAAAGTAATGATGTCTGAGCTTGTTGAATTTCCTAATGATGTTTTTGGGATGGTACTAAATTTAGAGGAAGATAATGTAGGTGTAATGTTATTTGGTGATGTTTCGCTTGTAAAAGAAGGTGATATTGTTAAACGCACAAAGCGTATTGCTTCTGTACCTGTTGGTGAAGCTTTATTAGGGCGTGTAATAAATCCTCTTGGGCAACCTATTGATGATAAAGGTGATATTAAAGCAACTGATATTTTTCCTATAGAACGTAATGCTCCGAGTATAATGGATAGGCAACCTGTTAATGAACCATTACAAACGGGGATAAAAGCTATTGATGCTTTAATTCCTATTGGGAGGGGACAGCGTGAATTAATTATTGGAGATAGACAAACAGGGAAAACAACAGTAGCGCTTGATACTATTATAAATCAAAAATATACACATACAGAAGAAGCAAAAGAAAACGGAATTGATCCGGTTTTTTGTGTTTACGTTGCTATTGGACAGAAAGGCTCGACAGTAGCGAATGTTGTTTCTATATTAAAAGAATATGGGGCTTTAGATTATACAGTTATTGTTGCTGCTAATGCGTCGGATTCGGCACCATTACAATATATAGCACCATTCTGTGGATGTTCTATCGCTGAATATTTTAGAGACAAAGGGCAGCATGCATTAGTTGTTTATGATGATCTAAGTAAGCAAGCTGCTGCATATAGGCAAGTATCTTTATTGTTAAGACGACCGCCGGGACGCGAGGCTTATCCGGGGGATATATTTTATTTACATTCTAGATTATTAGAAAGAGCTGCTAAACTTTCTGAAAATAAAGGAGCGGGATCACTTACTGCTTTACCTATAATAGAAACACAGGCAGGGGATATTTCAGCCTATATTCCTACAAATGTTATTTCAATTACTGATGGACAAATTTATCTTATTCCGGAGTTATTTAATGCAGGGATGAGACCAGCATTAAATATTGGTATTTCAGTTTCACGTGTTGGTGGAAATGCTCAAATTAAAGCGATGAAAAAGGTTGCAGGACCCTTGAAACTGGATTTAGCGATGTATAGAGAACTAGAAGCTTTTGCTAAATTTGGTTCTGATTTAGATGCTAATACTAAACAAAAACTTATTAGAGGGGAAAAATTAACGGAGGTAATTAAACAACCGCAATTTGCACCTATTCAAGTTGAAAAACAAGTAGCTTTATTATTCGCTGCTACTAATGGATATTTGGATAACATTAACACTAAATTGATTAAGAAATATGAAAATGACTTATTCTGTTATTTAGATGCACAAAAAGAAATTTTAGAAAAAATAAGAAAACAAAAACAACTAAATGATGAGATTAAGGAAGAGCTTGATAATGCTATTAAAGAGTTTACAAATCAATTTAATTTTGTTAACAGTTAAGCAAATTTTACTATTCTAATTTATTCGATAGGCTCAATAGCAAAGTAGGGCTATTGAGCTTGTTTAAATACCATAATTTTATATATTTTATGTTTGATAAATATAGGTGATTATTTTAATGATTGCTAAATTATTTGATAATATATTTGGTAATATAGATATTATAAAAAAAGAGAGAATTGGATGGTATTTTTATGATTTTGCAAATTCGGCTTTTCCTACTATTGTTATTACTTTATTTTTAGGGCCATATTTAACTGATATCACTACTAAAGCCGCTGATATAAATGGAAATGTAAATTTTTTATTTTGGGATATAGCAGCGGGTTCTTATTTTCCTTTCATTATATCAATTTCTATAATTTTACAAGTTTTAATTTTACCTTTTATTGGTGCAATAGCTGATAATTCTAAATATAAAAAGCACTTATTATTTATAACGGCTTATATAGGGGCTATTGCAACTACGTGTTTATTTTTTGTATCAAGTGATAATTATGTATTAGGAGCATGGTTATTTATTATTGCTAATAGTGGATTTGGGGCCTCTTGTGTTGTATATAATTCGTATTTATCGTATGTAGCGGGAACAAAGAGTCCTGAAACGGTTTCATCGATGGGATGGGCATATGGGTATGTAGGAGGGACATTATTACTAATATTAAATTTAGCTTTTTATTTAAATGCTAGTACGCTAAATATTTCTGATGAAATTGCAATTCGTATTTGTTTATCTAGTGCGGGGATTTGGTGGGCGATATTTTCTTTGATTCCTTTATTTACATTACGTAAAGAGACCGCTATAAATATAAATAATAAGATAGATAACAAGAAAAAATTATTATGTAAAAGTTTTATTATATTATTAGAGACAATAAAGGATGCTAAAAATTATCCACAGACGATTTTATTTTTAATTTGTTATATATTTTACAATGATGGGGTACAAGCAGTAATTGCGTTATCAGCTCAATTTGGTAGTCAAGAAATTGGGTTATCTATGGAAGTATTGATAACGGTAATATTATTAATTCAATTTGTTGCAATTATAGGTTCGTTATTATTTGGATATATTGCAAGAAAATATAATACATTATTTGCGTTAAGGATTAGTATTGCGATTTGGGTTTTAGTAATCGTAGTTACATTCTTTTTTTTATATACGGAGTTAGGGTTTTACATTATGGGAGTAATTGTGGGACTAGTATTAGGTGGGACGCAAGCTATTTCGCGTTCTATTTTTTCGCAAATTATTCCTATAGGAAAAGAAGCGGAGTATTTTAGTATATATGAGATTAGTGAGAAAGGGACGAGTTGGTTAGCGCCTTTTATTTTTGGACTAGTTTATAACTTCTCTAGTTCATACAGGTATGCGGTTTTATCCTTAGTAAGTTTTTTTATTATAGGATTTATTTTATTAATGAAATTTGATCTAAAAAGGGCAATAACACTGAGCCGCAAAAATTATTAAATGAAGTAAATAAGTAATTAAACTGTATAATAAATAGTAGAACTTGGAATTGTAATTGCTAAAAAATAAAATATTTTTAGAATGATTTTAAAATTGTATGAAAATATATTAATTTTGTTTATGATAAAATTTTAAATAGCACAAATTAAAAAGGGAATTTATGACAAGCACAACAGAACAAGAACGCCAAGAATTACATCGTACTATTTGGTCTATAGCAGATGATTTACGTGGTGCTGTAGATGGTTGGGATTTTAAGAGCTATGTTATCATTACTATGTTTTACAGATATATTTCAGAAGACATTTGTTCTTACTTAAATAAAAATGAAATTAAATCTGGTAACAAAGACTTTGATTATGAAGATATTCCTGATGATAAAATAACTGAATCTTTAAGGGGTGAAATAGTTAAAGAAAAAGGTTTTTTTATTTTCCCAAGTGAATTATTTTCTAATGTTAGAAAAAGAGCAAAAAATGACAAAGATCTGAATGTAACTTTACAATCAATATTCAATAATATAGAAGCATCGGCTCAATCTGGAGAGGCAAGAAATGATTTTAAAGGACTTTTTAAAGAATTTGATGTAAATAGTAATAAATTAGGCGATACTGTAGAAAAAAGAAATGAAAAGCTTGTTAAATTACTTAATGGGATTGGAGA
>CAYYIP010000022.1:0-31910 GCA_964472015.1 uncultured Hyphomicrobiales bacterium | reverse complement strand
GTAATTTTACCGAAATAAATTATAGACCTTTTGATATTAGAAATACTTTTTATACGGCTAATACAAAAGGGTTTATGTCTTATCCATGTTTTAATATAATGCAACATCTTATAAATAAAGATAATATAGGATTAATATTAGAAAAAAATATACCCATACAAAATTTATTTTATAAAGATGCTTTTATTACTAATAAAATTATTGATATACATACAATAGGCAGTGCTTCATATATTTTTCCTTTATATTTATATAAAAAAGATTCACAAGCTAATTTAACAATTTCCCGAGAACCTAATTTTAATAATGAAATAATCAAGAAGTTTTCAGATATATTAGGTATAGAATTTATTAAAGAAAAAGAACAAAATAAAAATACATTTAGTCCTATTGATATATTAGATTATATTTATGCGGTACTACATATTTCAAGTTATAGAGAAAAATATATAGAATTCTTAAAAATAGATTTCCCAATAATTCCTTATCCTAAAGATCTAACATATTTTTGGGATTTAGTATCAAAAGGAAGTATATTGCGTAAACTACATTTATTAGATACTGATGTTTTAAATAAAATTGATTTTAATATAAGTTATCCTGTAATTGGTAGTAATAAAGTAGAAAAAGTAAATTACACAAATGGCAGGATATATATCAATAAAGAACAATATTTTGGGAATGTTCCTGAAGTTGCTTGGAATTTTGTTATAGGTAGTTATACACCATTACAAATGTGGTTAAAGTATAGAAAAGGTAGGATATTATCAGATAATGATATTACACATTATCAAAATATTGTAAAATCTTTATTAGAAACTTCTAAAATAATGCAAGATTTATCCAAAATAAATTTTTAAATAAAAAAAAGTAACATAATAAAATATTTTTTATGTTACTTTTTATATATTTTATATCACATTTCTATAATTAGATTTTTATACTATTCCTCCAACTGTCATCTTTTTTATACGTAGTGTTGGAGTTCCAGCAGTAACTGGAACCGATTGTCCTGCTTTTCCACAAGTTCCTAGGAAGAAGTCAAGATCGTTTCCTATCATATCTATATCTTTTAATATTTTTGTATTTGTACCTATAAGTGTAGCGTTTTTTAATGGTTTTGTTATTTTTCCATTTTCAATTAGATATCCTAAACTTATTGAGAATGTAAATTTACCTGTTCCTTCTACCATTCCACCTTGATACGAAACTGCATAAAATCCTTTTTTTACACTTTCTATAATTTCATCAGTAGGTGTATCTCCTCTTTCTAAAACTGTATTCATCATACGTGGGATAGGAATACATTCGTAAGATTCACGACGTCCATGAGCATTTCTTTTAATTCCTAAAGCTTGTGCTGAAAGTTTATCATTTATAAAACCAACAACTTTGCCTTTTTCCATAAGTATAGTTTTTTCAGTTTCCATTCCTTCGTCATCTATATTCATAGAACCTCTATATTGAGGGATAGTTCCGTCTTCATATATATTCACTAAAGGAGATGCTATAACTTGTCCTAACTTATCATAAATTGTTGACGTTTTTTTCCAAATACTATCTGCTTCAAATGGATGTCCAACAGCTTCATGTATCATTACTCCTGATTGTTTTTTATCTAGAACAACTGTCATTTCACCCGCTGGTGCATTTTCTGCATCTAATAATATTATTGCTTCTTTAGCTGCTTTTACTCCTAATTCTTCTGGTTTTACTTTATTTTTATAAAAGTTAAAACCTAATCGGCCACCTGCATTAGCGCTTCCGGTTACATAATTTTTTGTATCTTTTGCAGCAGTAGCATAAACAACTAAACGAGTTTGAGGACGTATATCAGATATTAATAAACCATCACTGTTTGCAATTGTTACATATTGCATTTCATCAGAAAGCGATGCGCTTACTTTTTTGATTTTAGAATCATATTTTAAGGCAGTATCGTGTGCTGCTTTTACCATTTTTATTTTTTCTGATAATGTTAAGTCTGTTATGGGTGAATTTAAATCATAATAATTTTTTATTACTTTTTTGCTATTTAAATTGATTTGCTTGACTTTACTATTTCCACCCGCTATTGCAGCAGCTGTAAGGGCTACTTTTTTTATACTATCAAATGTTAATTCATTTGAAAAAGCATATCCATAGTTATTCCCTTTTATTACTCTAATACCAACCCCAAGAGTAATTACTTCTGATGAATTTTTTATTAAACTTTCTTCCATTGAAACAGAACTACTTTGTGTATATTCAAAGAAAAATTCTGAAAAATCACCGCCTTTAGAAAGTGCAATTAATAATAATTTTTGGATATCTTCTTTTGAAAATCCAAAGTTAGAACTAATAAGATCTTTTCCGGTCGACTTTATTGAAGACGCCAATAAAGTATCTAACCAATAAGGAGAAGTTAATGCCACTCCAAGCCCTATACTACAATTTTTTATAAAATTTCTACGATTTATCATTTTTATTATTTTTTATTTAGTATCTTAATATAAAGACAAATTTAATATTTTTTTTATAAAAATCATAATTTTTTTATTTATTAAATAAAAACACTGATATATTTACTAAAAATATTATTTATTTATTTATTTATTTATTTATTTATTCTCCTATTATTTTTATTAAAACACGTTTTGTGCGTTTTCCATCAAATTCACCGTAAAATATCTGCTCCCAAGTCCCGAAATCTAATTTGCCGTTTGTTATTGCACAAACAACTTCTCGCCCCATAATAGTACGTTTTAGATGTGCGTCTGCATTATCTTCATAACCATTATGTGAATATTGTGAGTACGGTTTTTCAGGTGCTAATTTTTCTAAAAAATTTTCAAAATCTTTATGTAAACCTTGTTCATCATCATTGATAAATACACTTGAGGTTATGTTCATTGCATTTACTAAAATTATACCGTCTTGTATTGTACTTTCTTCAATTGCTTTGATTACTTGAGGAGTTATATTTACAAAAGATCTGCGACTAGGTATATTAAAAAATAGTTCTTTTCTATATGTTTTCATTTATTTAAAAAGTAATAGTTAATGATATAAAATACTATTTAATAATATAAATATATTTAAATAGTATTTTAATTTATAAATTTAATATTTTATTCTAATTTTTGATTAAATAATTCAGTATATGTCAATTTCCCGTTTATACGTTCTGAATTCATAAGTGAAAATTTATTTACTTTTAAGACTATTTTATCCTGATATTTACTGTTTAATTCATCTATAATGTTACTAATACTATGACCATTAATAGTATCTTTTATTTTTAATTCACGTACTATTGTTAAATGAGGAACAAATTTTCTGAATTCTATATTAAATCCTGCATCTGTTAATTTATTGTATAGTTCTAAGTATAAGTTATTTAATATATTGTTTTTAGAGATTTCAAGCCAAAAAATATTATTGTTATGTTTGAACATTCCATATTTTGTTATATTTATATAAAAACTTGGTAATTTTATCTCGGCCATTATATTTTTTATTTTTGATAATTGTTTTGATTCTATTTCGCCAAGAAATACAAGAGTTATATGTAAATTATCTTTTTTGGTAAAATTTCCACTTGAAGAATATTTTTTTAAAATATCTTGTTTCTCTTTTATTTTTTGTTTTGTTTGTTCATCAAAATTTATAGAAATAAATAGTCTCATTGTTTTTATAGATATTAGATTATTGTATTTATATTTTGATTTTTAATTTTAATATAGTATTATACTACTTATTTCAAAATTATTTTTATAAAGATACATTTTTTTTTAATAATTTAATAAAATTTATTAAAAAATTTATATAAAATAATAAAAATTAATAATTATATTGTTTTTTTTTATTATTTTTATAGAATATAATATAGAGCATAGATATATTGTATAAAAATTTTTTGTTGTATAAAACGTCAATATAATTAAAGAATAAAATTTATATGGGTATTTTTAAACGTTTTTTAAATATAGTAAAAACTAATTTAGAAGATACTAATTATAATAAAAAACAAGATATTTTTACAGAAGAATTTCCAGAATTACAAAAAATAATAGATGAATTAAATTCAGAAGATTTTTTAGATAGTGATATATATAAAACTCAACAAGATTTTAAAGAATTTTCAAATAATAGTTTTAATTTAAATAATATTAATAACAAAAGTAATATTGATGACGATATAATAAAAGCCTATAACATTATAGGCGTTTCACTTGATGCAAGTGTAAACGAAATAAAAACAATGTTTAAGCAAAAAATCAAATCTGTACATCCCGATAATATTGAACAAAATAAATTAACACCAGAGGAAGCAAAATTAGAGACTATAAGTATATTAAAAGCTTATAATAAAATAAGATTATATAAAAAATTTTAACATAATAATTTTAATATTAAATTTAAATCATAAAATTTAAATCATATATTTATTTTAATTTAATATGAAACATCACATAAAAGATATTTTTTTGATTTTACTTATTTCAACTGTTATATCAATAGTTTATAATATACTTAGAGAAGATGGACTGCCTTTTATAAAAAAAAGTTCAGAAAAATTACAAGTAAGTGATTCTTTACTTTTTAATAATAGTTTAATATTAAAAAAAACTCTGAAAGACACTCTGAAAGATATAGATACAAATGACTATACATTAAAACAAGATGATACTAAAAAAGATACTATAATTAACAAAGAACTTCATACTGCTAAACAACAATTAGATACTCAAAAAGTCGATATAAAAATATCAAATAAAGAAAAATCTTTAAATCATAAAGAATTTCTTACGGTTACATATAAACAAATGTTGAAAATAGTAAATTCAAAAGACTTTGTAATAATTGATGCTAGACGTTCCAGTCAATTTATAGCTGCACACATTCCGAATGCAATTAATATATGTCCCTTAGAAGAAGAAAGTATTTTAATGGATAAAATATTTTCACTTCCAGAAAATAAAAAATATATAATTTATTGTGACGGCGGTAATTGTGACTTAAGCCATGATATTGCTAATATATTAGTTAACTTGGGATTTAAAAATGTTTTTATGTATGAAGGTGGCTGGGCAGAGTGGAATAAAAATATAAATACTTAAAGTATTATCTTAATCTTAATAAAACTTAATAAATAAATGTAAAATAATTAACAATTATATAATATAGTATATGAATATTTTTGATTGGGAGTATAGACGGAATTTTCAATTACGTTATGGTATAATTGGAGACTCAAATTTAATACAAGAAGCAATCGATATGGTTGAAAAAGTAGCGCCAACTGATTTGCCCGTATTGATAAATGGAGAGACCGGTACCGGGAAAGAAGTTTTTGCTAATGCAATACATAATCTAAGTCTTAGGAAATCAAAACCATTTGTAAGTGTTAATTGTGGTGCTATTCCAGATACATTGTTAGAAGCAGAATTATTTGGACATGAAAAAGGAGCTTTTACAAGTGCTGTAGAACAAAGAGTTGGTTTTTTTGAAGCTGCTAATAATGGTACAATTTTTCTTGATGAAATTGGTGAGATGCCAATGATTACTCAAGTTAAATTATTACGAATATTAGAATCAGGCGAATATTCACGTTTAGGTTCGTCTGCTATAAGAAAGGTAAATGTGCGGATTATAGCTGCAACAAATAGAAATCTTAAACAAGAAGTAGAAAATAAAAACTTTAGACAAGATCTATTTTATAGGTTAAATACTGTTAATATTATTCTTCCTCCTTTAAGAGATCATTTAGAAGATATCCCTTTATATGTTGATTATTTTTCCAAAAGAATATGTAATCAAAATTCAATAGAATTTATGGGCTTTTCTGAAGATGCTATTAAATTATTAAAAGGGAAGCAATGGCCGGGTAATATTAGAGAACTAAAAAATTTTGTTGAAAAAGTAGTAACCTTGGAAAATGGAAAATTTATTGATAAAAATATTATAAAAAAATATTTATTTCAATCTGATGATAATATTTATGGACAACAAATAGATAAAAATTATGCAAATACTTCTGTAGCTTTAGTTTCTACTGTAAAAAAAGATATTATAGGTAGTGATACTTTAATTTTAAGGACATTATTAGAACTAAAACAGGATATAACTGATATAAAAAGAGCATTAGGAGCTATTGGTAATACAATGACTGAAATTTCAGATGATGTAGAAGTTTTAAAAGATACTGCACTTGTGAATTATTCAGAGAATACAAATAGTTCTATGCAAAAAATGACGCTAGCTGAAATTGAAAAAAAAGTAATACTTGAAACATTAAACGAATTATCAGGGAATAAACGTAAAACAGCACAAATACTGAATATTTCAGAAAGAACTTTGCATAGAAAATTAAAAGAATATGGAATGGAAAATAATTAAATAAAAAAGAGAATTTTAAAAGAAATATAGTAAATATTTATAAAGAAATAATTAATATAAAAAGCTATGAAACATAAATTTTTATTAATTATGTTGTTTTTATTGATAGTATTTTCTGTATGTTTTTCTGGATGTATAAATATAAAATCTTCAATAAAAAAACATAATACTTATCATTTAAAACAAGAAAAAATTAAAAATGAATTTGACACAATAAATATAGAAAAAAGTATTTTTGTAAAAAATTTTACTATAAAAACAGAACTTTCGTCAGAAAAAATTATTATTATTGAAGATAGTGTAAATATAGTAAAATGTAATTATCATCTATGGACAATCCCATTAGATGAAATGTTAACAGATTTTACTATTGATAGATTAACAAAATATAACATATTTAAAAAAGGGGTTGTTAGCTCAATAACAATGCTACCTGATTTAATTTTAGAATGTCGTATTATTGATTGTAATATTAATAATTCAGTAGATAAGAATTTCTCTAACAATGTTGATATTACTATATCTGCTAATGTTTATAAGGCAGAAGAAAATTCATCTAATTTTGTTAATATATTTTCAAAAGTATATATAAAAGTATTAAAACGATCTGATAATTCTATAAGTTCAGCAGTAAGTGCTCTAAGTAATTGCTCATCCGATATAATAGATGAAATCATTTTAGATATATATAAAAAACTCTCTTAACCAGTAAAAAATATAATATACTACAAAATTATAATGTACTTAACTACTTTTATAATATAAAATATAAATATAATATAAAAAATTTGTTTTTTTATATTTTTATTATTATTTTGTAATTGATTAAAAGGGAAGGAAGCAGGCAATCGCTTTTTTTTTAAAAAAAGAGGAAAGTCCGAACTCCGTAGAACAGTATGCTTCGTAACGCGAAGGCAATAAATTATAATGATTTATTGACGGAAAGTGCCACAGAAAATAAACAGCCTTTATATAAAGGTAATGGTGAAAAGGCAGTGTAAGAGACTACCACATAATTGGTGACAATTATGGTACGGCAAACCACATATGGAGCAAAGTCAAATATAGAAATATGTTATTTTTATAACCTTAGGTTGTTCGTCTAAGTAGTTTTTTCTAATATTTCAGGGTAGACCGCTAAAAAATAATGGTGACATTATTTTAAGATAAATGATTGCCTCCCATTTTTATGGAAGACAGAATTCGGCTTATCGCTTCCTTTTTTTATTATTTAAATTTTATTAAATTTAGGGTTAATAATAATACTATATTTATATAAGTATATTATTAAAAAAGATATTAAAATATATTATAAAAATTTTAAAGGTTAATTAAATTCTTAATCTTAAAGGTAAATTATGAAAACTGTATTTGCATTATTTGTATTGTTTATATTTAGTAGTGTGTTGTTTGCACAACAAAATATAGCTGTACTTCCGTTTAGTAATTTGGATGGTGAATTTTCACATAATCAATGGTGTTATGAATTACAAGATTCTGTTGCAAAAGAATTGAAAGCATTAGATCCTGAAGAAAAATTTTATAAAATTATACCAGTTGAAAGTATAAATGAAATATTAGATGAATTAAATATTGATGCTAATAACCCTTTATTTGATGCTGAAAAATGGAACGTTGTAAAATCTGCTAGTGAATATGATCTTGTTATAGATAAAGTTATTTCGGGAACTTTTCGTATTGTAGCAAAACGTTATTTGATAAATAGTTATATTTATCATCCTGCTAGTCAATTAACAGATCCTGATTATCAAGCAAAAGATATTTTTAAAAAGGAAGATAACATTTTTGAAGCAGCTCCTGTTATTGCGAAAAGATTATCAAAAGCATTTATAAAAGAATAGTGCTTAATAACAACTTTATTTAATAGTTATAATTGTTAAATCAGTTAAAATTAAAGAAAAAGTAATTATAAAATATTTTATAATTACTTTTTTTATCTTTATTTATTATATATATAATTAATTTTTATAATAAATATCTCATATCTAAGTTTATAATTTGTAATATACTTATAATATATTTATATTATATATTATATACTAATTAGTTATTTAAAAAGTAGTTAAAAATTATTATATTTGTATATTATTTTGTTTATATATAAATTATAATTATGCAAAATAAAAAAGAGAAGAATAAAAAAGAACAAGTTGAAATTATAGATGTAGATAATTTCACGCGGAAGAAAAAATTTTGGAAGTATTGGTTGGTAATATTTTGTATTACTTTAATGTTAATAGTAATAGTTGTAAAATTATTATATATACAAGTTATAGATACAAAACGTTATTATCAACGTGCCGAGTCACAACATCAATCTCGAATTGAATTGCATCCGCAGCGTGGTATTATATATGATAGGAATGGTTATATACTTGCTTCTAATATAAAAAGTGTATCTATTGCTGTCGATCCAACAGTTCTCCAAAATAAAGATACGATTGCAATACTAATGGAAAAATGTTTGGGAATATCAAGTGATAGTATATTAAAGAAAATAAATTCGGCAAAAGGATCTTTTGTATGGTTATGTAGACGGAAATTACCAAGTGAAATAATGCCCTTAAAATATATAAAAGATAGGGGATTAATACTTATATATGAACCTATAAGATATTATAATTATTCTTCAGTAGGTTCACAACTAATAGGTTGTACTAATATAGATAATCATGGAATAGATGGTATAGAGTTAAAATATGATTCTATTTTACGCGGTCAATCAGGTTTTATGATTATGTATAAAGATGCAAAAAATCGTTTAAGACCAGCGATTGATTTACCTGTTCTAGATCCAGTAAATGGTGATGATTTATATTTAACTTTAGATATAAAATTACAAAAAATAGTTGAATTTGAATTAATGCAAGGCGTAATATCTTCACAAGCAACTTCAGGGACAGTAATTGCATTAGATCCTAATACAGGTGAGTTATTAGCTTCAGCATCTTACCCTAGTTATGACCCAAACCATTTAACGAAGACTTCATATAGTGCTATGCGTAATCGTGCGATTACTGATATTTATGAACCTGGTTCTACATTTAAAACAATTACTGCATCTGCAGGTATAGAAGAAAAAATTGTAAGACCTAATGATATGTATAGTGGATTTAATGGGAAATTAACTATTGGACAAGTTACAATAAGGGATGATCATGCACTTGGTATTACTTCGTTTCGCTCAGCATTTGAAAAATCAAGCAATGTAATTTTTTCACAATTGGCTGATAAATTACCAGCCCATCGATTTTATAAGTATATACGTGATTTTGGATTTGGACTTCCTACACGTATAGATTTAACTGGTGAAATGTCGGGCAAAATTAAAGATTTTAGAACAATACGAGCTATAGATAAACGTTTCCTAGGGTTTGGTTATGGAATTATGGTTACACCAATTCAATTAGTAAATGCATATTCAGTTATTGCAAATGGTGGTAATTTAATGAAGCCATTTATTATTAAAGAAATTAAAAGAAATAATAAAACTATAAAAATAAATCAACCACAAAAAATTCGTAAAGTTATTTCACAAGGTACTGCACAGACTTTAACAAGTTTATTATGTGGAGTAGTTGAAAATGGAACAGGGAAACGTGCCTATATAGAAAATATAAAAGTAGCCGGAAAAACAGGTACATCTCAACAATTAGAGGAAGGTATATATTCAAAATCAAATTATTTTGCTTCTTTTGTAGGTTTCTTCCCTGCAAATAAACCAAAAGTATGCTTATTAGTATTGATGGATCAACCTAAAAATAATTTTTATGGCGGGTCAGTTGCAGCGCCTATTTTTAAAAATATTGCTTTACGTTGGGCTTCTGCTTCGCCAGAAATAATGGAAGCTAGTCAATCATATGCTGAAAAAAATAATACTAATACTATTTATATGCCAGAACTAGTAGGATTGTCAGTCGATGATGCAAGAAATATAATAAAAGAATTAAGATTAAATTGTAATCTTAGAGAAGAAAGTACGGGAATAATTGTTTCGCAAGTTCCAAGAGCAGGGACTTGCATAAATAGAAATAGTAAAATAATATTACTTAATTCTATTACAAATAAAATGACTAATAGCAAACAAGATTTAAACGATGTGCCAAATGTAAAAGGATTACCGCTAAGACGTGCAGTATCACTTATGCATAATTGTGGAATTAAAACGAAAATTTATGGTAGTGGTAAAGTAAAAGAACAAAAGATTGAAATTAATAAAAAAACAAAAGACAAAGTGTGTATATTGATTTGTTATTAAGTAATATTAAACTTTTAATTTAATTATGAAAAAAATAATTTTATTTATATTTTTGTTTTTTATTAATATAATAACAAATGCAAACTATAATAAAATATATTCGTATAATAAAACATATTCATATGATAAAATAGAAGATATTAAAATAGACGAGGTAACAGAATATAATAGTAATTCTAATATAATAGGAAGTCTTTTTAAAGAATTTTTGTATGGACAAGAAAAACTTGTAAATAAACCATTTATAAATTTTAATTTTGGTCTCTGCGAAAATTTGTTACCAAATAAATTAGGTATAACAACTTCTCAATTAATAAATAGTAGTAAATTGACAGAAACAAATAGTTTGAATTTTGAATATGGTTTTGTTCGTTTAGATACTAATAAAAAGTTTAATTCCTTAACTTCTTTTTCTTCTGAATTTGCTTATATTGAGTTAAATACAAATAAATATTATTTATTTGATAATAAATATGATATTTATGATAATGAATTTAGTTTTGGTATAGGAATGAGAACGGGTATGAGTAGAAATTTATTATGTAAAGAAGTTTATTTCTTGCATAGTGGTGCTTTTCTTTGGACTTATTTTGATTATGCAGGATATCAAAATAATAATTTTTTTAGGGCTTTTGATGAAAATTATAAATTTGGATTTCGTAGCGCAGCAACTATAGAAGCAAGATTAAATAATGTTTTATTTGTAGGTATATCTTGTGAACATAATAATGTTTATTCTTCATTTAAATTTGGGAAATGGTTTTGTAGTTGGTTAATAGATAATATTTTGCAAAGATGGATAGACTTATATGAACCTAAAATAGTTCAAGAAGTTGGGACCATATATCCTTTATTGAAATTTGTATATAAGAATACGGTTTCTATTGTTTTGTCAAATGTAAGAAAAAACAAGCAATATTATCCATTCAATTCTGAGTATTCATTATTACAAAGAAAATTTAATATAAATTGTAAATTAGTTTTTTAGAATAATTAGGGTTAATGTAGTTTTTATTATGATAGACTCACATTGTCATTTAAATTCTTTGGATTATAAAGAAGATTTAGATAGCGTTGTTAATAAAAGTTTTGAAAATGGTGTAAAGAATATTATTGTGCCTGCGACTAGTCCTGATGATATAGATACAACAATAGAAATTATTAAAAAGTATAAACATATATATGCTGCACTAGGTCTGCATCCTCATAATGCCAATACATTAACAGATGATATTATAAGTAAAATTAAAAAATTATGTGCAACATATCCTAAAATAATAGCAATAGGTGAAATAGGATTAGATTTTTATTATAATTTTTCACCTGTTAATATACAAAAACAAACATTTATAAAACAAATATGTCTTGCAAAAGAATTAGGGTTACCTATAATAATACATAATAGAGATTCAGATAAAGAAATGTTAGATATTTTAAAAACAGAATATAACAATTGTTCAAATAGTGGTGTAGTACATTGTTTTTCATCCGATAATATATTTTTAGAAAATATACTTAATTTAGGATTGTATGTATCTTTTACAGGGAATATTACTTTTGAAAGTGTAAAATTGGATACAGTTATAAAAAATGTTCCTATGGATAAAATATTGTTAGAAACAGATTCGCCTTATATGACGCCACCACCTAATAGAGGTAAACGTAATAAGCCAGAAAATGTATCTATTGTTGCTGAAAAAATTGCAAAAATAAAAAATATAAAAATAAATGAGGTTATAAAAATGACTACTGATAATGTTAAGAAATTATTTAAAATTACAATATTTTTATTAATGTTTTTATTTAGTTATAGTATATATGCACAAAATAATGAAGAATTTATAAATGAAGAAGAAGAATTTATAAATGAAGAGGAAGATGTAAATTATGATCCATACAATCGTGTATTAGGTATAGGAGCTATACTTGGGTCAAATACATTTGTAGATCAATATGAAACCGGATTACGTAATGTCTCATCCGATGGGTTATTTACTTATGGCGCTAATATAAATTATCGTTTTAAACCAGCATGGATGTTACAAGCTTCTTATATGTATTCAAAAAATACAAAGCACGTTGATGAATTACCAGCAGAAGAAAAAGGATTGCTTGATCCTAATATCCATCAAACATTAGAACTTTCTATAATTGCTATGTTAAAACCTAGAAATATGGTAAATTTTTATGGATTAACAGGTATTACTTATTTTATGAATAAACGTTTTTCTAATCCAGATGGACTACATAAGCAATTTAATATAGATAATAAATTGGGAATGAATATAGGAATTGGAGGTTTTGTAAATATATCAGCAGGAAAAGCAGGAGTATTTACTATATTTGCAGAATGGAAGGTAGGATTTAGATTTGATAAAATAACTTTAAGTTATGACCCAAGAAAGAATTATAATGATCCTGATTATGTAACCGAAACAAAAGTTGGATCTTTTGCATCAGTTCCGAGAGGTGGTATTATATGGTATGTTCCTTTTCTGAAAAATAAATATAATTAGTAAACTATATTATTAATTATTTAAATGTATTATATAAATATTAAGTATAAATATTATTTATATTATGTTTATATAATATGTATATGTTAAAGATAAATAACAAATATGGAAACTAAAGTTTTTAAAACAAAAATAAATATTTTTTCCTATATTGGTTTTTTGCTTGTTGGATGTAGTTTGATTTTAATATTACAATTATTTTTATCCAAGGGGCATATAGCATTTAGTCCATTAATGCCTTTTGTTGTTGGAATTATTTTTTGTTATGTTGGGTTTATAGGTCGTAAATTTATTTTTGACGAAAAAGAATTTAGATATGCTACAACACGTACAAGATTTAAAGCAAAATATGATGAAATTAATTTATTAAAAACTTTTTATGATAAACAAACAAAATCTAATAATTTATTAGTATTTATAGATGAGAATAATGTTTTTTCTTTTTCATCAAATTTTTATCAAGAAGTAAAGTTAAAAGATATATATAAAGAATTAGAAAAAAGGTGTAAGACATATATAGATAAGAATGAATTAACAGTAGAGAATGAACTAGATTGGTAGATAATGATGGAATATAAATTACATTCAAATTATGAACCAACAGGAGATCAACCACAAGCTATTGCTGAACTTGTAGAAGGAATTAAAAGAGGGGATAAGTTTCAAACATTACTTGGGATTACAGGTTCTGGGAAAACTTTCACTATATCTAATTTAATAAAGCAAATAAATAAGCCCGTTCTTGTTATTTCACCTAATAAAACTTTGGCTGCTCAATTATATGGCGAATTTAAATCATTTTTTCCAGAAAATGCAGTTGAATATTTTATTTCATACTATGATTATTATCAACCGGAAGCTTATCTACCTGCAACTGATACATATATAGAAAAAGATTTTTCTATTAATGATGAAATAGATAGATTAAGATTGAAAGCTACTAGTGCACTTGTAGAAGGAAGACGTGATGTTATTATTGTTGCGTCTGTAAGTTGTATATATAGTATTGGTCGTAAAGATGATTTTCTTGCACAATTATATACTATACATAAAGGGATGAAAGTTAATAGACAAACTTTTTTATATAAGTTAGTTGATTTACATTATATAAGAAGTGAATCAGAGTTGATAAGAGGAACTTTTAGAGTGCACGGCGATATTATAGATATAGTTCCCGGATATGAAAACAGATTTGGAATAAAAGTAGAGTTTTTTGCTGATGAAATTGATAAAATTTCTATCTTTTATATAAATGATTATTCGACAGTAGAAGTTGTTGATATATATACAATATATCCTTCAAAAATATTTGTAACAAGTGAAGAACAATTAAATAGAGCAATGGTAAAAATTCGTATAGAATTAGAAGACCGCTTGAAAGAACTAAATGAAGAAGGGAAGTATATTGAAGCTCAAAGATTAGAGCAAAGGACTAATTTTGATTTAGAAATGATGAAAGAGGTTGGATATTGTTCAGGTATTGAAAATTATTCTATGCATATGTCAGGTAGAAATTTTGGGGATAGACCTAATTGTATATTTGATTTCTTTCCACTAGATGATTATTTATTGGTAATAGATGAAAGTCATGTTTCTATTCCGCAATTACGTGCTATGTATAATGGAGATAGAAAAAGAAAAACTACTCTGATGGAACATGGATTTAGATTACCATCAGCATTAGAAAACAGACCGCTTAGATTTGACGAAATAGAAAATTTAATTAATCAAGTAATATTTGTTAGTGCTACACCCGGCGAATATGAACTAACAAAATGCGAAGGTGTAGTTGTAGAGCAAATTATTAGACCAACGGGATTACTTGAACCTAAAATTAGTGTTAGACCTATAAAAACACAGATAGATGATCTATTAAATGAAATTTATATTCGTATAGAAAGAAAAGAAAGAGTATTAATTACTACTTTAACAAAAAAAGGTGCAGAATCTTTGACAAATTATTTGGCTAATCTTAATATAAAAGTACAATATATACATTCTGATGTAGATACTCTTTTGAGAGTAGATATTTTAAGACAATTAAGACTCGGAGAAATAGATGTTCTTGTTGGAGTAAATTTGTTAAGAGAAGGGTTAGATATGCCTGAGGTATCACTAGTGGCTATTCTCGATGCTGATAAAGAAAGTTTTTTAAGAAGTGAACGATCATTATTACAAATTGCAGGACGAACTGCAAGAAATGTTAATGGATTAGTAATTTTCTATGCAGATAATATTACTAAGTCTATGCAAAAAGTAATAGAAGAAACAAATAGACGTAGGGAAATACAAAAAGAATATAATAAAAAAAATAACATTATCCCTAAAACTGTTTTAAAAACTGTTGATGAAATTATGAGTACTACTTCAATAGCTGATGTTACTAGTGCTCATCTAACAAAATTTAAAAAAAATAATAAAGAAAAGAATAGTTTGGTGCAAAAATTTGTACCTGATAAAGATCTTGAAAATTATATATTAGATATAGAAAAACAAATGAAAATTGCTGCAAAAAATTTAGATTTTGAAATAGCAGCTATTTTAAGAGATGAATTAGTTGTAAGAAAAGAAAGACTTAAAAGATTAAATTTGAAATCTCAATAAATAATTATGAATTATTTATAATTATTAAAAGTTATAAATTTAATATTTTAATATTTATTGAGAAAATTATATTGTTAGATTAAATTATTAAACTAAATTATATATAAATTTATGATAATTGTTACCGGTGGTGCAGGTTTTATTGGTTCTTGTCTATTAGCAAAATTAAACCAATGTAATTTTTCTGATATCCTTGTTGTTGATAACCTCGGCTGTCAAAATAAATGGAAGAACTTATCAAATAAAATATTTACAGGTTTTTTGTATAAGGAAAAATTTATAGAAATTATTAAATCTTATGAAAAAACTGATGTTTTATATATTCCAGAGTTTGATAATAAAAATATTGAAGCTATTATACATTTAGGAGCATGTTCGTCTACAATAGAAAATAATGCTAATTATTTACTTGAGAATAATTTTTTATATACAAAAGAACTTGCTAAATTTGCTATGTCGCGTAATATAAGATTTATTTATGCTTCAAGTGCATCTACTTATGGAAATGGCGAAAATGGATATTCAGATGAAAATATTAGTAATTTAATTCCATTAAATTGTTATGGATTATCTAAACATCTTTTTGATATGTGGTTATATGAAAATAACTTACAAAATGAAGTAACGGGATTAAAATTTTTTAATGTATTTGGGCCAAATGAAAATCATAAGGGCGATATGAGAAGTATGTTTTATAAGGCTTTTAAACAAATTGAATTAACAGGAAAAGTAAAGTTATTTAAATCATATAAAGATGAATATAAAGATGGAGAACAAAAAAGAGATTTTATATATGTGAAAGATTGTGTAGATATTATTTTTAAAATATTAAATGATGATACATTTAAGGGGATATATAATATAGGAACAGGTAGTGCGCATTCTTGGAATGAACTGGCTAATTCAGTATTTAATGCTATGCAGCGTATTCCTAATATAGAATATATAGAAATGCCGGAAGAATTAAAAAAACAATATCAATATTTTACACAAGCAGATACAAATAAATTATTAAGAAAATTAGGAAGTGAGTGGAAATTTACTTCTTTACAGGATGCAAGTGATGATTATATTAAAAATTATTTACAATCTGGAAATATATGGTGATTTTTTTTAATATTGAATATAAATAATAGTTATTATATGTTTTAATATAATTAATTTAAATAATTTTTATGTATATTTGTATTACCTATATTAGTTTATAGTTTAGTAAAAATACAATTAATATGGGGATGATACGGATTCGACAGGGTGACGGAGGCTATAAGTTGCATATCGTGTTAATCGTCAAACACGTAAATACAAGCGATAACTTTATAATAAACGCAGAAGATAATTTTGCATTGGCTGCCTAGTTTATTGGCAACCCATCTGTTTTTTAATTTGCCTATTGGTTATTAAACAGGTGTCGGCTTAAATAGGATAATTTAACTTTGTTCGACAGGAAGTTAGAGGATATTTTACTGTTGATGGTTTAGCAAAGCCTGTTGTTTGGCTATTTGTTAAACGAGAATTTATTAAACAACTAAATATGTAGAAGCTATAGACAAAGCTCTTTGGACGCGGGTTCAACTCCCGCCATCTCCACAAAAAAAACTCAAAATTAAACAATTTTGAGTTTTTTTATTAATATTTTATTTTCATCGATTTATTTAAATAATTTTTTATATTATTTTATTATTCTATTATTTTATGTTATACTTGTACTTAATCGTTTAACTGCAAATAAGAAATATTATGTTTACAAGTTAATAGATACTAGAAATGGGAATGTATTTTATGTTAGAAAGGGTAAAGGAAATAGAATTTTTGATAATGTAAATGGTTTTTTGGCAAAAAATGAATTAGAAGACTGGTAAGATGAAGATACTGAAAAGATTAAAACAATAAAAGCTATAAGAGGTGCAGGTTTAAATGTTATACATATTATACATAGATATCATTTAGATGAAAACACTGCACTTGAAGTAGAAGCTGCATTAATTGATGCTTATCCACCAGATGTTACTAATAAAAATCAGGGAATCATTCAGATTATGGTGTTGCAAGTGTATAACAAATAATCAGTAATTATGGATTAGAATTTATTGACAAATTTAATGAATATGATAAAGTTTTAATTATAAAGATAAGACAAGAGACTGTTGATTATAATAATGGGTCAATATATGAAGCTGTGAACTCATCTTGGAAATTAAATAAGAATAGTATCAGTGAAGTAAAACAAGTTGCTGCAGTTATAGATGGGGTAGTTAAAAAAGTATATAGTGTTAATAAAGATATGTGGATATATCTTGAAGATGGCAAACGATGGAAATTTGAAGGTGAAAAAGAAATTAGTAATTCTCCTTATCTTAACAAGAGAATACCTAATGAATATAGAAAAAAAGGTATGGCTTCACCTACTTTATATACATTCTAATTTTATATTTGTAAATTTTTTATGCTCTGATGGTTTATCAGGGCTTTTTTGTTAATAGTGAATTTATTATAAAAAGTAAATGATATATAAAATAAAATTAATATAAATTAATTTTATTTTATATATTTTTTTCAACTTTATTAATAATAAATTTTTCAATTTCTTGTTTCACAACACTTTCAATTTCATTAATTTTTAGTTTATTAACTGTCTTATTTAATTCATCTATTTCTAAATTAAATTTTTCTAAAACAATATTAGTCTCTTTCATTATTTCTAACATTTGAGGATTAGGTTTTACTGCTTCAATATTACTTTCAGCAATATTCTTTATTAGTATCAATAAATTATTTTGTTTATCAATTATAGTTTCAAATTTATCAGTAATTTTATCTAATTGTGCAGAAGTAACCGCAAAATCTCTACTTATTTCACCTATTTCAACAATTAGTTCTCTTTGTAAAGCTTCATTTGTTTCTTCATTATTCATTGTTAATACATCCTCATTAGGTGTAAATAGCATTACAAAAAACATGAAGATTAACATAGATGCTTCAAAAATTAATCCGTATATTACATAATGATTATTAACAAGTGTAGTAAAGTTATTTAATCCAATTAGTACTAAAAGAACTGCTGCTCCAAAATAAACTAATGAATTTATTTTTGAAAAATAATATCTATTAACAATTTCTTCTAGCCATAAAGATGTCCCCCTTAGTAATCCAAGTTTATGTTGAATTGTAATATTCTTCTTTATATATTGAGTTATATCAGTTTCAACTGTGCATAATCTCCATAAAGTAATAAGAACAGAAAAAGAATTTCTTTGTCTTTCAAATTTTAATTTATAATAAATTTCATGAATTAGTATTCTTCCGTCTAATGAAGCAAGATTGTCTATTGTTTTCATAACAAATAATTGATTGTTTACATTATAAAAGCATATATAAAGTTCTAATATAACTATTTTTTATAAAAAATTAAATTAATTTTTTATAAAATAGCATATTTTTTTTGTTTTTATATTATTTTCTTATTAAATTTATATTTTTATGTTCAAATTTATTTAACTAATATATACAAATTGATGAAAAAAATGTTATACAGGCTATTATATATTTTAATTACACTTGTATTTTTTATTGCAAATTTTAACTTATTTGCATTACCGCCTAATGATTTTGTAGTCCCTTTATGTAGAGTATTTAGTAAGGACTTATTAGACTTAAATACACAAAACTATTTATCGCCAACCGTTAAAATAATGAACACTGTTACAAATACAGGTTTTTATCATTCAGCTTATGTACCTAGTAAAGTATCAAAGCCATATTTTCGTTTAAGCTTAAATGGTATGTATGGCGGAGTTAGTGAAGAATTACGTAATTTTACGCCTCGTTTTCCAATGCAAGAATTTAATTATAATACTGCTTTGGGATATTTTGGTAAAAATGATACAGTAGGATTATTGAATTATTTTCTACAAACTTTAATATATCAAGGCGTTGTAGTTGATAAGACGATAGTTGTACCTGAACGTGCATCAACAGCTCTTGGAGTTGGTGATACACATTTAAATTTACCTCATAGTGTAATGGCCGAGTTATTAAAAACACATCCTGCGATGGCGTTAATAAATATATATTATCCGGATGCTGCTAATTTAGTAGAAGAGGCAGTTGCTTCTTTACCGGAAAATTTTACTTTATATTCAGGTGGTGATATCTCTAGAATAATAGCAGGAGTTCCTCAATTAGAAATAGGGTCACTTTATGGTACAGAGTTACTTTTAAGATTTATTCCGCCGTTAGATTATGGTGAATATATAGGCAAATTTTATTTTTATGGTATTGGTATAAAACATAGTATTTCTCAATATTTTTATAAAGAAAATATTTGTAGAGAAGTCGGTTCAGAAATATACAATAATAATAGTTTTGATGAAAACAATCAAAAACGTTTAATACCATCTCCTTTTGATGTTTCTGTACAATTTGTTTATCAAAATACAGGACTAAAAAATATAGTTGGTGTAACTAAGGCAGAATTAAATGCAAAAGGTAATATTTTTGATTTTAATATTAATGTAAGTAAAAATTTTGATAATATTATTGAAGTTTATACAGGTCTTGGATATGAACATATTAATGTAAATGGAACTTATAAATATTATTTACCTTATGAAATGCAAATTTCACTAGGTCTATTAAAACAAGATCCGAATGATCCAGATAATTGGTATGTGGATGGTGACGAATATCCCGGTGATACTGAACCTCAAACTACTGCTGTTACAGTAAACGAAAATCATATTAAATTTACATTAGGTGTAACAAGAGATATTGGTCCCGTTACCATGTTTATTGATTATAGTATAAGTAAGTTTAATGTATTAAGTGCTGGTATACAATATAGATTTTAGTAAAAATTAAAAAATAAAAATTAATTATAATTATTAATTTTAAGTTCAAATTTATGATTTACATTTTTTATAAAGGATACAATAATAAATAAACAGAAAAAATGAATAAAAAGAATTATTCAGCGTGTATAGAACTATTATATTCATCAGAAAATATAGTTATAACAACACATATGAATCCAGATGGCGATGCTATTGGATCAGCTTTAGCATTGTATAATTTTTCAAAAAACCTTGGAAAGAACGTATATATTTTTATAATGGAAAGTGCAGTTCCTGAAAATATGAAGTTTTTAAAAAATTCTAATAAAATAAAAAGATATATTCCAGAGTTACATAATAAAATTATTTATTCTGCGGATGCTATTTTTATGTTAGATTTTAATGATATTTCTAGAATAAAAACATTAGGGCAAGTAATAAATGCTTCAACAGCACATAAAATAATGATAGATCACCATATAGGTACAGATACTACTATTGCTGATATTTATATTGTAGATCCAGAAGCAGCTGCTACCGGTGAATTAGTATATGATTTTATAAAGAACGTAAACGGCAATATAACAAAGGATATAGCAGAAGATATATATGTTGCATTGATGACAGATACGGGTAATTACAGATTTAATAATGTTAGACAGAAAGTATTTGAAATTGCAGTAGATTTAATAAAAAAGGGTGTAAAACCAAATAAAATTTATAATAAAATATATAATAAATCTATAAATCAAATAAGATTATTAGGAATGGTATATAGTAATATGGAAGTGTATTTTGATGGGAAACTGACGTTTATGACAATTAGTGATGATATGTTTGTTGAGACAGGTACTGAAGTTAGTGATATAGAAGGTTTTGCTGATAAAACTTTATTATTAAAAAGTGCTATTGTAGGAATACTTATTATAGAATTAAAAGATAAAAATGAACTAAGGATTTCGCTTCGTTCTAATGATGATTTTAATGTTAGACAAATAGCAGTTAAATATAATGGGGGAGGACATATAAATGCATCAGGTCTAAGAATGAATGATGTTTCGATTGCACAAGCAAAAGAATTATTAAAAGAAGATGTTTTTAATTTATTTAATAAGATAACAATATAATTTATAATAAATATAAAAATATAAATAATTACAAAAAAACACGAGTTGAATATTAAATAATTAATAATTTCAACTCGTGTTTTATATTTTTTAATCGTAAAAAATAATTTTATTTACGTGTCTTATGACGGTTTTTACGCAATCTTTTCTTACGTTTATGAGTAGACATTTTATGTCTTTTTCTTTTTCTACCGCAAGGCATGGTTAAACTCCACCAAAATTAGTTAAAAAATTATTTTTTCTTCTTAGTAGTTAATTTTGCATTAACTTTTTCATTAAAATCTGGTGATGCTTTAAAACAAGGCACATATTTTTCAGCTAATTTAATAACTTCACCAGTTTTTGGGTTACGAGCTGCTCTTGCTTCTCTGTGTTTAGTACTAAATACACCGAAGCCTCTTAATTCAATTTTGTTGCCTTCTGCTAATGTTTCAACAACAGTTAGTAATACTTCTTCGATAACTACTTTTGATTCTGCACGTGAAAGGCCAGTATTTTTAGCTATTCTTTCTACGATGTCTGCTTTTGTAACGTTTTTCATAGTCTTTTTAATGTTTAATGTTTAATATTTGATATTTAATATTTAATATTTGATAAATAATAATTAACTAAGTTAATTTAAATATAAATACAAATAATTATGTATTCAATAAGATAGATAATAAATGATTACAAATATAATAAAAAACTTATCAATATACAAATTAATATTTTTTTTTTTATATTTATATATCATATAAATAAATATATAAATAAAAATAAAAAATATTAAAAATAAAATTAGATAAATTTTAAAATTTATACTAATAATTTATGCTAATAATATTATATTGCAAATTGTATAAAAACTAAAAATAAAATCAAAAAAATATAATTTTCATTGAGCTTAAAACAGATAACTATTAAGAATATAAACTAAATATGACAAAATTGACAAAAAAAGATTTACTTGAAACTCGTAATCCTATAATTTTATTATATGGGAATGATATGTTTTCTATAGAAGAGTTTCTTCTTAAATTGTTAAAAAAATTGATAAGAGATGAAAATGATAAAATGGAATATGAATATTTAGATGCCGAAGATCAAGAGTGTACGCAATATAAAGTTGCTGAGGTTGCTTCACAAATATCTATGCTAACAGATAATAAAACAGTTGTAGTTAAACGTTTCAATAAACTTTTTGATAAAAGAAGAAAAGGAAATATAGCCAAAAGTTTAATTGATTATTTTGAAAATCCAAATCCTAATACTAATCTTATATTAATAGCACATATAGAAAATGAAAAACTAGATTTTAATTCTAATCCATATAAATTATTGCAACATTGTGCATTAGAATTTAAAACTCCATATGAAAATCAATTGCCTTTTTGGGTAAAAAATAGATTTGCGGATAATGGTGTAGAGATTACTATGGAGGCAGCAGATTTTATTGTTATGCAAACTGAATCTAATTTGCATATTCTTGCAAGTGAAATAGAAAAAATATTGCTTTTTTATATAAATAAAAAGAATATTAATTTGGAAGATATTCTTGTAGTATCAGGAAATTCAAGAAAATATACAGTTTTCGATTTAATAAAATCAGTAGGTAATAAATCTAAAGAACAAGCAATATCTATTATGAATAATATATTAACTGTTTCTTCTCAAGAGATTTTATTAATAACACTTTTGCGAGATTTTTTTATAAAAATATGGAAATTACAAGAACTTATACAACAAGGTTTTCTTGATAAAACAGAACTATCTAAAAAAATAGGATTAAGAAATGCTTATTTTTTTTATGATTATTCTAATGCCAGTAAATTGTATAATCCACTTGAAATAGAAAAAATATTTATAATTTTAACGGAAGCAGATACTAAATTGAAAACAACAAGTGAGAGTTCTATTTCTATAATAGAACAAATGCTTGTTAAAATTATGAATTAAATATACTATATATATAATATAATATAATATAAATAAGTATAATCTGAATAATATATAACTATATGAAAGTATTTACATCAGAACAAACAAAAAAAATAGATGCTATTTTATTACATAAATTTTTTGGACTTCCAATTCTTATATTAATAATAGGAATAATGTTTTTTGCTACATTTATATTAGGAGGTTATTTTCAGGATTTTCTTAATCTTCTTGTAAATTATGTTTCTGAAATTTTGAGAAATAATATGCCTGATAATTTTTTTAAAGACTTACTTGTTAATGGTATTATTTCAGGAATTGGAGGAATTATTATATTTTTACCTAATATTATAATTTTATTTTTATTTATTTCAATATTAGAAACTTCGGGATATATATATAGAATAGCTACTATAATGGATAAGTCTATGCACTTTATGGGGCTGCATGGTTATTCTTTTGTTCCATTGTTAATGGGATTTGGATGTAATGCTATTGCTATGTTATCTACACATAATATAGAAAATAAGTCTGATAAATTAAAAACAATTTTATTATTGCCTTTTATGTCTTGTACAGCAAGATTGCCGTTATATATATTAATAACAGGTACTCTTTTTAATGATATAATTGCTGCACTTGTTATAATTTGTATATATTTATTTGGGTTACTTATTTCTGTTATTTTTGGTATTTTATTTAAAAAAACTATTTTTAAAGAGCAGTCTGAACATAGTAAAATAAATATGCCACCTTATCGAATTCCACAAGCAAAAGTTGTTGGTAAAAAGATAAGTGCAGAAGTATTAGAATATATGAAAAAAGTTGCAACTGTTATTCTTGTTGCTTCCATTATTATTTGGTGGTTAAATAACTATCCAAAAAATGAAGTTGAAGTACATAATATAAAGAATAATGGAACTGAAATAAATAATAATGTAGAAGTAAATAGAAATACTTATCTTATGCAATTAGGAAGATTTGTAGAGCCTGTACTAAGACCTTTAGGATTTGACTGGAAAATGAGTGTGTCTTTAATTACGGGAATTGCTGCAAAAGAAGCAGCGGTAAGTACAATTGGTATTTTATATTCAACACCAGGTGAAGAAATTTATGATAGTATGCGCAAAGCAGTACATTCTGATGGAACACAAGTTTTTACTATTTCAACTGGTTTGGCATACCTAGTATTCTATTTAATTTATTTTCCTTGTGTTACAGTATTTATTGTGATGAAAAAAGAAACTAAATCGTGGAAGTATCCGATTTTTGTTGCATTATATACTATAATTACAGCATGGGGTGTAGGTTTTTTAGTTAAAATTATTACATCATTATTTGTAAGTTAATTTTTTATATTATTTATTTTAAAATTTAATTTTATATCCAATTCCTATAATTTTATTACTTTCATCATCATCTTCATTAAAATTATGAAATGTAGAATATCTAAAAAATAATTTTATATAATTATTGTTATTAATTTTATATTCACCAGTTCCAGTATATCTTATTTTATATAAATTGTTTTCTTCTACATCATTTAAAGAATAGAATAATTCTGTTGATATTTCAGGAGTAAATTTACAGTTAATAATATCATATTCTATTGCTAATTTACTACGTAATATATATTTAGGATTAGAACGTATTTTTATTCCGTTTTTGTTATACTCACTAATTCCCTCACGATAAGTACCTTGTATACGTTCAACTAAATTTATTTTAAATTGATTAATTTTAACACTTCCAGTAATATTTATAAAATAACGATGGCGATTTTCCCAATCTTTTGTTTCATGATTATAATAAATATAATTATATCCTGTACCAACTTTTAAGAATTTATTTATTTTATAAGATGTTAATAAATCAATTTTCCAACGATCATTTTCAGTCATATTTTTTCTAGTACGGTGTTCACCTTCTAATTCTATTGTAAAAAAATCAGAAATCTTTTTATTTAATTCTATATTTAATATAGAACCCCACATTCCTTCAGCCTGACAATTGTAATTAATTATAAATGTTATTATAATTAAATAAAATAATTTTATTTGTGTTTTATTAAATATCATTGTTATTATTAATTATTCAGTAATTAATAATTATTATTATTAGTATCACTAGGTAATTTTATCATTCTATCCACTGTATTTATAGTTTTTTTATCAGAATCATAAAATATATTTAACATAACTGAGTCTCTTACAAAATCAATATATCCAATATCCACTCTCTTTATTTTTAGCCCCGTTCTTTTTTCTAAATCTTCTATTAGTTCATTATGTTTATCCGGTGTTATTAAATGTACATTATCATAAAGAATATATTTATTTTCTGTATGTTTTACTATATGTCTACTTTCAAATAACCATATTGAAAGAATAAAAATAAAATTTGTTATAATTAATTCAATATAACTAAATTGTATTGCTAAAGCATTAATAACAGAAATTGAAATAATTATAAATAAATAAGTCATTTCACGTATAGGGACCATTTCAGTACGATATCTGATAATTCCAAATATTGCAAAAATACCTAATGCTAGTCCTATTTTTATTTTTATACTGCCTAATAGAAAGATTAATAAAAAAACGCTTACGTTAATTAAAGAAAATGTAAAATAATAATCACTTCTTTGACTTTTAGGATAATAAAAAAAACGTATTATTATTCCAACAACTAAAAATGTAAAAATAAAACGTATTAATAGTTGTAATATATCATTTGTGGCACAAAAACAAGATGATTGTAATAAATTTGCTATATTTTCTATATCTATATCTTCCATTATATCTATATCTTCCATATTTTTAATTATTTTATATTAATTTTTAGATAGTTTGTTTAAGAATTTAATTTTATTTTTGAAAGCGTTATGTTTCAATGTATTATTAGTTAATATAGAACCAGTACAATATTTGCTTATACTATTCATATATATTTTTAATTCTTTATTTTTAAATAAATATTTAGAATATGATGGCTCATTAATCAATTGTTTTAATTCTATTATTACTATATTTGGGATTGAAGCATTTATTTCATTATTAATGTTTTCAAAATTTATATTAGTATCAATAGTTAAACGCTCTGTCATTTCTTTATTAATTAATGTAATTCGGTTAAATCTATTTCTTAGAACAGGGAATAATTCATTAATTTTATAATTTACGTTTTCTTTTAAAAATTGTATTACTTCTATATTATCATATATATTATAATCTTCTATTTGAATACGTTGTTTGGACGTTCGTTTTTGTCTATCTTTTTTCTTTATTTCAAAAAATTTTGAATTAGATTCTTCGTATTCACGTATTCTTATTTTATATCTTATGCCTTTATTATTATGATGCATAAAGTACATAGATAGATCTTTTGTATCAAAATATAATGTTTTATATCTGCTATTTCTAACTTTTGAAACTTCTTGGATATTATACGTTGATATTAAGAGTGGTAATAGTTTTAATAAATGAGCTTCTGTTGTTAAATATTTTGTATCTACGCGATTCATTAATTTTAAATTGCTACTTAATTCACTTAATTGAATAGGTGAAAAAGAAAGCAAAAGTGGATCTAATAAAATAGATTGCATTATATATTTTTATTTAAAATTATTTTTATTTTTTATATTATGCTTTATTTTTAAAGTATATTATTGTATTATAAGAAAATTACAATATAATATTTTTTTTTATATTTACAAAATGTAAACTTAGTATATATATATATTATGTATAAAATTAATATAATAAAAAAGGGAAATAATATCGTATTATTTCCCTTTTTATTAATTTTATATTATATTTAAGTCTATTTTATATATTACAAATAACTATTTATTCATAATAACAAAACTTGATATAGAAGTACCTACTATAGACGACATCTTAATAAAATAATTGCCATTTGGTAAATCTAAATTATTAATATCAATAGTGAACACTCCTTTATTAAAATATTTATTTTTAACAGGGATTTGTACTAATTGACCTATATTATTAAATATTTCTATATCTATATTACTTGCAGTATTAACTTCAAATATAATATTTATCTTATCAGTTGCAGGATTTGGATATATAGATTCAATAGCAGAATTTGTTGGTGTAAAGTTATATAATTGATCTATACTTGTGTTTCCAAAATAGAATGTATGATAACCAGCAGGTGCAGTTATAGGATGACATTTTTTTATTGTGGTGCTTCGTCTTGCAGCTAAATAATATTGAACTGTATCTGTTGCTTCAAAGTTACCTTCTATTTTGCCCTTATATTTTTCTCCTTCAATAGTCAATTCTTGCATATTCCAATTTGTTTCATTTGATTTTCTCCAATATAGTGCTATATTATTAGCGTCTTTTTTAGAAATTAATTCTGCTTCTATATCAAAACTATTAGATAAGGTTACTTGATCTCTAATTGGTTTATGTCTAATTGTTATAGGATTTGCAGCAGGTATTTGCATTGTTATACAATGAACAGCACCACCTAATGGCGATAAAGCTCTACAATCAATAGGACATAATTTATAACCCGGTAATAATTTTTCTAATATTTTTTTATTATCCATTTCATAGTTATAGTTTGCTTCACCCGGTTTCGAAAAAATAGGATATATATATGATTTATTAACTATAACGCCATTTAAATAACTACGTGGATCTAAATTGTATAGAGAATCATTTGAACTTGGCATTTCACCATTATCTAAACGAGGCATAGGTGCATTTAAGAAACGATATTTTGTACCAAAAGCAGTATTTCTGTTTGCAAGCATTTCACGATTTTGTTGAATAATTTTATAGTCAGTTAACTTATTGTATTTTGCAGGCATATTTGCAATAAGCATACTTTCTTCATCAATTTGTTTTAGCCATAAATCAATATGTCCCGTACCACCATCATATAATAAACGTTTTGTAACAATTGCATCTTCGGCATTAAATGCTTTTTTTAGTTTTGCATCTACTGCTGTTTTATCTAAAGTGGTAAACTGTTTAGTCATCCATTTTCCTGACATTTCATCATAAAATAATTGGCCAACTTCATTTGTATTATTTTGATAAATAACATCACTATAAGTTATATATTTGTATCCATCACCCATAATGTTACCACCTTCCATTTTTACAGGTAAGTTATAGTAATTATAACCTTTTTGATTGAATATTATTTTTGGAAATTCATCATCAAAAGCTCTACCTGTATAATATACTGCATCCATAAATCCTAATGTATTATTTGTACCATAATATATTCCTAACGGTCCCCAATCTCTTGCCCAATATGCATCTTCGCCATTAACATCGCCAAAGAATTCATAATTTGTTAAAGGTATACCTACTTCTTGCATATAAGTTTTTACTCGTGTGGAATCAAGAATATTTGCAATTCTTATCCAAGCAGTACATTCTTGTTGAATATTATTAATTAAATTCGTCCATATCTTAGCATTTGTAGAATCTCTTATTCCATCTTGATCTTGAAATAAAGCTAAGTCTACTGCCCAAATGACATTTACTGCATATGCTTCATTAGGATCATCTGATAGACCAAATACATAAGGAATAAATATACCCAACCCTTTACCCGGAGGAATATTAGTTATTGCTAAAATTTCTGAAGTTGCATAAACAGGTATCCACACATTATAAGTTGTACCTTTATACTCACCTAATTTAAATAGAGAAACACTTGGTATAGATACTAATACTGCTTGTGATTCTTCAAATTCACCAGCAAATCTAATATTTGATGGTAGAGTTGTTAATTCACTCTGTAGTGTCTGCTTTTTTTTTTCTATAGTTTCAGAGTTTATAGTAGGTAACGTTCTTTTTAAAGAAGGTGGAATACTATATTTTTTCCCTTTTTGTGTTCTTTCATTAAATAATATTTGTCTATCTTCTTTGCTTAGATTAAGATCTATACGTTTCATTTCGTTAGATTGCAAAGAATTTGTTTTTGCCTTCTGTGCTTCTAATAGTTCCTGATATAACTTTTGTTGCTCAGGCGTTAATGATACAGGTATTAATTTACGTTTTTCTGACGATTGGGTTTGTGCAAATATTGATGTACTACTTAGAGTAAATATTGCAATAAAAAGTACTAGAAATATTTTTTTCATAATATGTTATTATTAAAATTTTGTTAAAAATGATTTGAATTATATTTTTATAATTATTTGCTTTTTATTTTTTTAGTTAATAAAATTAGTTGTTGTTATTTAGAAGTATTTAATAAATAGTTTGCTAAAACTGCAGGATCTATTTCTTGTAAACACTTACATACTATATTTTTACGGCATTTATTACATTTTGTTTCTTTTACAAAATATTTTGCTTTTTTACCTATTGGTGCCCATCTTCCGGGATGCATCGGTCTTATAGGTGGGAATAATCCAATAGAATTAATTCCTGCCATTGCCGCTATATGTAATGGACCGGTAGAAGCAGCAATAAGAGCATCACTTTTTTCTATAAATGATATTAATTGAGCAAGAGATAATTTACCTACTAAATTAACTACATTATTATTTAAAAAATCAATATTGTTATCTATTATATTACGTTCTTTTTCAACTCCAGTAACAAAAATTTTAAATTTATTAGTTTTATATAATATATTTATTAGTTTATTAAAATTGTCAAATCCCCATTCTCGTGCACTAGAATTAGACTTTGGATGTATAATTACATTTAGTTTTTCTTTTGATAGTAAATTGGAAAATTCAGGTAATAATTGTTCTTTATTTGAAAATCCATAAAATTTATATAATTCTGATAGTAATAAGTTACTATTAAAACCAAAATATTTAGCAAATTCTAAATTTAATTGTGCTTCGTGTAATTCAGAATTTTTACGTGATAGTTTTAATAATTTATTACAAGTTGTCCAATGATAAAATCTATTACGTGTACCTATTCTAAGAGGAATTTTTGCTATTTTTGCTATTTTTGCTATTCGTTTATTTGGTAAAATATGCAATATTGCATCAAAAGAATAATTAGCTATTTTTTCTGCAGCGTGTTTGATATCTATGTTTAATAATTCTTCATACTCAACAAAAAAATCAACAAAAGAACAAGTTTCTACAACTGATTTTGTATAGTTTTTTGCTAAAAAGTATATTTTAGAAGTAGGATATATTTCTTTTAATGCACCTAATAGAGGAAATGTTAAAATTACATCTCCGATAGCATCCGTTCTTGAAATTATAAATTTCATTAAATTATAAATTTCTATTTATAATTAAATTATAAAATATATATTTATATATTGCTATAAATAATATTATACTAAAATACAAATATATATTTAAATATAAAAGTACAATATTTTTTTATATTTTGTATCTAAACTCCTCGTTTATTTTTATCCCAAATAATTTTATGCATCTGTATTTGTAATCTATATTTAGAATTTGTATTTAATATTAATTCTGCTAATTCTTGAATATGAAAACAATCTTCTACTGGTGAAAATAATATGTTATTTGTTTTATCTAATAGATTAAATTTTTCTATAACTTGGTTACTCCATTCAAAATCTTTTTTGCTTGCTATTACAAATTTTATTTCATCATTTTTAGTAATGTAATTAAAATTTTCAAATAAATTATTTGCTGACATCCCAGAATCTGGACATTTTATATCCACAATTTTTATAACGTCTTTACATAATTTATTAATCATAAAACTACCATTTGTTTCAATTGCAACAGTATATTTTTCTTTTATAAAAAAATCTATTAAAGGAATTATATTCTCTTGCAATAGTGGTTCACCACCTGTAAATTCTATAAAATTGCAATTAAAGGTCTTTACTTTATTTATAATATCTTTGAATGTTATATAATTTCCATTATATTCAGACTGGGCATATATTGTGTCACACCATTTACATCTAAGATTACATCCAGATAAACGGATAAAAATACAAGGAAGTCCAGCACGAGTGCCTTCACCTTGTATAGAATAAAATATCTCAAAAATATTTAATTTATTTTCAAGAAAAAAATCATTTATTTGATAATTTTTCATCTTATTTATTTATTTATTTATTTATAATATTATTATTAATTAATATAATTTTATGATACTTAAGCAAGTTTAATAATTGAGCTTTTATTTATAGTACAAGTGTATTTTTTTTATTTATATAAAATTTATTTTAGATAAATCTTGTATTATTTTAGAAGTTTCTAATAAAGATTTTACAATATTTTGATAATGTGTAATAT
>CAYYIP010000021.1:0-37111 GCA_964472015.1 uncultured Hyphomicrobiales bacterium | reverse complement strand
CAGATTTAAGTTCAGGTTCATATATTATCACAATGCGAAGTGGCCCATTTGAAACCAAACAACAATTAGTTATTATAAAATAATAATATATCTTTATAATATGTCTTTATAATATTTATTATAAAAAGTATATTAAAACTATAATAATTAATAATGTTAAAAAAACACCCCTTACTCATAAAGAGTAGGGGGTGTTGCTTTAAATAAAAATATCTGTATCTATTTTATATTATTTAAATAAATGTCTTATATCTTTATTACATATTTTTTTATTAATATATTTTATCTTAATATTTTCTATTGCTTCTTTTAATTCTTCTGATGATATTCCAGAATTTACAGAGTTATATGCTTCTAAATATGCGGAGTAATGATCAGCAAATCTTATTAATTTTCCATCCAACGGTGAGTATTCATCCTTATTATATTCTTCATTAATATTATCAACTTTATTTATTTTATTGTTTATTTTATATTTATTATGAAATTCATCTTGAGTAAAATATTCAATTTCGTTTATCCATTTTTCTTCTAGGTAAGGGAAAATTTCTTGTTTTACTAGCTCTTTTTCTATTTTAGAAATCAATTCATCTAGTTCTTTAGATGATTTTTTTACAGGTGATATAATATCTCTTGTAACTGTTTCGGGCAAATCATGCAACAAAGCTCCAAAGAAATTGTTATATATTCTTTTTTTACAAAAATTTAAATCATAAGACATAATATAAGTAAATACTGCAACTAATGTAGTATGTCCTAAAACTGATGTTATTGGTATTCTTGGCGTTTGAGCCCATCTTTTTTGATATCGTAATTGTCCACAAATATCTATAAAATTAATAATAGATTGATTTTCTAATAACTTATTAATTCCTTCAAGCGAATAATAATTTGTTAATTTATTTATTATTCCCCAAAGTATTTGTTCATTTTGATGTTTAAAAGGGTTAAATTTTTCTATAATTCTATATTCCCAATAACTTGCATAGATATGTGATGCATCAATTATTTTATAAGTTAATGTATTCCTTTCAGTTTTAGTTGATAAAAATTTATTGAAATCATTTTTTAATTTTTCATTTTTAATTTTATCTTTTACTTTATCAAATACATATTTATTTAATTTTTGAAAGATATCTGAATTATCTTTTATTTTTTTATAAATAGGAGATTTTATATCAGAAATTATTATTCTTCTTAATAGTTCAAAAATAGAATCTTTTATTATTAATTCCCATTCTATTGTATTTCCTTTTTTTTCTTCATAAAGAGCTAAAATATATGCTATTATTAATTTATGTCCATGTTTATCAATTTCATAAAAAGGCATAGGACGCATGGTATCATTCCAACGTTCTATATTATGTCCACGAAAAAATTCTTGTGCTAATTCAAATGAGAAGCTTGATATATTATTTAGTTTTTCCATTTATGAGTTCTTAGTAGTTCAAATTTTATTTTTGTATTAATGTTATCTTTTATAATATCATTATTTAAATATATATTTGCATTAGTATTAAACTCGCCTTGTGCAGTTTGTAATTGTCCACGAGGAGATACTGTAACATCCCAAAATCCTTTAGAATAACTTGTAGAGTCTACAGTAGAAATTAAGTTTTCATAACCAACTATATCAGTTTTTTCTTCATAGGATGCTTTCATATAAGGTACATTCGCTTTTACGTGATAATTTTTGCCATCATATAAATAAAATTTTACATCTGCAGTATCACAAGTATATTTTACACCTTCTATCTGTATTGAAAAATCTGACTTCCAAGAAGAATCACGACCGAAACGTCCATTTTTAAGTACATTTTTATTTAAATCTGTATATAGTTTTAGATTATCTTCTGATAATGATTTTTTTAATATAAATTTTAAATTTGTATCAGCTACTTCATCTATATTTTCTCTTGCTTTATCTAGTATTTCTCCTTTTATTAAAGCAACTTCAAAATAAGGAGATATTGTAGTATAAAAATATTGTCCTAATATAGTAGAAGTTTTATAAAAATCAAAGTTATCAGGTAAAGGATCATCGTCACTTAGAGACCACCATTTATATTTATTATGTCCATCATTAAATTCATATAATATGGAGTCTATGCCTGTATTTAGTTCTACAAAACCATTTTTAGGATTTGAAGGTGCGCGTAAAGTTATATAAACTTCTTCGTTACGAGTTATTGTTTTTAATGAACTATCGGGGAACATTCTATTTATTTCAGTTTGAATAGAACATTTATATATATAAAATACATTTGTTACAAAAGTGTATTTTATACGAAATTTTAATGTTTCGTAGTTATTATCATCATCTTCTTCATATATTTGAGCAGATAATATATTGATAGTACTTAATAAAGATAATATAAAAATAAATAATATTTTTTTCATAATTTAATTTATACTTACTTATTAGATTTATATATAAAATCTTAATTCTTTATTTGTTTTTCTTTTAATGTATTAAGTTTTACTTTTAATTCATTTATTTCTCGTTTATCTAATTCTGTATTTTCAAAATTTATATCATATAAATTTATATTTTTTAGTAGGTTAGCTAAAACAATTTGTTCTTTATCAGAGAAATATATTGTATTTAATATATAATCTTCAAACGCTTGATATGCAATAGGTACTTTTTCTTTTAATATTGTTGCTATTGCTTCGGCGTAACAACGTATTTCATATTGTGCATGGTTATCTAGTCTAAGTTTTAAAAAATGAAATAGGTTATGTAAATCTATTTTCCAATACCATTCTGTATATATTGATAGTGGTAAATTAATTCTTGCTAATTCTCTAGCTACTCCGGTTTCTATATAATTTTTATATTCTACAAAAGATTTTTTTTGGGTTGCTATAATAGAATCAGTAAATTCAACAGCACTTTTTTGATTTAATTTATTATCTGAACGACCTTGTTTATTTGTTGTACTTTGTTCTCTTATATTTTCTTCATTTGGTATATAAAATTCATTCTTCATTTCTGCATATCTACCAGAAAGCTCATTTACATTTGCAGTTCTATGTCTTATCCATTGTCTTGCCACAAAAATAGGTAATTTTATGTGGAATTTTAATTCTACCATTTCAAAAGGAGAAGTATGTTTATTACGTAATAGATATCTAATTAATTTTTTATCTTCTTCATAAGATTTTACTCCTGTTCCATAGGATGTTCGTGCAGCTTGTACAATTGAAGAATCATTACCCATTATATCAACTAATATAACAAATCCTTTGTTTAATACTTTTATTTCCATAAATTATTTTTATAATTTTTATTAAAATATTTAGATTAATACAAAGATACAAAATTTTTTTTTAAAACTATTTTTATATTTAGTATCTGTATAGAAATAATTTAAATATTTTTAATTCCTATTTTGTTATTATTAATAAGTTCATTATAAAAATTTTCTATTAAAATTTTAATTTCATTAAAATTTTCAGTAACAACTAATTTTTTTCTTAAAGAAGTAGAATTATATATTCCTTTTAAATATCCTGAATAGTGTTTTCTAAATTCATAAAATCCACGTTGTCCTTGATATTCTATGCATAATTCTAGATGTTTTAAACATACATCTAAACGTTCACGAACAGAAATTTGTTCAGGAATTTTATTGTTTTCTAGTATATATTTTGTTTCTCTGAATATAAATGGATTTCCAATAGCAGCACGACCTATCATAATAGCATCAGCTCCTTCTACTTGTATAGCTTTATATGCAGTTTCAGCAGAATTTATATCTCCATTTAGAACCAGAGGAATAGTTATTTGTTTTTTTATTTTAGGTATATAAGTCCAATCGGCAATACCAGAAATTTTCATATCTCTTGTTCTACAATGTACAGTAATAGCTTTAGCACCAGCTTCTTCTTGTAATTTTGCAATTTCAAAAATGTTTATGTTATTATTATCCCATCCTAAACGTGTTTTTATTGTAACGGGAATAGATACACTATTAACACATTTATTTGTGATTTCTGCCATTAATAAAGGATTTTTCATAAGAGCTGCCCCGTAATTATTATTTACCATTTTTTTTACCCAACATCCATAATTAATATCTATAAAGTCAGCTCCTTCATTTTGTGCAATTTTAGCAGCTTCTGCCATAGAGTTTGGATTGTTTCCAAATATTTGTATTGCAACGGGATGTTCTTTTGCAGATAATTTTAGTTTACTAAATGATTTTTTTATATCTCTTATTAAAGCTTCAGAAGCTGTAAATTCAGTATATACTATATCAGCACCTAATTCACGACATAATATTCTAAAAGGCAAGTTTGTTATACCTTCCATAGGTGCTAATAAAACTGCATTTATTATATTTATCTTATCATTTATTTTAAATATTTTTTTTATCATCTTTTGTTTCTTCTGAAGTTGTTGGTAGAATATAAGTTATATGAACTTTTTCTATTTTTCTATCTGATGCTTCTATTATTGTAAAAATATAATTATCAATTTTTATTTTTTCATCCTGTTTTGGGATTCTTCCTAGTATTGTTAATATATATCCACCTAATGTTTCATAATTATTGTTATCAGGAATCGGTTCAGGTAAGAAATCGTTTATATCATTTATTGCTAATGATGAGTTTACTTCAAAATCTTGGTTACTCTTTGTTTTTACAAGTACTTCTTCGTCATCGTGCTCATCTTGTATTTCACCAACAATTTCCTCTAATATATCTTCTAGAGTTACTAGTCCTGAAGTTCCACCAAATTCATTTACAACTATAGCAAAATGTATATGTGAACTTTGCATTGTTTTTAATACATTTTGTATCATTTCATCTTCATCTATAAATAATGGTTTTCTTATTATATCATTTAATATAATCAGATTTTTATTATTTATTAATGTTAATAAATCTTTTCCATAAACCATTCCAATAATGTTATCTATTTCTGTATCATATAAAGGAATTCTTGAATATCCATTTTCAATTAATGTTTCAATTATTATTTCTATTGGTTCATTTTTCTCTAAGGCTACTATTTTGTCACGAGGAACCATAATTTGTTTTACAGGAGTGTAAGAAAAATCAAATATGTTATCAAGTAATTTATGTTCTTCTGATTCTATTTCACCACTCTTTGAACTATCTTCTAACAACATTCTAATTTCTTCTGGTGAATGATGTTCATCATTTTCTTTCGGTGTTTCTAGACCAACAATTCTTATTAAAAAGTTAGCCATTCCATTTAATATAAAAATAAAAGGCTTAAATAATGTATGAAATATTTTTAAAGGTATAGAAATGACCATAGTAATATTTTCAGGATATAATATAGCAATAGATTTAGGAACTAATTCACCTAATACTATATGTAATATAGTTATCAAAGCAAATGCTATAGGTAGTGCTAAACTATGAACTGTTTCTGCTGGTATGTTTAAACCAAAATTATTATTAAAAAAATTAATTATGATTAATATTATTTTCCCTACAACAGGTTCTCCTATCCATCCAAGTCCTAAACTTGCTAATGTAATACCTAATTGTGTAGCAGACAAATAAGAATCTAATTGTCTTACTATATTTTGAGATAATGACGCTAATTTATTTCCACTTTTTGCTTTTATTTTTAATTGAGAGGTTCGAACTTTTACTATAGCAAATTCTGCTGCGACACAAAAAGCATTTGCAAAAACAAGTATTATTGTTATAAAAATATTTAACAGCATAATGATTAATGATTATATTATAGAGCCTTTTATAAATTTAAGATAACATTTTACTATATTTAATATTAAATTTTTTATCTAAATGGAATTCAAAGTATTTACAAAAAAAGTCTATAACTGTTTTAAATTCAATTATATTTATATTTATATTTTGTGGTATATTTTCAAAAGAAATAGTATTATAATTAGTAAGTTTTAAAAGCAATTCTATATTTAATTTAAAAGTGTTAATTGAGTAATTATATACAGGTTTTATATCTTCTATAGATATATTAAGAGTACGATTTTTAAAATTAGATAGCTCTTTTATAAATGAAAAATCTATATAAAATCCATTAAATTTTGCTAAATTAAATAAAAATATTGTTGTGATTGTAAAATTATTATAAATATTTTTATTTGATATATTTAAATATTTTATAATTATATCAAAAATATTTATATTTTTTAGGTTATCAGGTTGTGTATTTTGTAAAAATTCACAACAAATCAAACTAGTTATTAAATTCTCATAATTTAATGATATATTATGAAATGGTATAATTATTTCTGCCTCTTTTAATAAATGTAAATCAGTATTTGTTTTTTTATAAAATATAATATTTATATATGAAAGTGGCTCTAATGTACCTCCAAATTTATTTTTTATAGAATAAGCTCCTTTGGCGAGTATAGATATTTTTCCATATTCTTTTGTATATAAAATAACAATTTTACTAGAATCACTAAATTTTCTAGTTTGCAAAACAATAGCTTCTGTTTTAACAATCATATTTTTTATTAAACATTATTATAAAAATAAAATAGTTTAATTATTTAATGCCCATACAACAATATTAACGCCAAATTGCAATGCTAATTCACGTCGTTCTTCTGGATTATTATGTATTTCTTTATCTGCCCATCCATCACTTGGATTAGTTTCATATGTATATACCATACATAATCTATTATTTCTAAATAATCCAAATGTTTGTGGTCTTTTTCCATCATGTTCATGAATTTTTGGAACTCCATTATTAAATTTGTAATGGATATGAAATATATCATGCGAAAATGGTAATTCAATTAATTTTTCAGAAGGGAAAATTCGTTGTAACTCACGTCTTATAAATTTATCTAATCCATAATCGTCATCAACATATAGAAAACCGCCATTATCAAGATATTCACGTAAGTTAATAATTTCTCGTTCTGTTAAATTCATATTTCCATGACCTGTTAAAAATAAAATTGGATATAAAAATAAATTATCTGATGTTAAATCTACGTATTCATAAACAGGTTCTACGGGAATGTTTGTATGCTTTTTTATATAATTTAATAAATTTATTTCTGAGGAAGGATCTGTATACCAGTCTCCGCCACCTGAATATTTTACCCTTGCTAATTTTATTAGACTACTATTTTTATTTGTTTGAGTATTTTGAGCAGGAGATTGAATTTGACAAATAAGCAATAATAAAATAATATATATAGTTATTTTTTTCATCTTTTTATTTTACAAAATATTTTTTATATAAATTATTAAAATAGTCTGTATTATCAGATTTTACTTTTATTGTTAAGTATATTCCTGATTCTTTATCTTCTCTTTTTAGTACTTCTGTTTTATCATATATTTTATTAATAATATGCATATCAGAATAAGGAATGAATAAATTTATTTTTTTACTATTAATATCGCTGATGTTTTTTAATACTTCTAGTAGATTTGAAATATTAATCCCAATTTTTGCACTAATAAAAATAGAATTTTTAAATTCTTTAGATAGGGCAGTTATAATTTCCATATCTTCTACTAAATCAATTTTATTAAATACTAAAATAGTTGGTTTATCTATTATATTCAAACTTGCTAATGTATCATTTACTGCTTTAATTTGTTCTCTAAAAGATTTATGTGAAATATCTATTACATGAATAAGTATATCTGCCTCACAAGTTTCTGCTAGTGTACTTCTAAAAGAGGCTATTAAATGTGTTGGTAGTTTTCTTATAAATCCTACGGTGTCAGATAATAATGCCGGAGTTCCATCAGGTAATTCAAAAGCTCTTACTGTCGTATCTAATGTTGCAAATAATTGGTCTTCAATATAAACATTTTCAGAAGTTATAGTTTTCATTAATGTTGATTTACCTGCATTAGTATAACCAACTAAGGCAAAACGTATAAATTCAGTTCTTCCTTTTCTTTGTTGAATTTTTTGAGTATTAATGATTTCTAATTTTTGTTTAAACAATTGAATGCGTTCACGTATAAGTCTACGATCAGTTTCTATTTGTGTTTCGCCAGTACCTCGAGTACTACCTATTCCGCCTACTTGTTTAGATAAATGCGTCCATAGTCGAGTTAATCTAGGCAACATATATTGTAGATGTGCCAATTCTACTTGGATTTTCGCTTCCTGTGTTTTAGCACGAGAAGCAAAAATATCTAAAATTATATAACTTCTATCTAATACTTTTACGTTTAACTCTTTTAATAAGTTTCTATTTTGCATTGGCGTTAGATCATCATCAAAAACAACTAATGTTATTTCTTTTTCTTCTATAATTTTTTTTAATTCTATTATTTTTCCACTTCCTAAACATGTAGCTTTATTTATTTTAGGTAATTCTTGGTATACTTTATAAACTACTTCTGCGCCTGCAGTTTTTACTAAAAAAGCAAGTTCTTCGAAATATTCTGTTGTTTGTTCTCTGTCTACACCTTTTATATTTACAGAGACTAACATAGCTTTTTCTGCTTTTTTTTCTGTATCGTACATATTAATTACATAATACTTTGTTATCTATTTTAATTACTATTTAATAAACTCTTTTATTTAACGAATTTATAAAAACTTTTAACATATTTTTATAATCTTTATTAGGTAAATCTTTTATATAATTAAGAGCTCTATTTATATAGATATCAGTTATATTTTGTCCTATATTAAATATATTTAATTTATCAAAAAGTTTCTTAAATTCTGGTATATATTTTTCAGACAGTCCATTTTTGGACGCCATATATTTTTGTATTAATAATTTATCTTCATCTTGATTTGCAAGTTCTGCAGCTTTTAATATAGTAAATGATTTTTTGCCTTCAATTATATCTTGTCCAATTTTTTTCCCAAATTTTAATTGATTTGCTGTCATATCTAATATATCATCTTGAATTTGAAAGGCAATACCAAAATTTAAAGCAAATTCATCTAAATTTTTATATTGAATTTCATTACAATTTCCTATAATTGCGCCCATACGTGTACAACATCTAAGTAAAGCAGAAGTTTTTAATTCAATCATTTTTATATAATCATTTAGTGTTATATCGTTTCTTTGATTAAATTCCATATCTAATTGTTGTCCTTCGCAAACTTCTATTAATGCTGTTGTTAACTCTTTTATTAGTTCATCAATATGTTCATTGTTTGTTGATAGTAATGTACTATATGCCCATCCTACCATCATATCGCCAGTTAAAATAGCTGTTTCTTCATTCCATTTTAAATGAACAGTTTGTCTACCGCGTCTAATAGAAGAATTGTCCATTATATCATCATGGACTAAAGTAAAATTATGTAATATTTCAATTGCAAGTCCTGCCATTATAGCTGAATCAGGATTTCCATTTAAGCTAGCTGCTGAAAGCATTGTTAATAAAGGGCGAATTCTTTTTCCGCCTCCACTCATAACATAACTGTATGCTGCATAAAGTTGTTCTGGTGTTTTTTGAGGCACTATATTTTTTATTTCTTTTTCAATAAATTCTAATAATCTTTTTTGTTCTATTTCGTAATTTAACATATTTTTATTTATTAATATTTATTTTAAATATATAAGCAGTATAATTCTTATTATGTTTTGGATTTGTACAATATAATATTCTATCTAACAAACCAGGTATTATTTTTGTATTTAATTGTAATTGACATTGAAAATTTTTTTCAAAGTTATTTATACGTTTTTTTAATTCTTTATTATCAAAAAATATTGCATAATTTGGATTAGTATTAAAATTTAATGATACATTATTGATTAGTTCTTTTGGCATATAACCTTTATATAAATAATATATTGGTTTATTTTTATTATTTCCTAAATAAAATATAGGAGCAAAATATGTATCTGTTTCATTCATTTCTATAACAATTGCATTTACATTTTGTTTTGATAAATAGGTAAATGCTTCAACTCGTGTTTTTTTACTATAAGTAAATGTAAATATTGTTAATAATATTATATTGATTATCCAAAACCATATCCAGTTAAATTTTATTAAATATTGATGATTTCTCCAGAATTTAGATTTTTTTACAAATTCATTCCAGCCTGTTATACATAATATTATAAATAAAGGTACTATTGTAAGTATAAATCTTTCTTGTTTATTTGGATAAATTGTATGAAATATTATAAAACATAATGTTGGTATAAATAATATTGCATATTTTTTCCAAGTTTTAAAAAAAGAATAAAATAAAATAATTCCAAACGGTGGAATCAGAATCCCAATTAATAATAATGGTATATTATACCACGGACTTACTGGATATCCAGCAAAATTTGTTGAATTTAGTATATAATTTGTTATATGATAAAATGTTTTATTCCAAATTAAATATTCAGGTATTACTAATAATAAAGATGATAAGATCAATATAGATATTGTTAATAATCCAAATTCTTTAAATTTCTTATTAAATAAAAATACTATTCCAATTCCAAAAGGTATAAATGCAGTTTGATATCTAATAACAAATGCTAAACTAAAAAAAATACCTGCTATTATAATTAAGATATTATTAGATAACATTTTTTCTTTTGAATTCAATATCTTATTTTTTTCTCTATTTAAAGTCTGTATTATGTAATATACACCTGCCATAAGCGGCGGTATAGAAAATACTTCTACTAAATTACGAACACTCATATATGGTAATATCCAAAATAAAGCAACTATAATTCCTACCTGATTAGCATTTTTTTTATTTGATATCAATAATGTAATTTTATAAGATAGATAAACAGTTAAAATAGAATAAAGTGAATGTACAATACGAACTACATACATTTTAGATTGTGGATCAAATATTTTAAAAAACTCACAAATATAAAATATGATATATTGTACAAAAGGATATAATATTAATCTCGGTTCATCATTTTTAACAGTATTAAAGTCTTCTAAGGCTTCTTGCATAGATTGTACTGGACCAAACATATCATCATGCATTCCATATCCTTTTGCAAATATGGCTGCTAATATTCGTGGAATTAAAGATATTAATATTATATAAAGAAGTGGTTTTTCATTATATTGTTTTTTGCAAAAAGAAAAAAAGGTGTTCATTATATTTATTTAGTTATTTTTGAGATTATCTTTCTGAATTCTTTTATATTTAATTCAAAATTATTACTAAATAGTCCAGAACCACTAACTATCATATTTGCACCAGCTCTAATAGTTTGTTCTAAATTATCTTTTTTTATTCCACCATCTACTTCTATATCTACATTATGTAAATTTTTAGTGTCCAGATAATTACGTAAAGTAGAACAACGACGTAAAAAAGATGGTATAAATTTTTGACCACCAAAACCAGGATTTACTGACATAAGTAAAATAAAGTCTACAAATTCTGCTGCTTCAAAAGCATATTCTAATGGAGTAGTAGGATTTAAAGCTATACCTGCTTTTATACCATTTTCTTTTATCATACTAATTGTGCGATGTAAATGAGTGCATGTTTCTACGTGTACTGATATTAAGTTTGCACCTGCTTTTACAAAATCATATATATATTTATCTGGTTCATTTATCATTAAATGACAGTCTATATTTATTTTTGTATATGGTCTTATTGCTGATACAATAAGTGGTCCTATGGTAATATTTGGAACAAAATGTCCATCCATAACATCTATATGTATGAGTTCGACATTATTATAATTACATTTTTCTATTTCTTTTTGTAAATTTGCAAAATCACAGGATAATAAAGAAGGAGCTATTTTTATTTGTTTTATCATTATTAAAATATTTGAATCATTATTAATATTAAAATATATTTATATAATATAAATATTATATTATATAAAATTTATTTAAAAAATTATAAAATCAAAAATACACTTTTTTTTATATTTTTCAAAAAATATAAAAATTTTAATTAATTGTTTAATAATTATTTTTATATTAATATATTATTTTAATATATTCTTATCTATTTTTTTATTTATGTATAAGTATTAAAGGTTTAATTTAACAAAAAACTCAATATAAATTAATCTATATTGAGTTTTTTGATTATGATTATTTTTTAATTATAAATTAAAAAATAATTAAGAACATCCGGTTGTAGAACCACAATCTTCACATATCATACAACTACCGTTACGTTTTAGTCTAAAAGACTCACAATTTGGACATTGTTCGCCGGTATAACCTAATGTTTTTATATATTGAGTATTAGTATCTGTATCTATATCTGTATTATGTTTAATATTTTCAGTTGTTTTTTGGTTTTTTTGTTCTTGTTTTTCAGGATTATTAATATAATCTATTTTCAAAGATTTAAATATATAATCTAAAACGGAAGTTGCTGTTTTTACTTCTTCATGACCTTGAACTATTCCAGATGGCTCAAATTTTGTAAATTCGAAAGTGTTAACTAAATCATTCAAAGGTATTCCATATTGCAATGCTTTTGAGGTTAATATTGCAAAACTATTGATTAATCCCCTAAAAGACGCACCTTCTTTATACATATCTATAAATATTTCTCCTAAACTTCCATCTTCATATTCGCCTGTTCTTAAATAAATTTTTTGATTTTGAATTGTTACTTCTCTTGTAATTCCGCTTCTTCTTAGCGGTAATCTTTTACGTTCAAGTTTGTTTCTATTTAGTCTATGTAATTTATTAGAGCCTTTTATATCGCTTAATATATTTTCATCTCCTATGGTTACGATTTCATCTAAATCACTTAATTTTGTATTTAAAGGTTGTGATAATTTTGAATTATCACGATATAGTGCTACTGCTTTTATCATTATTTTATAAGCAGTTTTATATACATTACTTATATCTTGAATAGTTGCATTTGCAGGCATATTTACAGTTTTTGATATAGCACCACTAATAAAAGGTTGTGCAGCAGACATTATTTTTAAATGTGCCATATGAGATATAAAACGTTGTCCATATTTTCCATTTTTATTTGCGCAATCAAAAATTGGTAAATGTTCTTCTTTTATATGAGGTGCACCTTCTATGGTCATAGTACCTGTAATATATGCATTTGCAATTTCTATTTCATTTTCTGAAAATCCAATTGTTGTTAATAGATCAAATTGAGGTAAATTTAATTCTTTTTCTTCTATTCCTAAATCTTTTATTAAAAATTCTTCACCTAATATGTATTTATTGAAGGCAAATCTTATATTAAATACTGTTTTGAGTTGTTGTTCTATTATATTAATTTTTTCATCAGTAAAACCACGTTCTTTTAGAGAATTTTCATTTATATAAGGGCAGTCTTTTAAGCTAAGTGTTCCTATTGTATAATCTTCTATATCTTTTATTTGTTCGTCTGAATATCCTAATTTTTTTAATGATAGTTTTACACTGTGATTTACTATTTTAAAATAACCGCCACCAGCCAATTTTTTATATTTTACTATTGCGAATTCTGGTTCTATTCCAGTAGTATCACAATCCATAAGTAATCCAATTGTTCCTGTTGGTGCTAGCACTGAAACTTGTGCATTTCTAAATCCGTATTGTTCACCTAATTTTAATGTCTTATCCCAAGACGAGCAGGAAGCTAAATATAAATATTCAGGACAATAGTTTTTATCTATTCCGTTAGGAGTTATTGTTAAATTTTCATATTCATCTGCTGGTACATTATATGCTGCTCTTCTATGGTTACGTATTACTCTAAGCATATCATTTTTATTTTCATTGTAGTATGTGAATGTACCTTGTTCTTTCGCTAATTCAGCGGAAGTAGAGTATGCCTCAGCAGTTAAAATTGATGTTATTGCACCTGTTATTGCTGTAGCTTCTGGGGAATCATATGGGTGTCCAGTTACCATTAATAATGATCCTAAATTTGCATAACCAAGTCCAAGAGTTCTAAAATCAAAACTATTTTGAGCTATTTTTTTTGACGGAAATTGTGCTATTGTTATTGATATTTCGAGAACAGTTGTCCATAGGCGTATAGCGTGTTTATATTCTTTTATTAAGAATATATTATTTTCTTTATCCCAGAATTTACCTAGATTTATACTTGCAAGATTACAAGCTGTATCATCTAAGAACATATATTCACTACAGGGGTTACTTGCATTTATACGACCAGATTTAGGACAAGTATGCCAATCATTTATAGTAGTATCATATTGCAATCCTGGGTCTGCAGTTTTCCATGCTGACATATTTATTTTTGTCCAAAGGTCGTTTGCTTTTACAATTTTTGAAGTAGTTTTATCTTTTCTCCATTTTAATTCCCAAATATCATCATTTTCTACCGCTTGCATAAATTCTGCATTAACTCTTATTGAATTATTTGAATTTTGACCACTTACCGTAGTATATGCGTCTCCATCTGAATTTGTATCAAATTGTTTAAAATCAAATTCTGTATATCCCATTGAAACAAGGTCTATCACTTGTTGTATTTTTGTATATAGGATGCCTCTATTTAATGCTTTTTGTATTAAAATATTTAGATATGGGTTCTTTTTTCTATCAGAGCCATTATTTAAACATTCGTCTGCTATTGCTTGTAAAAAAGTTGCTGTTATTTTTGAACCGGAAACTAAATTTGCTACTTTATCTTCTTCATTTGCTTTCCATTCTATAAATTCTTCTATATCAGGGTGATCAATATCCAATATAATCATTTTTGCAGCACGTCTTGTTGTACCGCCAGATTTTATAGCTCCTGCAGCTTTATCAAATATTTTTAAAAAACTCATTAAGCCAGACGATACACCACCACCAGATAATTTTTCATTTTTACCACGTAGAATTGAAAAATTCGTTCCTGTTCCACTACCATATTTAAATATTCTTGCTTCTTTGCTTAGTAAATCAAATATACCACCTTCATTTACTAAATCATCGCTAATAGATTGTATAAAACAAGCAGAAGTTTGTGGATGAGAATATGCATCTGTAGATCTTTTTAATATTTTTGTTTCTGCATCTACATAAAAATGGCCTTGTGCTTTACCTTCAATTCCATAGACGTGGTATAAACCTGTATTAAACCATTGAGGTGAATTTGGTGCACACATTTGATTTAATAGCATATATACTATTTCATCATAGAAAATTTCTGCATCTTTTGGGGTTGTAAAATAGTTGTATTTCATTCCACAAATTTTCCAAGATTCTGCTAATCTATGGACAACTTGTTTGACTGAATTTTCAGAACCATATTTTTTGTTTCCATTTTCGTCGGTTATAAATGTTCCGTCATTATTTTTTAGTGGTATACCTGCTTTTCTAAAATATTTTTGTGCTAGTATATCGGTGGCTAATTGTGACCAATGTTTTGGAACTTCAATATTATCCATATGGAAAACAATTGTTCCATCAGAATTTCTCAATTCTGAATTTCTTAATTCATATTCGAATTGTTCATACGGACTGATATTATCTATAGTAAATAATCTATTAAATTGCATACTTTTACCTTAAAAGTCATTTCCAAATAACAAAGTAAAATTCAAAAATAATAAAAAATGAATAAATTTATACTAATTTTGTTTTCAACAAAATATAAAATTTAGATAATTTAATTATAATATATTTTTTATAATGCTTTTAAATTTGAAATTATCTAAAAAATAAATATATACAAATACAAATATAAAATTATATATAAACTATGTAAAGTAATTTTTGTATTTTTGTATAAACATATTAGGTTAATAATAAAAATATATAAAAAGTTAAATATTAAATATATAAAAATATATAAAAAAGTTAAATTTTATTAATTAATTTATTTTTATTAAAATATAAATATAAAGAAATTATAGAGGAAATATGGAAATTACCAAATTAGAAGAGTGGAAAGCTTTAGAATTGCATAAACATTTATTAGAAAAAGAAAAATTTAATTTACAAAGTGCTTTTGATAAAGACAAAGAACGATTTAATAAATTTTCTATAGAATTTGAAGATATATTTTTTGATTATTCAAAAAATTTAATTGATTCACAAGCTTTAAAATTACTAATAGATTTAGCAAAAGCAAGGGATTTAAATAATAAGATAGAAAAATGTTTTGTAGGGGATAAAATAAATATTACAGAGGATAGAGCTGTTTTACATACTGCTTTAAGACAAAGTAGTGGAAATCCTGTTTATGTTTCAGGTGAAAATGTAATTCAAAAAGTACATAAAGAATTAGATAAAATGGAAAATTTTGTTAATTCTATTTATTCATCAGAATTTACGGGGAGTACAGGGAAAAAAATTACAGATGTAGTAAATATAGGTATAGGTGGTTCAGATCTAGGGCCTAATATGGTTACTGAAGCATTAAATTTTTATTCTACTAAACATTTGAAAATGCATTTTGTTTCTAATGTAGATGGTACAGATATAGCAACAACTTTAAATAAATTAGATCCTGAAACTACTCTTTTTATTATTTCTTCCAAGACATTTACAACACAAGAAACAATGCTAAATGCAACAACTGCAAAAAAATGGTTATTAGAAAAATTACCTTATAATGAAAAAAATATTTCACCAATATCTAATCATTTTATTGCTGTTTCTACAAATATTCAAGCTTGTGTGGAATTTGGTATTGCTGAAGACAAAATTTTTAAATTTTGGAATTGGGTTGGTGGCCGTTTTTCATTATGGTCTTCGATAGGTATTTCTATAGCATTAAGTATAGGGATGAATAATTTTCTAAATTTTCTTGCTGGTGCAGAAGCTATGGATAATCATTTTAGATATACTTCATTTGAAAAGAATATTCCTGTTATGATGGGCTTATTAGGTGTTTGGTATGTGAATTTTTTTGGAGCAGAAACGCAATGTATAATTCCTTATGATCATTATTTATCTAAATTGCCATTATATTTGCAACAGTTAGATATGGAAAGTAATGGTAAGTGTGTAAATATAGAAGGTAAAAACATTAGCTATTATACAGCACCGATACTTTGGGGGGCTGCTGGTACAAATGCACAACATTCTTTTTTTCAATTAATACATCAAAGTAATCATTTAATACCTGTTGATTTTATTGCTTTTGCAAATAGTTTGCATCAAATAGGACATCATAATGTTCTATTATCAAATTTCTTTGCACAAACAGAAGCTTTAATGAAAGGTAAAAATTCAAATGAAGTTGAGAAAGAGTTGATAAAATCAGAAGATATTTCTAAAAAGGATATTGATAAATTAATTCCTCATAAAGTTTTTAAAGGAAACAAACCAACTAATTCTATTTTGATAAAAAAACTTACTCCTTATTCTTTGGGCAGTTTAATATCTATGTATGAACATAAGATATTTGTACAAGGAGTAATTTGGGATATAAATTCATTTGATCAATGGGGAGTAGAATTAGGAAAACAATTAGCAAAAAGAATTTTACCTGAGTTATGTCAAAAAAATTATATAACCAATCATGATAGTTCGACTAACGGTTTAATCAATAAATATAAAGATATGCAAATATAATTTTTAAAACATATAATTTTTCAAAAAAGTTGTTTTTTTGAAAAAAAAATCCTATTTTTAAAGTCTTTAAAATTTTTTAAAATTAGCAATATTATGTTTGATATTAATAAACTTCGCAATATAGGGATTGCAGCACATATTGATTCAGGTAAGACTACTTTAAGTGAACGCATATTATTTTTTACTGGTAAGATATATAAAATAGTAGAAACACGCAGTAAGACCGGAGATGGTCCTACTATGGATTCAATGGATTTAGAACGTGAAAAAGGTATTACAATACAGTCAGCAGCTACGTTTTGTGATTGGAAAGAATATAAAATAAATCTTATAGATACTCCTGGGCATATTGATTTTACTGTTGAAGTGGAACGTTCTTTGCGTGTTCTTGATGGAACAATTTTAGTGCTTTGTGGTGTAGCTGGAGTGCAGAGTCAATCTACAACTGTAGATAGACAGATGAGACGTTATGCAGTTCCGCGTATTGCATTTATAAATAAGTTAGATAGAAATGGTGCAAATGCAGATAGGGTAGTAAAGCAATTGGAAGAGAAGCTCCATCATAAACCTGTATTAATTACTATGCCAATAGGTCATGAAGATAATTTTTCAGGAGTTGTTCATTTAATTAAAATGAAAGCAATATATTATAAAGGTGATAATGGTGAAGAACTTGTTGAAGAGGCTATTCCTGAATATTTATTAAAAGAAGCTAATGAACGTAGATTGAAGATAATAGAAACATTAGCAGATTTTGATGATATTATTGCTGAAAAATATTTATCAGAAGAAACAATTTCAAATGAACTTATTATAAAAACAATAAGGAGACTTACTGTTGGATTACATATTACACCGGTATTTTGTGGTACTGCAAAACGAAATATGGGAATTCAAACTTTACTTGATGGGGTTATTGATTTTTTACCAAGTCCAATAGATAGAAAAAATTATGGTCTTGATTTGAATAATAATGAAGAAAAAGTTGAATTGATAATAAATAATGAACTACCACTTGTTTGTCTTGCATTTAAATTAGAAGAAGGACGATATGGACAATTAACTTATATGCGTATTTATCAAGGTAAATTGAAAAAGGGTGATTTTATTTACAATATGAGCAATAATAAGAAAATTAAAATCAATAGACTTGTTAGAATGCATGCAAATGAAATGAATGATATAGATGAGGCTGGAGCAGGTGATATAGTTGCAACTTTTGGTCTTGATTGTGCATCTGGGGATACATTTACTAATGGAGACATTAATATTAATATGACTTCTATGTTTGTTCCTGAACCTGTTATAGAATTATCTATTAAACCGAAGATGAGAGATAGTGAAGCTAATTTTTCAAAAGCTCTAAATAGATTTACAAAAGAGGATCCTACTTTTCAAGTATTACGTGATGTAAGTGGTGAGACTGTTATTAGAGGTATGGGGGAATTACATTTAGATATTTATATTGAAAGGATGAAACGTGAGTATAATTGTGAAGTAGAGGTAGGTAAACCAAAGGTTGCGTATAGAGAAGCTATTACAAAACGTGCTGAATTTAATTATACACATAAAAAACAAACTGGTGGTGCAGGTCAGTTTGCAAGAGTTGCAGGTTTTATAGAGCCCTGTATTGTAGAAGACATACAAAAAGATTTTAAATTTAAGAATGCTATTGTTGGTGGAGTTATTAGTCGTGAATATATTCCAGCGTGTGAAAAAGGTTTTGCTGAACAGCTAAAAGAAGGTGTATTAATAGGACAACCTATTGTAAATACATTTATAGAATTAAATGATGGGCAAATGCATCCTGTTGATTCATCGGAAATGGCGTTTATGTTAGCTGCAAGAGCTGCTATGCGAGAGGCAGTTCCAAGAGCAGGTGTTATTATTTTAGAACCTATTATGAAATTAGAGGTAGCTGCGCCAGAAGAATTTCAAGGTAATATTATAGGACAAATTAATCAAAGACGCGGAATAATTGTTGATACATTAAATGAAAATGGATTTGTTACTATTAATGCGGAAGTCCCACTTCGTGATATGTTTGGATATTCTACTGATATGAGAGGAGTTACACAAGGTAAAGGTGAATTTACTATGGAATTTCTAAAATATACTCAAACTCCTAGGTCTATTCAAGAGGAGATAATAAAAGAATATAATGAGATGAAGCAAAATAAAAAATAAAAATTATATTTTATAAATAAAAAGTATAAATAAAAAGAAGAAGTTTTATAACTTCTTCTTTTTATTTATAAAATATTTAAAATAAATATTATTTATCTATAATTATAGTTACCGGCCCATCATTTATTAGTTCTATTTGCATATTTGCACCAAAAATTCCATTTTCAATTATTAGTTTATCAGACCATTTATTTTTTATAAAAGTTAAAAAATCATTAAAATATTTATTTGCAAATTCTGAATTTGCTGCTTCTGAATAACTCGGTCTATATCCTTTTTTACAATCTCCATAAATAGTAAAGTTAGAAACTATTAACAATCCGCCATTTTCTATATCTAGTATTGATCGGTTCATTTTTCCTTGTTCATCATTAAAAATTCTAAGGTTTACTATTTTATTTGTAATCCATTCCATTGTATCATTATTATCTTTTAAAGTAATACCTACAAATATAACTAACCCTTCATTTATTTTAGCAATAACATTGGAGTTAATTAATATACTTGCTTTTTTTACGCGTTGTACTATTAATTTCATTTGTTTACTATTTTGTTTCTGGTTCTAATTTAGTATCTTCTATAATTTTAGGTGCCTTTGTTGTTTTTTTTAGTCCAAATTTTTCTTCAGATATATGAATAATTCGTTCTGCAGATTGTAATTTTATAATATCTGATTTAAGAATTTCATTTTCAGTTTTTATTTCTTGATTTCTCTTTTCATTTTTAGATATTTCTTCAAGCAATGCATTTATTTTTATAGTGTTATCAACATATAATAATGTTAAAATTGAGCTTACTATTACTAATAAAATTACTTTAAAACGGTGAATTTTTATAAATTCAATAATTTTTTCAAACATTTTTTTATTAATTTGGTTGTTATTAAGAAAAATAGTATATTTGTAACTTAAATTTAAGTTAATTATGTAAATTTTTAATACAAGGAAGATTCGCATAATGGTATTGCAGCGGTCTTGAAAACCGCCGGGTTCACGCCTGTGGGGGTTCGAGTCCCTCATCTTCCGCTTCTAAACTTAAATAAAATAATAATAACAATAGAAGATTTATATTTTAATAGCACTTTATTTAAGTGCTATTTTTGTTTTTATATATTTTATATTTCTTTACAGCTTGTTATTATTTCGTGAAATATAATAAAATCTTCAACAGTTAATTCTTCCGCACGTTTTGTTAAATATGGCAAATTTTTTTTATTTAATTCTTCATTTAATTTAACTGTATTAACTTTATTATTTAATAAATATTGTTTTATAGAATTATTTATCTTTTTTCGTCTATGTGAAAAAGACGCTTTAACTAATGATAGTATTTGTTTTTTATTGATATTATTGTATACATTATTGAATTCTATTTTTAGTACAGAAGAAGTAACTTTTGGAGCAGGATAAAAAGCACTTGATGGTATATTAAACATTATTTTTGGTGTGCCATATAATTGTGTTGCTATCGTTGTAATTCCATAGGTTTTTGTTTTATATTTTGCACACAATCGTTCTGCTACTTCTCGTTGTACTGTTAGAACAACTTTATTTATTATATTATTGAAATCAAATAACCAAAATAATATATCTGTTGATATATTATATGGTATATTTCCTATAACAAGTAGATCTTTTATATTTAGTAGATTTAGATCTACTGTTCGTATATCAGAATTTAAAATTGTAAAATTTTTATTATTTTTATATTTTTTAGTCAAGTATTCTACCGCTCTAGTATCTTTATCAATAGCAAAAACATTTGCATTTTTTGACAATAAAATATCTGTTAAAGCGCCCATTCCAGGGCCTATTTCTATTACATTTTTATTGTTGATACTGTCTAGTTGATTAACAATTTTATTTGCTAAATTTTTATCAATTAAAAAATTTTGTCCTAATGATTTTATTGGAGTTAAATTATATAATTGCATTATATATTATTAATTTACTATTTATTTAGAAGATTATATAATATTTCTTGTAATTTCATAATATCGTTTGATATAACTTTTATATCAGCACATATTGCCATAAAATTAGAATCTCCACTCCATCGTGGTACTATATGGAAATGGATATGATCAGGTAGTCCAGCACCTGCTGCCTGTCCTATATTTACTCCTATATTAAAACCATTTGGGTTAAATAGTTGTTTTTCTATATCAATAATTTCTTTTATTACTTCTGTTATTTCTAGTATTTCTTCTTTTTCTAATTTTGTAAAATCAGAAATATGTTTTAGTGGTGCAACTAATATATGTCCATTATTATAAGGATACTTATTTAATAGTGCTATACAATATTTTCTACGAGTAATGATTAAAAAATCTTTTTCTAGTTTTATTTCTTTATTATTTATTGCCTCACAAATAAAACAGTCATTTTTATTTGTTTTATTTTTTTCATTATTTTTAAATGAATCTATATATTTAGAACGCCAGGGCGCCCAAATTTGTTCCATAGTTTATTATTATTTACTATTAAAAATTATATTAATAAAAATATAGGAATAGAGTTCTATTCCTATATTTTATAAGTTTATATATTTTATGCTTTGTCAGCGCTTCCAAGTACATTTTTATTTTTATGCATATATAATTTTTTTAAATTATCTCTTGCTGGCCCTAAATATTTACGTGGATCAAATTCTGCTGGTTTTAATGCAAGTGTTTCACGTATAGATGCGGTCATTGCTAAACGTCCATCACTATCTATATTTATTTTACAAACAGCAGATTTTGCTGCTTTTCTTAATTCATCTTCAGGAATTCCTATAGCATCTTTTAATTGACCACCATATTTATTTATTATTTTTACTTGGTCTTGTGGTACTGATGAAGAACCGTGTAATACTATTGGGAATCCAGGGATTCGTTTTTCGATTTCTTTTAAAATATCAAAGCGTAATGATGGTGGTACTAAAATTCCTTCTGAATTTCGTGTACACTGTTCGGGTTTAAATTTATTTGCGCCATGAGATGTTCCTATTGAAATAGCAAGTGAATCAACTCCTGTTTTTTTCACAAAGTCTTCTACATCTTCTGGATTTGTATAAATATGTTTTGCTGCTGACACATCATCTTCCACACCTGCTAATACCCCTAATTCACCTTCAACGGTAACATCATATTTATGTGCATATTCTACTACTTTTTTTGTAAGAGCAATATTTTCTTCATAAGGGAGATGTGATCCATCTATCATTACAGAAGAAAAACCTAATTCTATACAAGATTTACAAAGTTCAAAAGAATCACCATGATCTAAATGTAGAACAATTGGAATGTTGCCTCCTAGTTCTTTTGAGTATTCTACTGCTCCTTGTGCTAAGAAACGTAATAATGTTTGATTTGCATATTTTCTAGCACCACTTGATACCTGTAATATTACTGGTGAATTTGTTTCAACACAAGCTTGTATTATTGCTTGTAGTTGTTCTAAATTATTAAAGTTATATGCTGGAATTGCATATCCACCTTTTATTGCTTTAGCAAATATTTCTTTTGTATTTACTAAGCCAAGTTCTTTGTAATGTACCATTTTACTCTCTTTGTTTATTTGATAATTTATTAAATTTTATTAGGTAATTTATTAAATTTTATTAGGTAATATTATAATCTCTAAAATACTAAAAAAATATCATTTTGTTGTTATATTTTTATTAAAAACAAAATAAAGAGTAAGATAATTAAATATTAATATTAATATTATTTTATAATATTATGTTTTACTCTTTAATTATAGTTATGTAATAAAATAGTTATATATAAAAAAATTTATATAAAATGTATTAGAATAAAGTTTTTATATTATGGTCTACGCTTCGTATTTTTATCTCTTTTAAAACTATATGTTGTTTTTTTGTCTTTATATCTGTTTGTATTTTGTTCACGATAATTTTTCTTTGGTCCTTTTTCTTTATTTATACCTTTTCTTGTGCGGTTATTTCTAAATTCATTATCAAATCGTCTTTCTCTTTTTCCTCTATTTTCTTTTTTCAAAAAGTCTGGTTGTCTTATTGCTAAATTATAATCCATTCCTTCAAATACAATAACAAATTCTGCTTTTATACGTTCATTTTTTAATTTGTTATATATTTCTTGGAATGTACCATAATGATGGGTTTCAAAAGGCATCGTCAGATTCATTCCTAAATAAATATTTCTATGGGGCATTATCTTACATGCATCTTCTAAGACAGGTAATAAACGATAAGGAGTATCATATAAAACAACGGTTCGTTTTTCTTTTGAAATATCTAATAAGAAGTTTTCTCTTTCTTGTTTATTACGAGGTGGGAAACCAGCATATAAAAATTGTTCTAAGTTCATACCACTACGAACTAAGGCAGTCATTAAACTTGATGCACCGGGGACTACAATTATGTCTACATTACTAACAATAGCATTACGTAACAATTCATTTCCTGGATCTGCAAATATAGGTGTTCCACAGTCAGAAATTAATGCAAGTTTATTACCTTCATTAATCATTTGAATGAACTCAAATACTTTTTTATTTTCATTTTGTTCATTCATTATGTCTAATTTATTATGAATGTTTAGTTCTTTTAAAATCTTAGATCCTATTTTTAAATCTTCACAGATTACTAAATCACAAAGTTTTAAAATTTCAATTGCTCTAATTGTAATATCTTCTCTATTACCGATATGAGTAGAAACTATATATAATTTCCCTTTTTTTTGTTTTTCTGTTTGTTTCATAAATTAATTAAAATAAAAGCCTAATATAATAACAATAGTTTTTTTAATAAATTTATTAATTAAGTTATTTATTATTTTCTAGTGTTATTATTAATATATAAATACAAAAATAAGTAACATTTGTCAAAAATAAAATAAGTTATATTTTTTTGTTAAATATTATAATTTCATATAATTAAAATATTTTATTGCTGTTTGTCTTACTATTGTTGCAAATTCAAGTATATTTATGTTATTTTTATTTATTTGTGGATATATTATTGCACGAGAAACATTTATTAATGCAGTACCATTGTCATTTGCATTAATTACTTCTTTTATATTTCCGCCTTGTGTACCAATACCTGGGATTAATAAACTATAACTTGGTATTATTTTACGTATATTTTCTATTTCTTTAGGATGGGTTGCACCTATAACAAATCCTATATTTTCTTTAGAATAATTTGCAATAGATTTTTCTATTATATGTTGATATATAAATTTATTATCAGCAATCAATCTTTGAAAATCATTTGAACCCGGATTTGAAGTTAAGGCTAATATAAAAATGAATTTATTTTTATCATCTAAAAATTTATCTATTGAATCTAAGCCCATATAAGGATTTACCGTTACAGAATCTGCATTAAAATAATTAAAAACGGATGTTGCATATGCTGCTGTTGTATTTCCTATATCTCCTCTTTTTGCATCTGCTATTGTAAAAATTGTTGTTGGAATTAATTTAAAAGTTTTTTCTAATACATCAAATCCATCTTTTCCATATTGTTCATAAAATGCAAAATTTATTTTATAAGCTGCAACAATATCTGAAGTGGCTTCTATTATACATTGATTAAAAGATAAAAGACCATTTATATCTTTACTAAATACATTTGGAAGTTTTGAAATATCAGAATCTAAACCTATGCAAAGCAATGAATTAGATTTTTTTATAGATGATTGTAATTTTTTAAACGACATCATTAGAATGTTACTCCTATAGTAATTATTGCATAATTTTTATATGGTTCATCGCTGTCATTTCCTATTATATTAGAAAAATTATATCGTCCTTCAAAATTTAACAGTAATAATTCTAGATCAAAATCAATACCTGCACCTATATCAAAACCGGGTCTTGCTTTATTAGAAGTTATTTTATAAGGGAGTGTTATTGTTTTTTTTACTTCATAATCTATTGAAGTTGAAATTATATTATAGCTTATATTTCCTAAAATATAAATTCCCATAAACTCTTTTATTAAATAATAATTGATACCTATTGATATTGGAATTATATTTGTAGTAGAATAAAACGTTGCTATCATTTCTTCTGTATCGTTATTATTGGTATTATCAGTAAGATATAAGTTATATGTTCCTTGGTTAAAACGATGAAAGGCTATTCCACCATATAAATATGTATTTTCACTCATATTTTTACGTAATCTTATACCTATATGATATCCTAGATTTGAAGCTGAATTAGTAATAAATTTCCCAGTACTTTCTAAGGAGTCTATTTTAAGCATAATTACTTCTTTATTAAAGAATTTTGATACTGTATTATTAGGTATAGATAATCCACTAAAAAAACTAAATTCTAAAGGATTTGTATTAGCATATAAATTATTGGAAATATTAAAAGTTATAATATAACATAATAGGAATAATATTTTTTTCATTTTTTATTTAATAGAATAGAAATAATTATAAAATTGAAATTTAAATATAAACAAAGAATTAAAAATAAAAATATCTTATTTTTATTTATGTAATAAAACTCACTTATTTATATAAAACTCACTTATTTTTTCTTTTATATCTTCATTTAATATATGTTTTGCTTGATGCTTAAAATTAATTACAGAAGCAATTGGGAAATATTTTGCAATCCAATTATTTACTATTTTAATTTTAAAATAATCTTTTTGGATATCATCATATATATTATTATAATATATATCAGTTATATTATTAAATATTTCTGTAAGATTTGCTTTTATTCCGACTGTTATTAATTTTATAAATCTACTTTTATATATAAAAAATACATCTACAGTTTTTTCTTGTTTTGAATTTTCTAGTATTATAATACTTGAAATAAGTTCTTGGTCTACATTTTTTGTTTTCTCTTTTAAAGGTATATAATTATATTTTGGTTGATATTTAATTAATTCATCATAAAATAATAAGTTATTTTCTAATTCAGAATTAGTTTCAATCCATTCTATACGTACAAATTCTTTTAATATATTATTAACTTTTGATGTTGACATATCAAATGCTTCAATATATGTTAGGAAGTGTTCTCTTAGATTATTTGTTTTTGTAATATGTATAATTTTTTTATTTTCATTTATAAATTTTATAATTCCATATTTTGGTGGTAATATTTTTAAATAAGAATTTAATTTTTCTTTTATTTGTATATTTAATTTTATGTATTTAAGAGTTTTTATATTTTGAAATTTTATAATATCTTCAACATACATTACATTATATTTATCTTTTAGAATTTGTAACAATTCTATAAAAAAATAAGCTGTTGCTAAAGCGTCACAAAAAGCTCTATGACGATTTATTATTGGTATATTAAAATAGTTAGATAGATCGCCAACATTTTTTTTTATATTTTTAGATATTAGTTTTCTAGCAAGTTTTAGCGTACAAATTTTTGGTATATCAAAATTAGAAACAATATTTTCTTGTTTTAAGCTTTCCTTTATAAAACTCCAATCAAATACATAATTATGAGCAACAAAACATACAGAATCTTGAGACAGTATTTCATAGACATCTTGCATTATTTGAGCAGCTTCAGGAGCACTTTTTGTTATATTTTCTGTTATTCCAGTCATTTTTTGTATAAATTCAGGTATATTTTGATGAGGATTAATAAGAGAATTATAAGTATACAGTATCTCGTCGTTTTTTACTAAAATACAAGATATATCCATTATGTGGTTTTGTATTGGATCAGAACCTGTTGTTTCAATGTCTGTTACTACAAAAATTGCATCTGAAATAGGAGTCATATTATATATTTTATTATATTATATTTTACTAAATATAATATACATTATTATAAACCTTAATTATTTATTTAAATTTTATTTAAAATACAAAAATACAAAAATATAAAATACAAAAATAAATTTTATTTATTTTAATAACTTTAATTTTAAATATAGTTTATTAATTTTAATTAATTATTAAATTAACTATGTATCTATAAGTATATAAATAAAGATAGTAATAAAATTAGTTTGATTTTTTTATATTAATTATTTGTATGTGTAAAAAATATATTTATAAAAACAAAAAAGTATATTAAAAACTAGTTTTTTTTTTGTATTTTTACGTTTATTTAGTATTTTATATTTTATATTATAATTTTATATTATATTATTTTTATTTTAATATTGATATTGGGTGTATGAAAATGGAAGATGAAAAAAATGGTAATAAAGCTCTGGATAAATCAAACGAAGATTTAGATAATAATTCAAATAGCGATAAAAGCACTAATTATATAAATAGTAAAAAACCTATGTTTTATAATGACTCTTTGGATACGGGAAAAGATGATTATAAGTGGCGTATAGGATTTTGGAAAAGATTATTAGCTTATATTATTGATATGTTTATATATGGAATAATTTTTTTAATTATAATTACTGTTTTTACTAATTTTGGTGAAAAAATAGAAGTTTTATTAAATTTAGATTTAACTTTAATTTTAACTTCTACTGAAATGATGCGAGATTTTAATAATATTATGTTAAATTCAATTATTCCTTTATCGTTAGCTATAGGTATTATTTATTATTCAACAGAAATATTTTTTGCAGCTACTCCGGGGAAAATGATACTTGGTATTGTAATTGGCAGTGCTAATAAAAAAAGTGCTAGATTACAACAATTAATATCTCGTTTTTTAATAAAGAATATTTCTTCTCTTTTTGCTTTATTATTTATTTTAACTAAATTTGTATTATTTGATATTTTATCTTCTATGTTAAGTGCAGTTATATTTTTTGGGTGTTTCTTAGTTTTGACAGAACGTAGACAATCATTATATGATATGATAGTAAAAACTGCAGTTTATTATAAAGATGAATTAAAGCAATTTGATAAGTTATAAATAAAGAATTAAAAAAGAATTAAATAGTATTTGTTGCATTCTTTTATTATTAAGTTTTTACTAATATAGTTTTTATTATATATTATGGAAGGGAATATAATTTATTCATTATTGGGTAATAATTTTATTGGCTATGCTGTTTCGGCTATAATTGTAATACTTTTTATTACCGTATATTCACTTATAGCAATTCTTGCAGAATTAAAAATATCTGCTTGGATGCAACGTCGTTATGGGCCGTGGCGTAATACTTGGCATGGGGTAGGTCAGCCTTTAATAGAAGTTATTAAGTTATTACAAAAAGAGAATGTAACGCCAGATAGAGCTGATAAGGTATTGTTTAATTTAGCACCTTTTATTGTTTTTATGGGTGCTTTGATGGCATTTGCAGTTATTCCTTTTGGGGAATTACTTATACCTTCAAGTTTAAATGTTGGTATTTTTTATGTCTTTGCTGTTAGTGCATTTGGTGTAGTTGGTATAATTATTGGTGGTTGGGCTTCGCATAATAAATACTCACTGTTGGGTTCGATGCGTGCGGCTGCACAGATGGTAAGTTATGAAATACCTATTTCTATTTGTTTGCTTTCTATTGCAGCACTTAATGGTTCTCTTGATATGCAAACTATTATTTCTAGTCAAAGTGGATGGTTTTGGGATTGGAATATATTTGGTGGTTCAGGTGATATTACAAAGTTATTTATATTACCTTTTACTTTAGCACTTTTCATTATGTATTTTATTGCAACTTTGGCTGAAACAAATAGAACTCCTTTTGATTTACCAGAAGGTGAATCAGAACTAGTTGCAGGATATTCTACTGAATATTCAGGAATGAAATTTGCAATGTTTTATCTTGCTGAATATACAAATATGTTTATTGTATCTGCGCTTATAACGGTTATGTTTCTTGGCGGGTGGAATTCTCCTTTCGGTGATTTCTTAAATTATTCTTGGTTACATCCTGTATGGTTTGTAGGAAAAGCGTTCGGAATAGTAGTACTTCAAATTATTGTTCGTTGGACTTTACCTAGATTAAGAGTAGATCAGTTGATGCATACTACTTGGAAAGTATTAGTACCACTAAGTATTGTTTGTTTCTTTGCTATAGCACTTTATACAATGTTAGCATTATAGTTATATTTTAATTAATTTAATATTTTTAATCTTATAAAAGAGATAAAAAATTATGTTGCAATATTTAAAAAATATTTTTGCTGGTTTTATTACACCTTTGCAAGGCATTAAAATTACTTCAAGTTATATATTTAAACCTAAGGTTACTAAACGTTATCCGGAACAATATGATCCGTATCCTTCTCTTCCTGAATCTACACGTAATAGAATTTATGTTGATATGGGGAAGTGTTTAGGATGTCAATTATGTTCTAAAAATTGTCCTGTTGGTTGTATAGACATAGAGATTATAAAGGCAGTTCCTAATGATCCTAATCCTGTTTTAGATGAAAATGGTAACCCAAAGAAATTAATTGTTTCAAAATTTGATATTGATTTTGCATTATGTTGTTTTTGTATGTTATGTGAGGAAAGTTGCAATACAGGTGCTATTTATAGAACAGCAATTTTTGATTATAGTACTTATAGTCGGGAAAAACTCATATATAGTTTTTCTAAATTAACTCCAGAAGAAGTTGAAAAGAAAAAAGAATTACTTGAAAAATTTGATGCTGAAAAACGGGGGGCTTCCGACGCAACAAATATTGATAAATAATATAGATTATAATAATATAATATAATATAATATAGATTAAATAATTAAATAATTAAATTAATAATAATCTAATTAAATTAAAATATTAATTTTGTAAAATTAAAATAATAAATAAATATATATATTATGACTTTTGATAATTTACTTACAATATCGGCGGTAATATTATTGTTACCATTTCTCAGTTTTGTTCTGATAATTTTTAATCAAAAAAGACTCGGACGAGGAGCTGGTTGGTTAGGATTTTCAGTTCTTGTTATTGATTTTATTTTATCTTTAATTATAGGATATAATAAGCTTATTTTATTTCCTAAAGAGCCAATGTTACAATGGAAATTTGAATGGTTTTTACTTGGTAATAATGCTATTCAGCTTGGACTTGGTATTGATAATTTAACAGCTGTTATGTTGTTAGTAGTTACTTTAATTAGTGCTTTGGTGCATCTTTTTTCAACTGAATATATGAAAGATGATAAAAGATATCCTTTATATTATGCTTATTTAAGTTTATTTACATTTTCAATGTTAGGCATTGTATTAGCAAATAACTTTTTAAATATGTATATTTTCTGGGAACTTGTTGGTATTTCATCTTATCTATTAATAGGATTCTGGTATGAAAAAGATAGCGCTTCGAATGCTGGTAAAAAAGCTTTTATAACTAATCGTATAGGTGATTTTGGATTTTTAATAGGTATATTAATTTGTTTTTTTGCTTTTGGAAATTTAATGTTTGATGATGTTTATGCTCAGATAGGAGCTGGGAATTTACCTTTTGATAGTGGCACAATACTAACAGTTTTAGGTATTTGTTTATTTATGGGCGCTATTGGTAAATCGGCTCAATTTCCATTACATGTTTGGTTACCTGATGCAATGGAAGGTCCTACACCTGTGAGTGCACTTATTCATGCTGCTACGATGGTTGCTGCCGGAGTTTATTTAACTGCTCGTATATTTCCTATATTATCTAGTGATGCACTTATTTTTGTTGCTTATATTGGGGCTATAACTGCCTTTTTAGCAGCGACTATTGCAATAACTCAAAATGATTTTAAGAAAGTTCTTGCTTATTCAACGGTTAGTCAGCTTGGTTTTATGGTTATGGGTATAGGTGTAGGTGCTTGGTCACTTGGATTTTTTCATTTAGTTACACATGCGTGGTTTAAGGCTTGTTTATTTCTTACTGCGGGGTCTGTTATTCATGCGATGCATATTTCAATGCATAATGCAAATGAACATCATTTAGATCCACAAGATATAAGAAATATGGGAGGTATTCGTAAAACGATGCCTATTACATATATTACTTTTTTAATTGCTACGGTTGCGATTGCAGGTGTACCTTTTACTTCTGGTTTTTTGAGCAAAGATGGAATTCTTGCGGGAACTATTGCTTTTGGTAATTTAAGTGGGCATTGGTTTATTCCAGTTGCAGGTTTTACTGCTGCTTTAATGACTGCTTTTTATATGTTTAGACTTTGTATTTCTGCATTCCATGGGACTCCAAGAACTGATATAGCAAAGAATACTAAAGAAAATAAATGGTCTATATTAACGCCTTTAATTGTATTAGTAGCACTTTCTGTTTGGTTTATTTATTCGCCAAATCCGTTCAATGCTGATAGTGGTTGGTTTTTAAATAGAATACAAACGCCTGCAAATGTTGTCCCGGCTGAATATCAATTTGATTTTATTACTCCTAGTATAGATAATAATGTAACATTGGAAAAATCGAGTCATAGTTATCTTAATATTTTTGCAGAAGAAATGCATCATCAACATATTACTGCTATGATTTTATCGATTATGATTGCAGGTATTGGTATTCTACTTGCGTTTGTAGTTTATCAATGGCGTAAAATTGATGCTGATAAAGTTGCAAACAGAATAAAACCACTATATAATTTATCTTATAATAAATGGTATATTGATGAAATATATGAGAAAACATTTATTGGGGGGACTGTATTATTTTCAAAAATGTTATCGTGGTTTGACTTGCATATTATTGACGGAATTGTTAATGGTGTTGCAAAAATAACAAATTTGATTGCTTATATTGTTGGTAAATTTGATGATATTATAATTGATGGTATTATTAATGGTATTGCAAAATTGATTGCTGTTTTTGGGAATTTAGGACGTAAGTTTCAAACTGGAAATGTTCAAACCTATATAGCATTATCTCTAATTGGTTTTATATTATTAATACTTTTGATTTATTAGTAATTTTATATATAAAAAAAACATATAGATTAAAATCGCATACGGTTATATTAATTTTAAATAATTAATAATAATAGTATGCGATTTTAAATAAATGGTAGAAACTTTATGTTTAAACTTGACAGATATATACTTAGACAAATTATTTTTACTTTAATATTTACTATAATAGCCTTGTGTGTAATATTTATTGTCGTGAACTTAATGGAAACCTTAGATAAGTTTATTGATAATAATGTTAGTTTAGAGATTATAATAAAGTACTATATTATATATTTACCTGAAATATTAAAAATATTAACACCTGTTTCGGTTTTAATTGCTTGTTTATTAATTACAGGGAAGTTATCAAATAACAATGAATTAACTGCTATGCGAAGCGGGGGAATGAGTTTATATAGAATTATAATTCCTATGTCTTTAATAGGAATTATTTTAAGTTTTGGGCAATATATATTTAATGGATGGATTGTTCCTGCTGCTAATGAAGAAAAAGCTAGACTAGAACATATTTATTTAAATAAACATTCTGGTGATGATTTTATTACTAATATTGCTTTCCGTTCGTCTCCAGAACGTAATGTATTAATACAGTATTATGATGCTAATAATAAAACAGCACAGCGAGTTATTATTGAAGACTATATATATACATTTAAAGAAAATAAAGTTGGGGCAGAAAATTCTAATATAACTAATAAAAAAAATAAATCAATACCTTATCTTAAATCTCGAATAGAAGCAAAACAATTAGTGTGGAATTCAGAAAATCATTCGTGGGATGCTGTTAATGGAATAATAAAAACGATAGAGAATGATGAAACAATTAAATTAGAAAAGTTTGATAAGATGCCTATTGATATAAATATAAATTATAAACAACTAGCAAAAATGAATAAGAAAACGGATCAATTAACGTTCACTGAGATGCAAGATTATATAACATTATTAAAAACGGGGGGAAAAGATATTAGACAAATGGAAATTGATTATAGAAGTGAACAGGCTTTACCATTAGCTAATTTTATTGTAATTTTATTTGCAATGCCATTTGCATCGGTAAAAAAACGAGGTGGTTTAGCAGTACAAATTGCGGCTGCTATGGTTATTGCATTTTCTTATTTAATATGTTTTCAATTATCTAAGCCAATAGGATTATCTATAGATATTTCGCCATTTTTAGTTGGATGGAGTTCTAATATATTATTTTTTATTTTAGGAATAATAACAATATTAAAAACTAGAACATAATTTTAATAAATATTTTAATTAAAATAACTTAGTAATTAATTATAAATTGAATAGATAATTTAGCATGCAATCAATAACAAATTTATAAATAAATATCCTTATATGACTTTAATAGAAAAAATTGCCAATTATGAAAGTAAAATTAGAAATTATATAGGAATATTTCCGCCTCATTTTATATCTTTTATTTATTCAAATTCTAGAAAGATATTTTTAAAAAATTTAACTAAAAGTAAATTTAGTTTGGTAAAATTACCGACAGATTTAAAAGTAAAACTCTGGGATATAGAATTTAATAATAGTATATTTAATGCAGCAGGAATGTTTAAGGATGGAATAGGTTATGAGTTATGTTATAAGATGGGTGCAGGCGCTTTTTTAGCAGGTACAACGACATATAATATGCGTTTAGGAAACAAAAAAAAATTAATATTGCATCCTTTTATGCCATATCCTTATTCTAAAGCAGCATCTAATTGGATGGGATTACCAAATAAAGGGCATGAGGCAGTAGCTAATATTTTAAAAAAAATAGAAAAGAGAAAAGGATGTCCTGTTGGAATAAGTGTATCTTTTGATAATGATAAATATGAACAATATGGAATGTATGAAGGATTGAAAGTATATGAAAAAGCAAATGTTGATTTTATAGAATTAAATGAAAGTTGTCCTAATGTTGAACATAATAGTGATGAAAAAAAAGTAGGTCTTGTGGCACAGTCTTTAATAGATAGGTTAGAATTTATTTCTAAATTTTTTATAAAAAAATGCAATAGAAACATTCCAATAATTGTTAAGTTTTCAAATGATACAAAGATAGAAGTAATTCCTGCTTTGATAGATATATTAGTTGATTTAAAATTTTCAGGTATTAATTTTGGAAATACTTCTATTAATTATGGCGAATATATAAATAATATTGATGAAAAAGATAAAAAATTATTCCTATATTTTATTCAAACTTTTGGTGGTGGATTAAGTGGTGAAATATTAAAAAATACTTCTTTGAATTTATGTGCTGAGGCAATTAAATATATTAAAAATAAGAATTTACAAAATGAATTTCATTGTATTAGAACGGGGGGCATTAGTTCTTTAGATGATATTATTATTTCTAAAAACAATGGAATTTTATTAAATGAATGGTTCACAGGATTTTTTGATAATTTTGCAAAAAATGGATTTAATGTATACAAACTCTTATTTAAATAATTATTTTTATTTCAAAAATTTTAAATTAAAACATACTAATAGTACGATGAAAATTGGTACTGACAGTATGATATTAGGGGCATATACAAGTCATAATAATGTAAAAACCATTCTAGATATAGGAACAGGATGCGGGATATTATCCTTTATGATGGCACAAAAATATAGAAATGCTAAGATTGTAGGCATTGATATAGATATAAATTCTATTAATGAAGCTAATGAGAACTTAAATAATTTAGATAATTTTGAATATAATAATATAAATTTTTTGAATATATCACTACAAGAATTTGTTATTCAATCTGTAAAACGTAAAGAAAAATTTGATTTAATTATTTCTAATCCTCCTTTTTTTACTAATTCTTTTAAATCACATAAAAGTAATAGAAATTTGAGTAGGCATAATGATAATTTATGTTTTTTTGATTTAGTTATTTGTGTAAAGAAATTATTAAATTATGATTCTATATTTTCAGTAATATTACCTTTGTATGAAGCAATAAAATTTATTGATATTGCAGAGAATGAAAATCTGTATTGTAAACATTTATTAAAAATACAATCTAATTTTAATTTGAAAGCAAAACGTTATATTATGTATTTTTCTTTAAACAAATGTAATAGTATTAGTATTGATACTTTAATATTTAGAGACGAATATAATAATTATACACAGCAATATAAAGAATTAACAAAAGAATATCATTTATTTCAAAGGTTATAATTATATAATACATAGTAAGATATTAATTTATTGTTAAATAAAAATTTATATATAGTTATTTATATATAATTTTATTAAATATAATTTTGATGAAAAAAATTTTTAAATTTATTTTTTATTTTATTGTTATTTTTGTTGTATCATCATCTTGTACTGTTGTTCTTTATAAATTCATACCACCACCTATTACACCATTAATGGTTCTTAGGTTGTTTGATGGTGCAAAAGGAATAGATAAAGAATGGTGTAGTTATGATGATATTTCTAATAATTTATTTCGTGCTTGTATTGCAGCGGAAGACGCTAGATTTTTTAGACATGAAGGAATTGATTGGCGTGCAGTGGAGCAAGCAAAAAGATATAATAAAATTCATAAAGGGAAACGAGTACATGGGGCAAGTACTATCACTATGCAGACAGCAAAAAATGTATTTTTATGGCACGGACGTAATTTTATAAGAAAAGGATTAGAAGCATATTTTACTGTTTTAATAGAAGCAGTCTGGGGAAAACAAAGAATTCTTGAAATTTATGTTAATGTTGTTGAATGGGGAGATGGAGTTTATGGAGCAGAGGCTGCATCCCAAAAATATTTTAATAAACCTGCATCTAAATTAACTAAACGTGAATCGGCCTTACTTGCTGCGGTATTACCTAATCCAAGAAAGTTTTCGCCAAGTAATCCATCACGATATATTATAAAGAGAGCAAGTAGAATACAAGCAAGAATGTCTAGTATTAGATTAGAAGAAGATTAATTTTATAAAAAATAAGGTTTAATTGGATAATTTATAATAGTAGATTTATATTTATTTTTACTAAATATTTTTGTAATTTTGAAAAATTAATTATTAATAATTTAAATCATTATGGAACTATCATTTACTGCTGATGAACTAGAGCAAATAAAAGAAATACAAAAAAAATATCCACAAAAAGATGCATCTATTATGCCTGTTTTATGGTTCGCGCAGAAAAAATTCGGGTGGATTTCGAAAGATCTTATTATATATATATCGCAAATATTAAATGTTTCGCCTTCTAAAGTAGAGGGAGTAGTTACTTTCTATACTATGTTCTTTAAAAAACCTATGGGACGTTATCATATTCAAGTATGTACTAACGTATCTTGTATGTTGAACAAAGGGGTTGAGTTATATAAATATATATCTAATAAATTAGGTATTGAGAATATGCAAGTTACAGAAGATGGAAGATTTTCTTTAGAAGAAGTAGAATGCCTAGGGGCATGTGGAAAAGCTCCTATTGTTGCGATTAATGAAAATTATTATGAAAATATGACAATAGAAAAAATAGATATGATTCTATTATCGTTATATGAAAATTAGAAGATATAATATTAATTTTTATATTTATAATTAGGTTATGTTTATATTATTATTTTTTTAAATCATAACTATTTATATTAATTCTATTTCTTTTATTTCGTCTTCTGTTAAATTATAATGTTCATATAGCATATTA
>CAYYIP010000020.1:0-39186 GCA_964472015.1 uncultured Hyphomicrobiales bacterium | reverse complement strand
TGATCTTGATAAATTTAAAGATATCATAGGACAAAATAATATTGATACTATCAACAAAGATTATAATCTTAATTTTTTAGGAAAAAATTATGCTAGATTAATAGCGTCTACAGTATTATTTGGTTGTAATTTTACATTTACACAATTAGAAATGATAGAAAAAAATATTATTACATTACAAAATAATGATAAAAATTTAAATGTAAATATAGATATAAGATACTAAATAAATATTAAAGTGAGCTTGCATAAAAGCTCACTTTTCAACTAAATTATAAATTAATATATAAAAATTCAATAATTTATTTTTTTACAAAATTACTCCATTGTTCTTTATCATTCACAGAAACACATATAGAATAATATCCTATTAATAATTTAGAAACATCAATATTTATTACATTATTTTCTACCATATTATGTTGTTCCGAAATAACAATATTTCCATTTATATCATAAATTTTTATTGTAGCTAGTCCAAAATCTTCTGTTGCTTTAATTATTACAAAATTATTTGTTGGATTAGGATAAACTAATACCGAATTTTTAATATCTTTAGACGCAATATTTGTAAATCCATCTAATACAAAAGAATATACTAAACGTTTCCCAAAATCAGGATTAAAAGTTTTAAGATTTTTGCCGTCTCCATCTAAAATTGCGATAGCTCCATTCCCTTGATTTGGAACCATCCACGAAGAAAGTCCAAAATAATATCTTTCATCTGTTAATTCAAAACGATAACACCCGTTAGGTAAATCATTTAGCGTAAAATTATAAGTTTTAGAGTTTATAGTTGCTGGCAAAACTTTTACCACTTCATTTCTAAAATCATATATTTTTAATGAATAATCAGAAGCTCTTAAATTACTTAAATATTTAATCTGGAAATTAGATTTATTATAAATATCAGGAATATTAAAAATAGCTTCACCTGTATTATTATCTAAATTATCATCATCATTTACTTTCAACATAATAGATATATTATATTTATTATCATTACTACCAAGCCAGAATTTAGCATCATTTAACATAATATTTATAGTATCAAAAGCTCTTGGAAGTATAACCTTTTCTATTAAATGTTTCTCGTTTTCTGACCCATTAACTAAAACTACTTCAAATTTACTAATAGATTCATCAGAATTATTACGCACAACAAATTTAATTCCATTACAAATAGGATTTAATTTACTATAAATATCTTCAATAGATGGTGTAATAATTTTAAATAATTCTAAATCTTTTTTATATTTTGCTGCCCCATATTCTACTAAATGAAAATTTGCAAAATAATTTCCCGAACCAATTTCAGGATATAAATCTAAACTATCTGTACTAATTTCATAATTAATTGTAATTTTATTATCACTTACATAATTTGTTAAATCAATTTCATAATCTTTTACTATATCTCCTGGACACCATCCTTCACGCATTAGCATCCACGTACCTCCTTGTGGCCATACTGGATTATCAGTACATTGTTGCCATATCTTCCATTTTCCTGCAATTTCATATTCATCCATCGTAGGACCTGCATATAAATAATGAGTATTATCTAAAAATTCACAACATTGAGCAGGATGAGATGTATTAGGAACCATACCATGACCAGTTAATCTAACTTTTAATTTAACAGCTTTTGTATTTGGGAGAATTGTGATCGTTGTATCAGTTACTTTTATGTCTTTACCTAGATCATAATAACTATAAGTATTAACAGGACCCCACGGTTCTGTTATTCTTAATATATCACGACTTGGTTCTCCTTTTATAAATAAAAACTTCAAATCAATTAGTTCTTGATTATTATGAGCTTCAAGTTCTACTTCTCCTCTCAAATCATTCATATAATCAGTTAAATCATATTCCCATTCAAATCCATTTTCACCTAAAGATAAATTTATACCATACGGCGTAACAAAACGTCCAATTTCATAAACTTGTTTTTTAGGATAATGTTTTGTTTCATAACTAAATAACTCATCATCTATAATATATTCGTCAAATTCATCTTGTACATTTATAGAATCTATTTTGTTAAATTCAAAATCATATTTATATATATAATTTCCATATTTGTAATCTACTTTTTCAACCATCGGATAGTTATTTAAACCATTAAAATATACAAGCGTAATTGGCGATTGTAACCGTATCTTTTTTACATTTTCTTCTTTTTTTGAATATATAAAATCCCCAACATAAAAATTTATATTAGGAATAAAATTTGTTTGATTTACTAACTTAGGACTTTCAAATGTATTTAAAATTTCAACTGGACCAATAATATTAGCATTTGTTTTTAATGTGCCCATATTTATAATACTAGTTGCACCATTTTCATCATTATTAATATCAAAATTTAATAACAAATTTGAAAAACAAGGATGTTCATCTGTTATATCTTTATTATACCATTCTACAATTTGTTGATTAGTTAAACTTATATCCCATACGCGTATTTTTGAAAAATCACCATCTGTATTTGAAGTTATATTATCTTTATCTATATATTCACCTTGCCCAATAGAAAAATTAACAGGCAAATCATCAATAAAACGAGGCATATATATATTTTCCCACGCCTTATGATATTCTAACGTAACAGGTTTTGAATTAATAAATAATTTTAATACATCTGAACATAATTCGCCTTCCCCATCATATACAACTGCAATATGTGCCCATTCATTTATTTTTAACGGATTACTATTAGTAAAGGCAAGCATATTTTTTTCATTTGACAATTTTATATTTAAAGACGCATTATTATCTTCTGTTATATTATTAACTGATACAACAACTTTATCACCTAATCTAAATATAACACCTTTATCTCTCATTTTTATCCACCCTTCAAATGTAAAATGTTGCCCCCCAGAAATCGTTGGTAATGGAATTGAATTTATCCAAGCATCATTGCCATTAAGTCTTATAAAATTTGCATTTGAAACTGTAATTGCTATATTTTTAGATACAACACTACCTTTGAATATATTTCGAGAATTATTTATTGGTAAATACATTAATTCTACTATAAGATTAGACAGACCATCATATACTAAATCTTGATTAAAATTCAATATTAGCAATTTATTATCTTTACAATCATTTGGTGTAACATAAGTTTGATATGCAACCTCTTGAAAATCTAAATCTTCATTATAATATATAATTTGCTGTGTTAATTTTTTTACAAATGCTATGCGAACTTTTACATATCTCATCGTATCCAAAATATTAGCTTCAAATGATATTTTTCCTATTTTACTATCTTTAACAATTCCTTTTGCTTCCAAGTCTTTATTAAATAATAGGAATCGATGCCTTGAAAAATCATTTAATTTTTCACTACCTTCACCTAATTCTATCATACTTTCATTTTCAGAAACAGCAGACGGTTTTACATCTACTATATTAACAGTATCAAAATTAGGTTTGTCTTTTAAAATTTTAACACCAATATCTGGCTTATTAAAATTACCAAAAGTAACACGAGGATGCTTCCTTTTTGAAAAATTAAATTCATTTGTGGGTTTAAATATATTCATAAATGCAAGATAATCCCATTCACCACAATTATATTTATCATGTTGAGTCTTAGGATCACACTTTAAACGATATTTAGCAATAACACGTTGAAATTTTTCATTAACATCAGGAAATTTAAATATTGCTTGACGTGTAAAAATAGAATCAAACGTAAATGTTTGTACAGTAATGGTATCATTGCTAAACGTAACAAAAGGAATAAAAATACCTATAATAATAAATAATAATATTTTCCTTGTTTTCATAAATTAATTTATTTGATTTTTATTATTAATTTTTTATTATTAATTAATAATAAAATTATTCAGATGGAATATTTCCCATTAATTCTTCTACTGTTGTAAATGCCTGATGTTCTAATAATCCATTAGATTTGAAAAAATGTGCTTTAAATGTAACATGATTTTCAAATCCACTCATCTCACCTCTAAGTTCTAAGTTTGTTTTTCCATCTTCAAGTTCTTGTATTATAAATGTATATTGCATACGTCCACTTGTCCAAACACCACCTCTAATAAAAGGTGCGTCAAGAGCATATTTCTGGATTGTCTTAAATATTTCTGATTCATTTTGTGAAAATACACATAATTCAGAACGTATAATTCCACGTAAAAACCCATTTTCGCCATCTCTTATTTTTGAACTTAAAATCTGACAAGAAAGTTTTTCTTCAATAAATTTCTTACACGCATCATATACGTTTTGAAACTTTACGTCATATATCATTTCATATTTCTCTTTATAATATTTTAATTTTTCAGGAACTTTTTCCTCTTCTATTTCATCTGATAAAGCAGCGGAATTAAAACATAGAAAAATAAATCCTAATAATATTATAAAAACATTGAATTTAGTATAACTTGCAAAATAAACATTTTTCATAGTATTACCTCTTTATTAATTTCTGATTTTTTATATTACTATATTATTTATATTAATCAACTTTTATAATAGATTAAAAATAATAATAATTTAATACAAAAACAAAAAATATTAAGAAAATATATAAAATAATAAAATTATTATTTTAATATATTTTTAATAAAAATATTATAAAAAAAAGTCCTAAATTTAACTTTAGGACTCAATTATATAAATAAAGTTTAATTTGTTTATTTATCTCGTTTGATTTTATCTATAACTCTAAAAGTTATATCTAATTTATTATCTGCAAAAAGAACAATTGCCGCATCTTTACTAAGCACTAAACTTACTTGTTCTACTTTTGCAACTTCTTCTATTGCTAATTTTACTTTAGCACGAATTGGTTCAAGTAATTTTTCATAAAGTTGTGCTAATTCACCTGTATTACCAAATTTTTCCTGATAAAAAGTATTCAATATTTGGTTTTCTTTTTGTAATTTCTCTTCTTCTTGTTGTTGTTGAGAAATTTGCATCATAGATTTTTGTTTTTGATAATTTTGTACTTTTGCTTCAAGATCTTTTTGCATTTTTAATAAACTATCTTGATATTTTTGTCTGATATCTTTTAATTGTTTATCAGCTTCTATTGCTTCTGGTAATTCCTTTGCAACAGCTTCAACATCAACAATTGCAATTGTATTACTAATTGCTGCTGTATTGCTTGATACCTTTGGGGCAGAAAATATATTATTTGTAAAGCATACACAAATACAAATAATTAGAGCAAGTCCAAAAAATGACTTTTTCATTAAATTTCTCCAATTAATTTTAATTATAAAAAAACAAATATACGTATTTTTTATCAAAATATACAATTTTCTTTTTAATTCTTTTGATAAGATATTGCTTTTTTGTAATTTTGTATAATTATTATATAAAATTATTATAGTAGAAATATTATAATCTATAAGAGGAGAGATGCGAGAGTGGTTGAATCGGGCGGTCTCGAAAACCGTTGAAGGATTTTGTCCTTCCGAGGGTTCGAATCCCTCTCTCTCCGCAATATCATCTAACAATCAACAAGTTAGACAAAGGACTGACTAAATATAATAATTAAGTCCATCTTTTTCTTACTCTTTTCCATAAAATTTCATATTTTGGGTGCTTATTTATTCAAAATTTTTCTAAAATGGTTTTAACTAATTTTTAAGCTTATATTATTCACCTATTCCTTCGACACCGCCACTATACTTCTCAAATATATTTTTTGTTTTTTGACATATTTCTAATGCTTGCTCGTTGTCAATTATGTCTTAATATAAGTCTTCATAAAATTCTTTAATATAAGCACAGAACGAAATTTCAAGACTTTTTAAATCAAGCAATAACAGTGTATGATAATTACTAATGTAATTATTTATTTGTCTTTGATATGGAGTTGTTAGTGTTTTAATGAATTTATTAGGATTTAAGAAAGAGAGTCTATCTCACTTAATAATTTATAAGATCCCCCTTTTACTATAATAAATTTACTTATATTTATTATTTATTCTCTTTTATAATTTTAATTATAAATTATAAATTATATTATAATATACTTACATATTTAATATAATAAAAAAATAAGGTTTTGATAAAAATCAAAACCTTGTCTAATTATTTATTATTTTATTTTTATATTTATTATGATACTACTAAATCAAAATATAATAATCTTAAACTTTTAAAATACTTCATTATCAGCTTTTATATCTTTTATAACTAATTGAGGAGCTTTCTGTCCATTCATTCCATGAATTTCAAGCGTATAAAGAATAGAAAAAGGATTCCCTGAATTGCAAATATACATTTTATTCGCAAGATTAATACCAATAGCATCAATAACAAAATTATTTTGTATAGCTCTAAATCTAATATTATGTAAATTTATATTCTTAGCACCATTTAATGTACGTACTCCGCGAGTACAAAATAAAGGTTTATTATTAAAAAATCCAAAAGGTGCAAATTTGTTTATAAGCCTAAAAAATCTTGGCGATAATTCATTAAATTTTAGTTCAGCATCAATTAACAATTCGGGTATCATCATTTCTTTTGTTATAGTTAACCGTGCTATATCATCAAATTTTTTACGAAATTCTTCTAAGTTCTCAATTTCTAAAGATAGTCCCGCAGCATGTTTATGTCCTCCAAATTCAATAAGTAATTCGCCACAATCTTTTAGCGCTGTATGAATATCAAAATTATTTACACTACGTGCGGATCCTTTTGCTTTATTTTCTACTTTAGTTAATAGAACAGTTGGTATATGAAATCTATCAACTAATCTTGATGCAACTATACCAATAACTCCTGTATGCCAATTTTCACAATATATAACTAAAGATCTTCGTCCACTCTCAATTTGTTTATAAGCAATAGGTAATGCTTCTTCAAACAACATTTGATCATATACCCTACGTCTTCTATTTTCATCTTCTAATTGTTGCGCTATTCTAAAAGCTGTAATTTCATCTTTCTGTATCATCATTTCCACTGCTCTACTAGCTTGCCCTAATCGTCCTGCTGCGTTAATAAGTGGTGCCATTGCATATACAATATTAGAAGTTGTAATCGTACCTTGTTTTAGGCCCGTACAATATATTAACCCCTTTAATCCTGGTCTAGGCATTTCATTAATTAATCGTAAGCCATGATAGACCATTATTCTATTTTCATCAATTAAAGGTGCCATATCTGCCGCTGAAGCAATAGCAACAAAATCTAAATATTTAAATACAATATCTGGTTTCCCAATAGTAATAGCAATTGCTTGTAATAATTTAAATACAACTCCACACGCAGCTAAAGGTTTAAAAGGATACTCACACCCCTCTACAAAAGGATCTAAAATAGCATAAGCTATTGGAATTTGATCTCCTGGTTCATGGTGATCACAAATAATAGTATCAATATTATTCTCAGCAGCTTTATTTAGCATTTCATAAGAAGTAATCCCTACATCAACTGTAATTAATACATTAGTATCTTTTTTTAAAGCCTCAGTAATAGATTTAGTAGATATTCCATATCCATCACTAAACCTATCAGGAATAAAATAATCTACTTTAGCCCCTAAATCTCTTAAAAATAAAATTAACATAGATGCACTAGCAGTTCCATCCACATCATAATCGCCATGTATCCAAAATTGTTCTTTATCTTTAATCCCCCTTAAAATACGTTCGACCGCTTTTCTCATATCTTTTAATATAAAAGGATCGTATAAATTTTCAAGAGATGGATTAAAAAACTTATTGGCGTCTTCTATTTTATGTAGACCTCGAACAGATAAAACTCTCGCAAGGCTAATTGGTATATTTAATGATTCGGCTAATTCTTGTAGGTTATTCTCATAATAATTTGGTTTAAAAATCCAACGAAAGTTCAAAATAATTCCATTTTAATATAAAAACTGTTGCAATATACACAAAATAATTATTTTTTACAAACATTTTATAAACAAATATCAAAGATTTATAATGGCTTATTTAATTGTTTATTATAACTTATTGTTATAATTTTAATTATAAATATATATACATAAATATATACAAAAAATAATATTTTAAATTTATATTTTTTTTATTTCATAATAATTTTTTATTTTAGTAATTAAATAAGTATTGTAGTACAAAACAAAAATAAAAAGGAATATAATTATGCTAAAATTAAAAGATTTTTTTATAGTATTTATTGTTATGCTTATGCTATTTTTAGCATCTTGTGGTAATGATGATTCTGTAAATAATACAAACAACAATGACACAACCGATAAAGATACAATCCCAACAATATTCTCTATTACACCTGATGTAATGTATTCTAAAACAATATTTAGTATAAAAGGGAAAAACTTCGGAGAAGAGAAACCTGATGTATTTTATACAGAAGAAAATACTGCAGAAGTATTATCATGGAATGATACTTTACTTACCGCTCGTTTTGACACAACGCCGGGAACATATAATATTTTTGTAAAAACAACAAAAGGACTAAAAAGTAATTCGAAATCTATTGTTGTAGAAGCTGAACCTGTAGAACCAACACTAGAAATCACATCAATTGAACCACTATCGGGCTATAGAGGTGATACGATAACAATAAAAGGTACTTGTTTTGGTATTACAAGAGAACTTAATACTGTAACATTTGGCGAAATCATTGTCCCAAACTATAATTATGTATCGTGGTCAGATACATTAATAAAATGTATTATTCCAAACTCAGCAGTTTTTGGAATTTGTGATGTATTTATTACAACTCCATCTGCTATATCTAATAAAGTTTCATTTAATATATTAGTAACAAATGTAATTCCTAAAATTTTAGGAGTTGCACCAACTGATGAAATAGGAATAGGCGAACAAGTTACAATATTAGGGGAAGACTTTGGCGATACTCAACTAGATAATTTTTATGTTTTAATTAATGATATTAAAATTGTCAATGTAATTAGTTGGAGTAATACAATGATAAAACTTTTAGTACCTGAAGGCGCTGTAACAGGTAAAATACAAGTTGTTTCAAACGGAAATCCTAGCAATAAATTTGATATAAAAATAAAAAAACCACAAGAAACAGGGAACCCTATAATTGAAAGTTTGTCTAATAATGAAATTGCAGTAAATTCAGGAGTTCAAATTTTAGGCAAAAATTTTGGTAATTCGGTTGGTCAAGTATACTTAGAAGGTGGTTTACAATTATCAAATGATGAAATCTTAAACTGGAAAAATGAATCTATAAGAATAACTGTACCTCCAAAAGGTGTTAAGACAGGGAAATTATATATAATTACTGCAGATGGTAAAAAAAGCAACGAATTTAATTACTCATTAAAAGTTAATGATAGACTTAAGATGATACTAATAAAAGCTGGCACATTTAAAATGGGAAATAATTTATCAACAGAACCATCAGAAAAACCTGAACACAATGTTACAATAACAAGAGATTATTATGTATCTGAAACTGAAATAACACAAAGACAATATAAATGGCAAATAACATTAAATACATTCGTACCGAAAGATGTAGATGATTCGCCTGCAAATAATATCACTTTCATAGATGCTTGTCAATATTGCAATCTATTGTCAAAAGAAGCTGGTTTAGATACTTGTTATATAATTAAAGGTTCTGAAATTACTTGGATAGACTCTTCTAATGGTTACAGATTATTAACAGATGCAGAATGGGAATATGCAGCAAAAGCAGGAACAAACTCTTTATGGGGTTTTAATACTGGAACTTTAAAACAATATGCTTGGACAGCAAGTAACGCAGGTGTAGCAACCTTTCCTTTTATAGTAAAACAAAAAGATCCAAACCCTTGGGGACTTTATGATATGTTAGGAAATGTTGAAGAATGGGTATGGGATTATTATGATTGGGATTATTACAGTAATCCTGATAATTCAATTGATCCAAAAGGTCCAAAATCAGGAGTCAATCGTATTAGTCGTGGCGGAAATTTTGAAACAAGTGACGATTATTGTAAAACAACAACAAAAAATAACTTCAATCAAACTCAAAGAAAATATAGTTTGGGCTTCCGTATAGCAAGAACAAAATAAAATTCTAATAGTAATTTTAAATTTATATATTTAATAATTTATGATTTAGTCTGATACTTAGTATCAGACTTTTTTAATAATAATAATAATAATTAATAAAAAATTAATAAAACTATGTTAAATAAAAAAGTTTCATATATATATTATATAATAGCAACTTTTTTTGGAGTAGGTTTTTTGCCAAAGGCTCCAGGTACTTTTGCATCAATTATAGCATTAATACCTTTACTTTTTATACCTTTTAGCTTAAAATTTTTTATATTAACAATAAGTATATTAATAATTACATTTATATCAATTCCTATTATTAATTACATTGAACAACAACATGGCTCAGATGCCCAAATAATAGTAATTGATGAAGTTATTGGAATTTTAATAATTTATATATCACCAATAATCCCAATAACAACTTTAAGTTTAATTATAGGATTAATATTATTTCGAATATTTGATATATCTAAACCGTGGATAATAGGTAAATTAAATAAAAAAAAAGGTGCTATGTATGTAATACTAGATGATATAATTGCAGGAATATTTTCAGCAATAATTCTACATATTTTTTATTTTATATATAGATTTATTTTTTTAATATATTTACTTGAATAAAATAATTATACAATATAAAAAAAAGAAAAAACATCTAAAATTTTAGATGTTTTTTCTTTTTTATAGATCCTTTTTATTAAAAAATATTATTAAAAATTAATTTTTTTATTTTACAACCATTACTGGTAACCCAATTTGTCTTCCTTTTGTATTTTCAAGTATTAACATATATTTCCCGGAAGACATCATATCATTATTAAAAGAAAATGTATTTTCGCCATAAGATATTGGTCCGTTAAATATATTAGCAACTTTATTACCATTAATATCAATCAAATATAAATTAATTACTGTAACAAAAGGATTATTATTTGTTAAAATTATTTTAGAATCATACATTATAGGATTATTTTGAACATAAATATTTAGCCCTTCTAATGTATTTTTAATATCTATATTTCCATCTTCGTTGTATAACCAATTAACTAGTTTATTTGCCAATACTGCTCTATTTTCTTCATCAATACCTAATAAATCAAATCCTAAAAGAAGTCGTCTATTTTTTTTATCATCATAAGCATTATTTGCTTTTACTGCTACAATTTTATTATCTGTTTCTGTTGTAAATATACCAGAAGCTATATTTGGTGTATTAATATTAAAATAATCAACAAAATGTCCGGTTTCATTGCCATATAAAGAATATTTTGTAGTGTCTATATTACTATCAATACCCTTAATAGTTAAAGGAGTCTCTATATTTGATTTTTTATCAACGCTAACAACACCAAACTGATTTTTGTAGAAATCATTTATAGCTTTTGTTTGCTTAGGAGTTAATATTGTACCATCATTTGCAATTTCTAATAATTTATTTGCAGAAACATATATTTTAGTTCCTTTAGAAATAAAATCGCTCAATTTATTAAATAATGAAGCATTATCATTTATAAGTATATCATAATTATATTCATCTATTGTTGTAGCTATAAATTCAAAATTATTTAAAAAATCAGAATCAAATAAATTATCTCTTGTTGTCTTATGAACAAATAAAGGCGCAAAATTATCTTTAAGTAGACTAGTCTGTTTAAATGCACCTTCATTAGCAAGAATAGAATTAACAATATTATCATTCTCTTGTTCTAAAGAATTCATAGCACATAAATATATTGATTTTGTAGCACTTGTTACATCTATAAAATTAACTCCCCTACTATTCTGAATAACTACTATCCCAGGATTGAAATTGTTTGGTAATGTATAATCTGTTATTTCTACTCTACATCCGTTAATAAAACTACTAGGTAATTTACTATCTTTAGGTTTTACACCATAACTAAAACTTTTCTTTGAATTTACAGGTATATTTATATTTGTAGATGCACCTGGTGCACTTGTTGTAAATTCCCATTGATCATTTGAAAGAAATCCTAATTCTTTATCACTATTAATAACTGTTGCAACAATTGGGATATTAGATGTATTAGTAATTTCAATAATATGTGTTTTCTCAGCTCCTTCATTAACTATAGAATAAATATTACCTACTGGTGCAACATCAAAAGATAAGAATGCTAAATTTCTAGTTACTGCAGTTTGTAATACACTTTTATCAGTTTCATTTTGAACAAATACTGCTACATATATTTTACTTTTATCTAAATTGGGATCAAGGTCTTTTGTAAAATCAAATTTTCTACTTCCATTTGCCTCTATTCCAAATTTAGAACCTGTTGCATCAGGTAACATATATCTTGCTACAAAGAAAAATTCTTCTTCACCATTTGTCCCCGCAGGTGCTTCTTTTGGATAAAATATACCTGCTTCTAATACCACAACACGTAAAGCAAGACTGGTATATTGTACTCCTGATTTTACTTCAACATTTACTTTTAACTTATTTGAATTATCTATTGTAAAATTTGGCAACAATGTTATATATGAAGCATTAGAAGTACTAGATATTGCTTGTTTTATAGCATCTAATGAATTATTCGATACTTTCTTTCCATCTACAAATACGGCAGGAACTGTTTGAATCCCATAATAATTTATTCCTCTTTGATAAGGGAATACCTTATCAAAATTATTCATTGGATCTTCGCCATTAATATTAGTATGATATACAACCGAAACAACTCTACCTGTATTATTTTGTAAATATTTATTTAATCCATCTTTTACATTTAATTTTTCACAAGCCTCAGAATTAACATTCGTAAACTCTTCTAGTAAGACTAATTTTTCTGTTTCTTCTGCTAGAGATGTAGACACTTTTGTTCCTGCAGCATTATATGCTTTAAGTGGCACACCTGATGTTAATGTTATATCAGAACAGACATGAGCTACAACATTTAATTTTTCAATTACAAGGGGAATTTTATTTATTTCATTAGGCAATACCCATTCATACTTGCGATATACATAATTTCCTTCATTAACTGTTGTTACAGGATCTCCCTTATATCCATTAGGAGTAATTATTTTACGTAATACATGTGAATGTATATACTTGCCCGTAGTTGGATCTATATTTTCAGGATAAAAAGTTTGTGCATTTGATTGTGTACCTAAAATACTATCTTGCGTTAGCATAACTGTTATATAATTAGGAGAAGTACAAGTTGAAGTATAATAAAGCTCTACTTCAACAGTTAACTTTCTTGTATCAGGATTTACTCTTGCTCTTACTGCAATATTTACAGGAGCATTTTCATTTAAAATAAGATTAGAAAGATATTCCCAGTTCCCACGACCAAATAACCAAATATAATTATCACCATTTTTAACTATTTCTCTATTAACAGCAGCAGTTGGATAACTAGATGCTCCCATATATTTGTCTAATTCTATACCATCATTAACACGAAAATCTAATTCATTAGCTCCTGGTGATGAAAACGGTCCTGAATGTATATTTACTAAAAATATATCATCAGGACGATTTTTCTTTAATGCATTAGCAATCCTATGTCCATCAGGACAATAACCACAATGAAAACCTGTAAATTCTTCTAATACAACTTTGCGTTTTTCTACTTTCTTACTAACCCAACGTTGTGCATTTAAGTTTGTTGTTATAAACAACATAAAAAATAAATTTAAAATAAAAAATGAGTATAAATTTAGTTTTTTCATATAAACCTCATACTTAATATATTACATTAAAATATATATATAATTATATAATTTTTGTATAAACCACATTGATATACCAAAAGATATTGGGATAGCTAAATTATCATCAGTTTTTAAAACTTTTTTAGATAATGCTTCTGCAAAAGAAGCTACAAAAGCAGCAAATATTCCAGATATAAAAAATATAAAAGGCTGCTGAAATATAATACCATAAAAAAGAACAATAATTACCGCTGATACAAAAAAAGCAAAAGTGCCTTCTACTGATTTCTTTTTGAGCCCAAGGAATCTAGTACGACCAAATTTCCGTCCTATTAGCGCAGCGCATATATCTGAAATAATCAAAATACTAAGTGCAACAATAGCAGTAATTTTTGGAAAAAAATATATAGTAAGAACAGAAGAAATAAATACCCACGAGGCACCATTAAAAAAAACTTTTTTACTTTTTAACTCATGCTTACGTAACATTTTTCCAAATATTTTGAGATAAAAAGCTCTTAAAAAAAATATTCGCTTTGATGCAATATCAAAAATTACAAATAAAAACATTAAAGGTATCAAAATAAGTAACATTATATCACGTTCAAGAAATATATAAGTAACAGGAATTGATATTGCCGCTATATGAATACTCTTACGAATTATTTCTTGAATAAAACTTATGTTTTTATCTTTTGCAGTCTTTTGTTTTTTTAACAAATCTTTTTCTATTTCAATAGCATTTGTTTCTGCTAAATGAACTCCATCATCAAAAACACGATGTATATCCATTACTTGCTTCTTTGCATTATTAACAATAGTATCTATTTGTAATTTTGCACTTTCTATTATTAATTTATGTTTGTTTTGAATTTCTTCTTTTGTTATTTTTGTAGACTGTTTATCTAAATGTTTATGCATATTTTGTTTATTATATCTTTAAACATAACATCATAATATATACTTATATGGAAATAACAACAAAAATACAAAAAAAAAACGCAAATGCAAAGATTAATATTTATTTACAAGTTTTAAATAAAAGATTAGATAATTTCCACAATATAAATTCACTATTTTATCCTATCCCTCTATGCGATGAAATTATTATTTCTGAAAATAATGAATTAAAGTTAGAATGTGATACTAACTTAAATATCAATAATAACGAAAATATTGTATTCAAGGCAGCTTTAAAAATTCAAGAATTTGCTATAAAGCATAAAAAAATAAAAATTACTCCAAAAATTGAATTAAAAAAACGTATACCTGTTGGTGCAGGATTAGGAGGGGGTAGTTCAGATGCTGCTACAACATTATTAGCATTAAATCAATTTTACAATTTAAATATTAGTATAAATACATTACACAAAATAGCAATATCATTAGGTTCAGATGTTCCTTTTTTTCTATATAATAGTACCGCTATAATTTCTGGACGTGGCGAATTAATTACTCCAATAAAATTTAATATAAATAAATATTTATTATTAATATTTCCTAATATATATATAAATACACATCAAGCATATAAACTGTTAGATCGTAATATAAATTATTCTTTTTCTCTTTTTGAGCCAAATTTAAATAACAATATAAAGAATATACTCCTTAATGATTTTGAGGAACCAATATTTTCTATGTATCCAGAATTATTTGAAATAAAAACAAAACTAATGAAAATTTCAAATAATAAAGCCTTAATGTCAGGAAGTGGATCTTCTATTTTTGCCTTCTTTGACAATGAAAAAGAATTATATGAAGCCAAAAAAGAGTTCAATAACAAAAATTATTTTATTTTTTCTTGTAAATTATAAACTATGTGCCTTGCTTTAATAAATAAAAAAATCATAACTTATTTTTGTTTTATTAATTATGAATATATATATTTGTATTAATGGTTAATTTATTACATAATTCTAGCAAATAAAGAATTATTTATATTCTATATTATACATTCTATAAAAATGACAAAAAATATTAAGCAACTTGCAATCGATGCGGCTTTAATAGCAGGCGAAATTTTAAGAAAAGGATACGGTACTAACTATAAAATAAGTAAAAAAGAAGGGAAAAATAATCTTGTAACTGAGTATGATTTTAAATCTGAACGTGCAATAATAGAAAAAATACAATCTGTATTTCCAAACCACAATTTTTTAGCAGAGGAATCAGGTTTAACAGAAACAAAAAATAAAAATAATGATAATATAATACGTTGGATTATAGATCCTTTAGATGGAACGGTAAATTTTGCACATTCTATCCCTATTTTTTCTGTTAGTATTGCTGCTGAACTTAATAATGAAATTATATGTGGCGTTGTTTATCAGCCCTTATTGAAAGAACTATTTGTAGCAGAACGTGGATATGGCGCTTTCTTAAATGAAGATAAAATTAGAGTTTCTCAAAATAAAAATATAAGTACTTCTTTTTGTGTTACTGGATTCCCTTATTCAAATACATCAAAAAAATCAAATATCTTAAAGATATTTAATAAGCTTATAGGTAATGGTATTCCAGTACGTAGACTTGGTTCTGCAGCCTTAGATTTATCTTACGTAGCAGCAGGTCGTTTTGATTTCTTTTGGGAAGAAAAACTTAAACCTTGGGATGTGGCAGCAGGAAAATTATTAGTAGAAGAAGCAGGCGGGAAAATCACTCAATACAATGGAAAAGATTATTATATTTATGATGATACAATATTAGCAACTAATAAAATTTTACATAATGATTGTTTAGAATTAACTTTATAAAATATGAATATATTTTCTATTGATAGTAATATTCCTTTACTAGCAGAAACATTAAAAAAACAATATAAAGTTAATAAATTTTTTGGTAATGAATTAACTAATGAAAATTTAATTCAAACTCAAACTAATTTTTTAATAGTACGTTCTACAATAAAAGTAAATAAAGAACTCTTAAAAAATACAAAGGTAAAATTTGTAGCAACGGCAACTGCTGGATTTGACCATATTGATTTAGAATATATAAAAAATAATAATATAACCCTTTCTATAGCTTCCGGTGCAAACTCTAATTCAGTAGCAGAATATGTAATCTATTCTATATTATTGTGGATAAAATACAGAAATAAAAACATACATAATATAACTGCTGGAATTATTGGATATGGAAATATAGGAAAAAAAGTAAAAATATATTTAGATAGTATTGGAATAAAAACATTAATAAATGATCCTCCATTAGAAGATTTAAATAATAAACATAATCTTTTTTATTCATTAGATGATATAATTAAATATAGTAATATAATTACCATTCATACACCTATGATAAAAGAAGGGATCTATAAAACTTTAAATTTAATAGATGCAGAAAAATTATATAAAATAAAAAAAGGAAGTTTATTGATAAATGCTGCACGAGGTGGAATTGTAGATGAAACAACCTTATTAAATCAAAAAAATAAAATAGATTTTATAATCGATGTATGGAAAAATGAACCTGATTATAATATAGAATTAGCAAAAAATGCCTTATTAGCAACACCGCATATAGCCGGACATTCTTATGAAGGGAAGTTAAAAGCAACATTAATAATTGTCAATACACTTAATAAACTATATAAATTAAATTTAGATACTTCTATAATTTCTAAAGAACTCAAAGGATTTCCATCTTTAAAAGCAAAAGAATTTAATAATATAGAAAATATATTTCAAATATTACAAGATAAAAGACAACTAAATAAAGATCAAGAATATTTATTGTCAATAGCAAAAGAAAGTAATAAAGAACAACTATTTAGTATGTTTAGAAATAAATATCCAAAACGTCATGAAACATTGTTTTTAAAAAATATAAAGTAATGATAATAAAAAATATACAAAATATAGAGAAATGGAAATATTAATATCTAATGATGATGGAATTGATTCAAATGGATTATTTGAATTAGCAAATAAATTTAAAGAACTTGGAAATGTTACCGTTGTAGCACCGTTACAACAAATGAGTGCAACAAGTCATTCATTGACAACAATAACTCCACTTCGTATTAAACATTTTTATAGAAATAATAAATTCTTTGGATATGCAGTTAATGGGACCCCGGCAGATTGTGTAAAATTAGCTATTATTTCACTAATGGATAAAAAACCTGATATTGTTATTTCAGGAATAAATTATGGAAGAAATACCGGAATAAATGTATTGTATTCTGGTACAATTGCAGCTGCAGTTGAAGGTTTTTTAATGGGAATTCCATCTTTTGCAGTATCATTAACAACACATAATACAAAAAAGGAAGCAGCAACTGCTGCCGAATATGCTTTTCAAATCGTACAAAAAATTCTAAAAGAAAAAATAACTGAAAATCTTATTTTAAATATCAATATACCTGCTATCCCAGCTGAAAATATAAAAGGAATAAAAATAACAAAATTAGCAAATTCTTATTGGGATGATAAATATGAAAAAAGAGTAGATACCTTCCATCAAGAATATTATTGGTTTAATGGTAAATACATTTATGATAAAGAAAATATAAAAACAGATGATGCTGTTATTGAGGAAGGATATATAGCAGTTACGCCATTACAATATTCTTTTACAAATTATCAACAAATGGAAATTTTAAAAATTTTAGAAAGATAACGTTTAATTACTTTATTAATTTAGTCAATAAAAAAATAGGAATAAATAAATTTATTCCTATTTTTTTTAATATGATTTTATAGAGTTTTACTACAATTCTTCAATAGTTAGATTTGTATTAGTATATACGCAAATATTTCCAGCAATATTTAATGATTTTTCTACTATGTCACGAGCACTTAAATCTGTATTACGTATCAAGGCTTGTGCTGCCGCAAGCGCATAAGCCCCGCCCGAACCTATCGTTATAATACCTTCTTCAGGTTCAATAACATCACCCGTCCCACTAATTAAAAGAGCTTCTTTTTTATTCATAACTATAAGCATAGCTTCAAGTTTTCTTAGATATCTATCAGTTCGCCAATCTTTTGCCATTTCAATAGAAGCTTTCATTAAATTCCCTCTATTGGTTTCAAGTTTTTCTTCAAACCTTTGTAATAAAGTAAAAGCATCAGCAGTAGCACCTGCAAATCCTACAAGGATTTGATTATTATAAATCCTTCTTACTTTTTTTGCATTACCTTTCATAACAATAGATTCCCCCAAAGTAACTTGTCCATCAGAACCTAATGCTGCTTTTCCATCACGAATTACCCCAATAACAGTAGTTGATTTTACATTTTTTTTCATAATATTTATAAATTCCTATTTATTTAGTATTTGGACAAGTATTATTAGCATTACAACATTCACAGTTAGCAAAATGTTTATGCTCTTTTTTAATCCTACTTTCATCGGAACGATTATTATGCGCATTTACATAATCAGTTTGATAAAATCCTGACCCATTAAAAACTAATCCAATATTTTTACTAATAACTCTATGAACTTTACTTTTTCCTTTACATTCACAATTTTTTAATGTACAATTAGTAAGCGGAACATCATTTATTCCTTGTTTAATTTCATAGATATTACCAGTTTGTTCACACTTATACTCATATATTGGCATTTGTATTACCTCTTAAAATATAATTTTGTTAAAACAAAACTATTTTATATTTCTAAATATAATTAACTATAATTTTTATCAAAAATTAATTTTGTATTACGCTAAAAAAGGCATTTTTGTTACAACTGCAGGGAATCTTTTCCCTCTAGCTTCAACTTCTATTTTAGTACCTATAGCTTTAAAATTAGCATCTACATATCCAATAGCAATAGGTTTATTTAAAGTTGGCGAAATATTACCACTAGTTATATGACCAATTTCTTGATTTTCATAAAATAATTTATAACCATGTCTCGGAATAAATTTTTCAGCTTCTGATGAAATACCAACTAAATTTCTTGCCGGTTTCTCTTCTTTAATTTTAGCAAGAATTTCACTAGCAACAAAAGGTCCTTTATTAAATTTTGTAATCCATCCAAGTCCTGCTTCAATAGGATTTGTTGTAGCATCGATATCATTTCCGTATAAACAATATCCTTTTTCCATACGTAATGTATCTCTAGCTCCTAGACCAACAGGAATAATCCCAAATTCTTCACCAGCCTCAAATAAACTATCCCACATTTTTTTAGCAATTATTTCATCACCTTTAAAATATAGCTCAAATCCAAGTTCACCTGTATATCCTGTTCTTGAAATTATAGTATCAATACCAGCAACTTTGCCTAATTCAAAATTATAAAATTTAATATTTTCTAAATTATTAGAAGTTAATTTTTGTATAACTTTTAAAGAATTAGGGCCTTGAACAGCTAATAAGTTATAATCATCAGAGACATTAGCTATTTCAACATTAAAATTAGCTGCAATTTTATTAACCCAAATCCAGTCTTTTTCAATATTTGCCCCATTTACAATCATCATATAATAATCACCCATATTATAAACAAGGAAATCATCAACAATTCCACCATCTTCAAAACACATTGCGGAATATTGGATATTACCTTTTTCTAATTTAGACACATCATTAATAGTTAAATATTGCAAAAAATTAAGAGCTTCAGACCCTCTTATTTCAAATTCTCCCATATGAGAAACATCAAAAACACCAACTTTTTGTCTAACTGTATTATGTTCGTATATAATACCTGTAGGATATTGAATTGGCATTTGAAAACCTGCAAATTCTACTAATTTAGCTCCAAGTGCTTTATGAATTTCATTGAAACGTGTTATTTTCATTTTTACTTACCTTATATAATTTTAATATTTAATATTTTTATAAAAAAAGTTTAATAGTTTACATTAATAAAATTAAATTAAACTATAAGTTATTTAAGATTCTCATTATTTAAGAAATCAGAAAATTTTTTTTGCTCTCTATTTTTCCATTTATTAGAATGATACCCATACCCTGCAATAAGCGGAAAAGCAATAGTTGCTTCACAATAAACCATTTGTTCATATGTAGTTTCAACCTTCCCCCAAGAATTAGCTTCTTTTAAAGTAGAACCAGATAAAGCTCCATCACGTTCATCAGCTACTGTAATTTGTATAGCATATTTATGCATATCAACATCTTTATTTAAAACTTCACAAGCAACTACTATATCTTGAGTAAAATTCTTAGGAACACCACCGCCAAGCATAAAAATACCACTTATTGGATTATATATTTTTGTTTTTGTTAGTTCAAGAAAATCTTTTGCGGAATCAATAGTTACACAATTTTTTGAATCTCTTTGATATTGATGATATACTAGTCCAAAACCTGCACTACAATCAGAAAAAGCGGGACAGAAAATAGGAACTCGCATTTCATAAGCCGCACGTATTACTGAATCTTTACCTTTATCATTATCTACAAGATATTTTCCCATTTGTTCAATAAACTCTCTCGAACTATAAGGTCTTGCTTCTAAAGAATTTGCAATCTCAGCAACAGTCATATCACAAATACGTAATTCTTCTTCATCAATATATGTATCATATATTCTATCTATCATAAGTTCTCTCAAGTCGTTGTCATCAACAAATTGAGTACCTTGATAATGTCTAAATCCAAGCGCTTCAAAAAAATCTTGATCAACAATATTTGCTCCATTTGAAACAATAGCATCAATCATATTATTATGCAGCATATCAACTACAACATTTTTTAATCCTGCACTAAATAACGAGCCTGCAATTGTTAAATAAATAGCGCATTCTTTTTCTGCTAACATATTTTTATAAATATTAGCTGCTCTATTTAAAGTACGTGCTTGAAAAGCCATTTTGCCCATCGCATCTACTAAAGAAACAACATTATATTTTTTTATATCAATGTGTTCTACTAATTTTTCTGGATTAAGATAATCTTTTTTTTCTAGCATTTTTTATATTCTCAGAAATAATAAAACAAAAATAAAGTAACTACTTCCTAAATAATTATAGGATTACAAATATACTAAAAAATTAAAACTTTTTATATATATTTATAATTTTAATTTATATATAAAAATTTAAATTGCAAAATTATTATGTTTTTTCATTTTTTTTTTTTATTTTAGAAATTATTTTGACTTAATGTATATAATAAATGTATATAATATAAATTATTAAATTATTATATAAACAAATATAACTTGATTAATAAAAAATTATTATAAATTTTATAGAGGTAAAAATGAAAATTTATTTAAGTTTATTTAGTCTTATTACAGTTATGTTATTTTCATCCTGTGCAACTAAAATAAATTTTGATCAAACTTGCTTAACTTGTATTAATTCACAGAGGTTATTATGTAAAGACCATGAATGTCCAACAACAGCAATGATAGGAAATGATTGTATTGTTATTATGAGTGAAACAGGTGAAAAAATAACTATGAATGAAATTTTAGAATATGAAAATATAGTTCCTAGAAATGGAATAGATTTAACAATTGCTAAAATCCGTGGTCGTTATTTTGTAACTGGTGTTGGTTTTAAAAATTTATGGGTACTTGTTCCTTCTAAAAACAAAGCAAAAATAGATAATTTTAAATTTCCAGAACCAAATTTATCTATGCCACCAGTATTTGAAATAAGTAATAGAAACTTATTGATGCGTGGTCAAAAAAATGAATACAAATTTATATTTAATATTGAAGATGAAAAATGGGAAGTAATTAACACTCCTAAGGCAGGTAAATAATGAAAAAAGTTCTAACATTATTATTTTTCTTCGTATTTAGTATAGCATTATTTGCGCAAAATGAAGAAGCATTCCAAGAATATTTATCAAAAATTCGTCCTGTTTTAACAAAAAATGTTGAAAAAATTACAAATTCTGATTTAAAAGCACTAAATTCAGCATTATCTCTCGATGTAACAAAATATGGCGAAGCAAACAAACGTTTATGTTTACAAATAAAAACAGAAGCAAACACAAAATTAAATGAGTATAATAATTATCTTAACCAATTAAAAAATATATCAAAAACACTAGATGAATTAGATTCAGAAACAAGTTTAAGACAAGCGGCAGAACTGAAAAACGATAGTCTTACAGAAGAAAATATAAGACTCTATGCTCTAATAGATGATTTAAATTATCAAATATCTCAATATAAAAAACAAATAACAAAAGTAAAAAACGCTAACAAAAAAATACATGAAGAAAATATTGCTACAAAAGAACTGTTGCAAAATAGTAGTAACTTAGTTGCTCAAATGTTATTATTATTTCCAGATGAAATAATAGATAATGAATTAATGCAAAGTGTTCCTAAAAATATAACAGATTCACTTGCAAGCATGCAATGTTCCATCTCTAATTTATTAAGAACAAACTTTATGACTACCTTACAAGCAATGAAATCTGATAATGAATTTATGGATTCTGCAGCTGTTTATTTTGTTAATAATCAACGACATAATGAACAAATAAAAAACTATGTAGATGCTAGTAATAAATTAATTGCAAAATTAAGATCTAGTAATGTAGATTGTGCAATATCTCAAGCAGATAGTATTGAAAAAGAATTAAACGATTTTCTAACTGAAATTGAACAACGCAGTGATAAAATTAGTAGTCCTTTTGTAAAATTCTTAACAAATAATCTTGTTTGGTTACTTATTATTGTTGCATTAATTATAACAGGAATTATTATAATATCAAAAAAGACAAAGCAAAAAAATTAATTGTAAAAATATATATTAAGTAAAATGACAGTAAAAGAAATTCAAGACAAAACAAAAGAATTAATGAGTAAAGCTGTTTCTCATTGCAAAACACAATTAGATAAAGTACGTACTGGAAGAGCAAGTGCTACTTTGCTTGATGGAGTAAAAATTGATTATTATGGTACTCCTACTCCCATTAATCAAGTAGCAGGAATTTCTGTCCCTGATGCAAGAACAATAATAGTACAACCTTTTGATAGATCTACTTTATCATTAATAGATAAAGCAATACAAGCAGCAGGCTTAGGATTCAACCCTCAAAATGACGGACAACTTCTAAGAATACCTGTTCCACCATTAACTGAGGAACGAAGAAAAGAATTTGTTAAAATGTGCAAAAAACAATCTGAAGACGGAAAAGTTGTAATTAGAAACATTAGACGTGATCAAATAGAAACTTTAAAAAAACTTGAAAAATCAAAAGAATGTTCTGAAGATGATAGAAAACGAGGGGAAGACGAAATTCAAAAATTAACAAATAATTTCATAAAAGAAATTGATATTGCATTGACAACAAAAGAAAAAGAATTAACTGAATTTTAATTTCTATATTAAAAATTTATTTTTTAAAGGCATACATTTTTAATGTATTGCCTTTTTTATTATATTTGCTAATTGTAAATTTAACAAATTAATTTTTATGACCAAAAATAACAAAAAATATTTTATACTTTATTTATTTATAATATTATCTTTATCTTTAATATTTAATGGATGTTGTGATTGTAATGATAATACCATTAATCCAACTCAAAAAATTATTTCTGAATCTTTTTATTATACTATAAATCAACAGCAGTGGATTGAAGTAGAGAAATATCATTGGTATACACGAATTTCGGTTCCTAGTATAACTATATCTACTATAGATAATGGAGCAGTACTTGTATATTACAAAAATAATGTAAATACTTGGGTACTATTACCGTATACAACAACCTTAGTAAATAAAAATAATGATGTTTATAATGAAGAAATTTGGAGTGGATTTGCTCTAGGAACAGTAGACATTGATTATGTTTATACTAATCCGTTGGACCCAACACCTGTAAATAAATTACAATTAAAAATTGTCGTATTAAATTATTATTAAAAATGAAAAAAAATAAAAATAATGATAACATATGTAAAACATTATTTAAAATTATAAAAATATTATATCTAACTATAAAATATATTATAAAAATAATATTTGAAGTAAATATAAAAAAAATACAATCACAAGAAAGATATCAAGATTTTTTACGAAATTGGAGTAAAGATATAGTTAAAACTGCAAATATAAAAATTGAAGTATATGGTTTAGAAAACATTAATCCAAAAGAAACAAATTATATATATATCTCTAACCATTCGAGTCTACTAGATATTCCTATACTTGTTACTGCAATTCCGGACTTTATACATTTTATATATAAATCAGAATTATCTAAAATACCTTTATTTGGGAGTATAATAAAAAAAATGCAATTTATTCCTATTGAAAGAGATAATCCTAAAAAAGCAAAACAAAGTATGGAAAAAGCAGCTTATATGATTAATAAAATAGGTTCTGTTATTCTATTTCCAGAAGGTAGACGTTCTAGAACTGGCGAAGTTGGTAAATTTAAACGAGGTGCTTTTTTGTTAGCAAGCAAGACAAAGAAAAATATTGTTCCAATAGCAATATGCGGAAGTGAAAAAATATTACCTGCAAATACTTTTAAACTTAAATCAGGAAAAGTTAAAGTATTTATATTCCCTGTTATTGAAAATATTCCTGAAGAACGTTTGGAGATGCAAAAAGAGATAGAAAATATTAATGTAATAATTGCAGAAAAAGTAATAAAAATGAAAAAAAATTTTGATATTACCTAAAAAACTTATATATTTGTACTTAATCTTTTGGTTAGGTAGCTCAGTTGGTAGAGCAAAGGACTGAAAATCCTTGTGTCGGGGGTTCAATTCCCTCCCTAACCACTTTTTTATTTTCTTATACACACATCTCTCTATATCTTTATATTAACTCTTATAAATTAAAAATACTTACTTTACAATATAAAAATCACAATAAAACATATTAAATTTTTGTATTATTTTTTTATATCAATAAAATTATAAAAAAATAAGCAATGAAATAAATCATTGCTTATTTTTTACTCAAAAAAGTAAATAAATTTATTTTAATTACTAATTACTTTTTGTGTTATTAATCATCTTCGGGCATAAGAACTATGCGAGCAAAGTTTTTATCAAAAGTTAAATATTTATTAGCTGTTTCTTTTACATCTTTAAGAGAAATTTTATCAATTTCTTTTTCATAATTTTTCAAGAAGGAAATATCTCGTCCAGAAAATTCATATTGTTGAATAACACTCAACCAATAATTATTTTCTTTATTGTTTTTCTCAAATTCTTTCTTTAAAATTTCTTTAACTTTTGCTAAATTTTCCTTTGATGTCTCTTCTTTTTGAAGTTCTTTAAATACATCTTTAACACATCCTATTAATTCATCAACTCTTTGAGGATCACATCCAAAATATACAATTGTGCTAAGTTTTGGTTTTGGTACATTATTCATATTAATTCCAGCACCTATTCCATAAACACCGCCCTTTTCCTCACGAATAACTTCTCTTAATCTTATATTTAAAATTTCTTTAAGTACATTTACTTTAAGTATATTTTCAGAATTAAAATCAATTTTATCATCACATTTAATAACTAAACGAACAGTTGCTTTTGGTTCAATTCCTTTTTTAACAACTTTATTCACTTTCCCCGATGGAATTTCAATTCCCATATCTTCCCACGATTCTTTTTTGTTTGTACTTGGCAAACTTGCAATATATTGTTCAATTAAAGGCTTAATTTTATCAACATCAAAAGCACCTACAAATAAGAAAGTAAAGTTAGATGCATCAGCAAAACGTTCTTTATATATAGAAAAAGTTTTTTCTATATCTAAAATATTAAGCGTTTGCAATGTTGTAGGCATCTTACGAGCATCATAGTTATTCATAAAAGCAATTAATGTATCATTTAATGCATTTTGAGGTTCTTTATCTCTATTTTTAAGCATATCTTCTGCTTTTGTCATATATGATTTAAATGCATCAGAATCTTTACGTGGTTCAGTAAATTGCATATTTAATAATTGAAAAAAAGTTTCAATATCTTTAGGTGTAGTATTACCATTCATTCCTTGACTATAATCCGATATATAAGGAGAAATACCACATATTTTACTTTGCAATAATTTTGATAATTTTATAGAATTCCATTCGCCTAAACCAGCGTTATCTACAATAGACGCAGCTTCTTCTGCATTTTTATAATCATTTAATTTTGAATATAAAGATGCCCCGCCCTTGCTCCAACATGAAAATAATATTTGATCATTTTTATAATCTGTTGACTTTAATAAAACTCTTGCACCATTTGATAATTTCAACTCAACAATATCAAAATTTTTCATTTTTTTAGACGAAACTATTTTCCCCGGTGTTGGAATTTTTGACATTAAAGGTTTATCGCCAAGATCATCTACATATTTATCATATTTCACTTTGTGAGCTTTTTTATAAATATCTAATAACTCTTTTTCACTTGGCTTTTCTGGACTTGTTTCTGGTATACTTGCTGTAATAACAATATTATTTTCAGTAATTAAGTCAGCAATTGTTTTATTAACTTCAGATAAAGAAATATCATTCATATATTCTTTTGCTTTTTCATATTCTATTTCTATACCCGGCATTGCTTCATTTTGATCAAAATAAGAATATATTTCTTGTGCTAATTTTATTGATTCTGTTTTATCACGTTCATTATAATTTTTTTCAATTTGTGCTATTATCTCATCTTTTGTTCTTTTTAATTCTGAATCTGTAAATCCAGTTTGTTCTACTCTAAATAGCTCTGCAAGTGTTTTTTCAAAACCAACATTTAATTTACCAACTGCAGGTATAGTAATAAGAGTTAATACTTTAATACCACCTATTCCAAAATTTCCGATTCCACCCATTGCATATAAATATGGTGGTTCAGGAAGTTTAGTAAGTTCTGATAATCTTATAGATAACATTTGACTAATAAGTTGCTCTTTATATAACTCTCTTAATCCACGATAAGTAGATTGATCTGTTTCTGGATGTTTAAAATATATAGCAAGATTAGAATATGGTAATTCTTTATCGTAAGCAATTGAAATTAAAGGTTCTTTATTTTCTGCAATAGGATAAAGTCCTTTATCTTTCTTAATTTTCCCTCTAAATGTATAATCACCAAAATGTTTATTTATTAATTTAATAGCCTCATCAGCATCTATATCCCCTACTACTATAACGGCAGCTAAATCAGGGCGATACCAATCATTATAAAAACTTAAAAATGTTTCACGATCAGCATTTTTAATTACTTCTTCTATACCAATAGGCATTCTTTCTGCATATTTGGAACCTTTAAATAGTATAGGAAAATGTTTATCTTGTAGTCTTTGTTGTGCATCAGTACGTAATCTTTTTTCTTCTAAAATAACACCTCTTTCTTTCTCAATTTCTTCTTTATCAAAAGAAACCCATCTTGCCCAATCTTCCATAACTTGCATACCTTTTTCAAACATATTTTTGTCTTCAACAGGAATAGTTAAAGTATAACGAGTTACATCAAAGCTTGTATAGGCATTTAAATCTGCACCAAATCTTACGCCTGTTGACTCTAAAAATTTAACTAAAGAATCTTTTGGAAAATTTTTTGTTCCATTAAAACACATATGTTCTATAAAATGTGCAAGTCCACGTTGATTTTCATCTTCTTGAACAGAACCAGCACGTATTACAAGTTGAATTTCAACTCGTTTTTCCGGCTTTTTATTTTCCATAACAAAATAAGTAAAACCATTGTCAAATTTCCCTGTTTTAACTTTCGAACAAAGCGGTATTTTTGCATCAAGATTTTTTACTTTTGCTACTTGTGCACTTACATTAATATTTAATAATGTTGAAAATAAAAACAACATCATTAAATTAAAAAAGAATGTTTTTCTCATAATTATAATTTATTTTATTTATGTATATTTTTAAAAATTAAATTTTTAACTTTAATATTAAGTTATGTAAAAATCATTAAAATGTTTCAATTAAATTGAAAAACATTATGATTTTTAAATATTTAAAGTAGTGAAATAAATTTCACTACTTTAAATATTATTTTATATTTTTATTTATATTTATTTTTTAAAACCCTTTCTTTTAAAGAAAGCATCAGTTTTTGGGTTTGCACCTCTAAATTTGCGATATAAAACATCAGCATCTTCGCTTGCACCTACTTCTAATATATTAGTTCTAAACTTTTTAGCAACTTCTTTATTAAATATATCACCTGTTTCTACAAATGCTTGATAAGCATCAGCATCAAGTACCGCAGACCAAGTATAAGCATAATATCCTGCTGAATAACCAAAATCACTACCAAATATATGATTAAAATACCAACTACTATAACGTGGTTCTATTTCTTTTATTAATCCCATTTTCTTCATTGAAGCTTTTTCAAATTCAATTGCATTGCGTTGTGTTGTATCAGATATCATATGCCAATCCATATCTAAAATAGATGCAGCAATCAATTCCATAGTAATAAATCCTTGATTAAATGTTTTAGCTTTTTGAATTTTATTAATTAAACTATCAGGAATTACTTCGCCTGTTTTATAATGTTTTGCATAAAGTTTTAATAGTTCAGGCGCTAATGTCCAATTTTCAAGAATTTGAGATGGTAATTCAACAAAGTCGCGTGGAACATTTGTTCCTGAAATAGATCTATATTTGCCTTGAGCCAACAATCCATGTAAAGCATGTCCAAATTCATGGAATAAAGTTTCTGTTTCATCTATACTAAGTAAAGAAGGTTTATCACCAACAGGTCTTGTAAAATTACAAACATTAATAATAATTGGCATAACGCGCTTACCATCTTTATAATATTCTTCTCTAATATTATTCATCCAAGCACCACCACGCTTTCCACTACGTGGGAAAAAATCAAAATACATTATACCAACAATATCGCCATTAGCTTCTTTAACTTCAAAAGTTTCACACTCTGAATTATATACCGGAATATCATGTCTTTGTTCAAATTTTAATCCATATAATTTTTCACTTAATTTAAATACTCCATTTCTAACATTATTCAATTCAAAGTAAGCTCTAATCTCTTCCTCATTTAAATTATATTTTTCTTGTCTTACTTTTTCTGCATAATACCACCAATCCCAAGGTTCTAACTTAAAATTTCCTCCTTCTTTGTCAATAATTTTTTGCATTTCTATAACTTCGGCTTTTGCAAAAGGTATAGTTGCATTAGCAATATTTTTTATTAAATCATAAGCTTTTTCTGCCGTTTTTGCCATATTATCACTAATAATAAAATCTGCCCAAGTCTTATATCCCATTAAGTTAGCTTTTTTTGTACGTAAAACAGCAATTCGCTCAATAATTTTCTTATTATCTAAATTATCATTATTATTCCCTCTATTTATATATGCCTTATACATTTTTTCACGTAATTCTCGGTTCGCAGCAAATTGCATAAAAGGTATCCAACTTGGTTTATCGAGAGTAAATACATAACCTTTAATATTCTCTGATTTAGCAAGTTCTGAAGCAGCTGTTTTACTTGTTTCTGTTAATCCAGCAAGATCATTCTCGTTAGTAATAATTAATTTAAATTTCTTATTTTCTTCAAGTAAATTTTTACCAAAATTAGTTGTCAATTTAACCAGTTCTTCATTAATTTTTTTCATCTTATTTTTATCTTCAGGTGATAAATTAGTTCCACCTCTAATGAAAGACTTATAATATTTTTCAACTAGTTTAGACTCTTCATCCTTAATACCAAGTTTTTCACGATTTTCATAAATTATTTTAATGCGATTAAATAATTTTTCATTCATATTAATCTCATCAAAATGTTTGGTTAATATTGGTGCATATTCTTCTTCAATAGCTTGCATTTCAGAATTACCATCTGCACTTGAAATATTAAAAAATACTAAAGTTACATTATTTAACAATTCACCTGAATTTTCTAGAGCCAAAATAGTATTTTCAAAGTTAGGTTCTTCACTACTATTAGTAATAGCTTCTATTTCTGCTTGATGTTGTTTTAAACCTTCATCAAAAGCTGGTTTATAATGTTCAAGTTTTATTAAATTAAACGGTGGAACTCCAAATGGAGTAGTCCATTCTGTAAAAAAAGGATTTTCATTATTCACAGCCTCTTTTACCTCTTCTTGTTTTTTACAAGCACTCATTATTAATACAATAGCTATAATAGCTACAAAAATATTTTTCATATTTAATCCTAAAAAAAGTTTAAAAATATATTTTTACTATAACTTACAAAGAAAAAAATAATAACTATAATAATTTAATTATTAAAATTATATATTATTATTTAGAATTCAATAGAATTCAAAGATACTATTTTTTTTATAAATATTAAACAATTATTCTTTATAAAATATTTTTACTATTAATTTTTACTATTAATTTAAAAAATTAAGTTATTAGATTGTATTAATTATAATAATAATAAAAATATAATAAATAAGTAAATATAGTAATTTATCTATAAATAAACAAAATATGATTTATATTTTTTTAGTAAAATTATTAAATTATTACTATTTTTGTATTTAATTTTTATTTTATATCTATTTATTTTTAATATTTTGTTAATTATGCAAAGGAAAAATAAAGACGCATTATTATATTTATCTAAAATAAGTATAATTATAAAACATGAATATTTAACAAAAATAAAAACAAAAGGATTTATAATTGGAACAATAATAGCACCTTTAATGGTATTAATTTTAATATTACTACCATCAATTATAACTTACTTTTCATTATCTTCTACAACAGAAATAACAAATAAAATAGCTATTTTAGATAAAACAGAAACAGATTTAGCATATTTAATAGTTAATTCTAATCCTGCTTTATATATACAATCAACAAAAACAGAACAAACATTAAAACAAGATATATTAAATAAAAAATTAGAATGTGCTTTAATATTAGATTCAAATACTATAAAAAATGGTAAAGCAAAAATTATTTTAAGTGAAAATATAGGATTAAAAGTTATTAACGATATAGAATCAACGGTCAATACTTTTGTTAAAGATAAACAACTTAAAGAAAAAAAAATATCTAAAGAAACAATAGAATTAATAAATTCACCAACAAAAATTGAGACAATAAAAATTACAAAAGAAGGAACAAAAGAAGATAATTCAGAAATAATGTCTATTTTAGGTTACTTATTAGGATTTGCAATTTATACTTTAATGATGCTTTATGGCACACAAGTAATGCAAGGCGTTATAGAAGAAAAATCTGATAGGATTGTTGAAGTTTTAACTTCTTCTGTCAAACCTTTTCAAATAATGTTTGGTAAAGTTATAGGTATAGGAGCAGTTGGATTAACACAAGTACTAATATGGATACTATCAATATTTATTGTTTTTCTTATACTAGGAAATATAGCGTATGTTCCCGTTGATAATACTTCATTTTTAATAACTCAGGATACAAATATTACTTCTGAAATATTATCCTCTTTATCAAAATTGAATTTATCTATTTGGCTTGTTATAGCATTTATATTTTATTTTCTATCAGGTTATTTTATATATGCTACGATTTTTGCTACTATAGGTGCGACTACCGATCAAATACAAGATGCAAATCAATTATCAATACCTATAACATTATTATTATTAATACCTATTTTGATGATGTCCAATGTAATATTAGAACCAGAAGGTATATTAGCGGTTGTATTATCATTAATTCCATTTTTTACACCTAGTTTAATGTTGATACGTATAGCACTAATTTCTGTCCCAATATGGCAAATTTTACTTTCTATAATATTATTAATTATTACATTTATATTATGTTTAAAATTTGGAGCTAAGATATATAAATTAGAGATACTTAAACATGGAACAAAAGTAAATTTAAAAAGTATTATTCAATGGATTAAAGTTAAATAAAAAAAATATGAATACAAAAAAAGAAAAAGAAAAATGTGCATTTTGTGCTAAACATATTGATAACAAAAAAATTTTTTTTGAAAGTATAATACAGGGAATTTCTATTTGTGAAGACTGTATTATAAATGCTAATGATATAATAAATAGAACAAAACAACAAGAAATACGTGATAAATTTAATCAAAATAAAATACTAAAACCAAGTGAATTAAAAAATATTTTGGATAAATATGTAATTGGTCAAGATTATGCAAAAAAAATTCTTTCTGTTTCTGTCTACAATCATTATAAGCGTATTAATCATATTACTAATAATGATATAGAATTAGAAAAAAGTAATATACTTTTATTAGGACCAACAGGCACTGGTAAAACACTTTTAGCAAGAACTTTAGCAAAAGTATTAAATGTACCTTTTTCTATTGCTGATGCAACTACAATAACTGAGGCAGGATATGTAGGTGATGATGTTGAAACGGTACTATTAGGATTACTACAAAATGCAGACTATAATGTAGCAGCTGCAGAAAGAGGTATAATTTATATTGATGAAATTGATAAAATAAGCCGAAGAAGTGAATCGCAAAATATAACTAGAGATGTATCAGGTGAAGGTGTACAACAAGCACTTTTAAAAATATTAGAAGGAACTGTTGCGGGAGTTCCACCAAAAGGCGGGCGAAAGCATCCTGAACAATCACTAGTTTATATTAATACAAAAAATATTTTATTTATATGTGGTGGTGCATTTGATGGATTAGAAAAAATAATTGCTAAAAGATTAAAAACTAATTCACTTATTGGCTTTATTACACAAGAAGAACAACATAATATAGAAGAATCATATGATTTATTAAAATTTACTACTCCAGATGATTTAGTAAAATATGGTTTTATTCCAGAAATAACAGGACGTTTACCAAATATTGCGCCTTTAGAAGAATTATCTAAAGAAGCAATGTATGATATTTTAGTAAAACCTAAAAATGCATTAATAAAGCAATTTCAATATTTATTAAAATTAGAAAACGTTAATTTAATTTTTGAAAATGAAGCTATAAAAGAAATTGTTGACATAGCAATAAAAAGAAAAACAGGTGCACGAGCTTTAAGATCAATTGTAGAAAAAATTATGTTACCTATTATGTATAATATACCTGATGAAGAAAATTTAAAAGAATATATTGTTACAAAAAAAATTGTACAAAATCGATTATATAATATATAATAATGTTTCATGTGAAACATTATTATATATTATATATTATTTTTTATTTATTTATTAAACATATCTAACTTTTTTTTATTATTTAGTATTATTAATTAAACTACTAATAGAAAAATCTCTTTCTTTAATTAATTTATGTTTTCTATATTTACAATCAATAATTATACAACTATAGCAATTATATTCATAACATGGATCCATATGTATTGATAATGTTATATCTTTTTGTATATTTTTATTTAATATTTCTTTTAAAATATCACAAGATTTATGTCCTTCTTTAATATTATAATAAAAAGGTAATGTTATATCGCAATCAATAAAATAAGAACTACCATATTTTATTACTTTTAAATTATGTACATCTATCCAATCTTTATTATTTTCTTTTTGTAATATTTTTCTTATATCATTTAGAATTCCTATATCTATTTTATCCATTAAATTGCTGATAGTTTTTTTCAAAATAGAAATACCAGTAATTATAATAATAGTAGCAAATAATATTGCAACTAAACTATCTATAAGAATAATTTTAGTAAAATATACAATTAATAAACCTATAACTAAACCTACTGAAGAATAAGTATCAGACTGCAAATGTTTACCTTCCGCTTCAAGCGCAATTGAACTATATTTTTTTCCTTGATAAATACAGTACCATCCTAATATATAATTTATCAATCCTGCAATAGCTACAATAATAATACCAAAATCAAGTTTTGTAATTATAGTGGGATTTAATATATTTTTAATTGATTCTATAATAATCAATATCCCAGCTACAATTATCAATACTCCTTCAATATAAGCTGATAAAAATTCTATCTTTCCATGTCCAAAAGGATGATCATAATCTTTAGGATAAGATGAAACATAAATAGAATATAAAGTTATACCTCCTGCAACAACATTAACTATACTTTCAACAGCATCAGTTAAAATTCCCATAGAATAAGTTATAAAATATGCTATAAACTTTAATATAAATAAAATAATTGATACAAATAAAATATATCGTTGTATTTTAATTTTAATTTCTTGCATAAATTTATTATTTCATTATATAATAATTATAAAATAACATTATATTTTAATAAAAAAACAAATATAATGTTTCACGTGGAACATTATATTTGTTTTAATTAGTTTACTGTAAAAAAAAATAAATTAAATAATATTTAATTCTTTTCCTACTTTAATAAATTGATATATTATTTCATCAAGATGCTCTTTTTTATGAGTTGCCATATAACTTGTACGCATCATACTCATATTCTCTGGAACACCTGGAGGAATAAAGGCATTTACATAAATACCGGCATCAAATAATTTACGCCAAAATACTAAAGATTTATGCATATCACCTATTATAACCGGAACAATTGCAGTTATAGCATCAACAACATCAAAACCTGCCGCTTTTAATTCATTTCTAACATAAGATGCATTCTCAACAACTTTATCAACATAATTTTCAGGCTCTTGTTCAAGTATATCTAACGCTGCAAGTGCTGCCGCACAAGAAGCAGGTGTAGGACTTGCACTAAATATAATAGCACCAGAAATATGTTTTATATAATTTATAACTCTTTCAGGACCAGCAACAAATCCGCCTAATGAAGCAAAAGTCTTTGAAAATGTTCCCATTATCAAATCTGTCTCTTCTGTTAAATTATAATAACTTGCAGTTCCACGTCCACCTTCACCTATTATACCAGTAGCATGAGCATCATCACATAATATTCTCGCATCGTATTTTCTTGCTAATTCTGTTAACTTAGGAAGATTACATACTTCACCTGTAACAGAAAAAACACCATCAGTAACAATAAACTTTCCAGAATCTTCAGGTATAGACTTTAATATTTTTTCTAGATTTTCCATATCTGAATGTCTGAAACGTACAAATTCAGCTAACATTCCTTTTGCAGCAACTGCACCATTTTGTATACAGGCATGATTTTCTTTATCAGATATAATATAATCTCCTCTACCACATAAAGTAGATATAATACCTAAAGCAGTTTGGTATCCAGTAGAAAAGACCAACACAGCTTCTTTTTGTAAAAATTTACTAAATCTACTTTCTAATTCATTATGTAAGGATAAAGTACCAGTTAAATATCTAGAACCTGAACATCCTGTACCATATTTTTTTATTGCATCAATAGCTTTTTGTTTAACATAAGGATGAGAAGTTAATCCTAAATAGTTATTAGATCCAGCCATTATCATCTTCTTTCCGTATATACTAACTATTGGACCTTCATTAGCATCAAGTGGATGAAAATAAGGATATAAATTTAAAGATTTAACTTCTTCTACACGATTAAAATCAAAGCATTTTTTAAATAAATCCATCTATATATTTTTGTTTGTTTTTTAATATTATTTCTTTACAAAAATACAAACAAAAATACAAATAAAAAATATTTTAATACTAATTATATAAATTATTTTACTTCTAAATTTTTTATAAATAGTTTTAATAATGATATATATTTTATATAATTTTATTTTTTATTATAATACTATATGTTAATATTTTTATAACTTAATTTGTATTTTTTAATATATAATAAAATATAGAAATTAATTATATAAAATATATTATAATTATATGTTTATAACAATATATAACTTGTTTATAATTCATATTTTTTTTTGAAAATTATTTTAATAAAATTATTTTTAACAAGTTTTTAATGGTTATTAACATAAAAAATGTTAAATTTGACTTTATTTGTTAACAAAAAGTGGAAAATATAATGTTAATTGTTGATAACAATAATATTAAAAAAATTTCAATAGCATCAGATCATGCAGGATATACATTAAAAGAATTATTGAAGACTGAAATAATTAAGGCTGGTATAGAGGTGAAAGATTTTGGATGTTTTTCTACTGATTCGGTTGATTATCCTGAATTTGCAAAATTAGCAGCAAAGTCTGTAGTAAATAATGAGTCTGAAAGAGCAATACTTGTATGTGGAAGTGGTACGGGAATGGCTATAACTGCTAATAAGATAAAAGGAATTAGAGCTGCTAATTGTTGGAATAAGGATATAGTGGAATTAGCAGTTAAACATAATAATATTAATATACTATGTATGGGTGCAAGAATTATAGGATTTGATTTAGCAATAGAAATAGTTCAAACTTTTTTTAATTCTTACTTTGAGGGCGGACGCCATCAAAAAAGAATTGATAAAATTGAAAATTAATTTTATTATTATATTTTATTTATAGGATGTTAGTTTTATGAAAAAGTTATTATTAAATATTTTTTTTATTATTTATACTTTTTGTATTATGTTTTTAACTGGATGTAATAAAGATATAGAACATAAAACTGTTAATAATAAAGAGAATGGTATTACTATGCAACAATCAGTTGTTGATAATATTGTAGAAGCTTTAGTAAAAAAGCACGGGAAAGAATATAGAGAACGTATTGAACGGTGTGTTAATCAGACTGCTTATTTATGGCGTGACAGTGATGGAGATGAAAATCAATTTTCTGAATTTTGTTTAAAAAACTTTATTAGTGATTCTGTAGAATTAGATAAATTATTCAATAGTATTTCTATGCATTATGAGACTATATATGGATATTTTAATAAAGTAGTTCTTGATTTACGACGTCCTGTCCATCTTTCAGATTATGATGTAACATCTATTGATGAATTATTTGCTGGATATGATCCTTTTGCTAATATACAAAATGATTTTTATAATAATAAGATTGCATTTTGTATTGCATTAAATTTTCCGCATTATACTTTAAGTGAAAAAGAAGAATTTGGTAGTAAATGGAATGAAAAAGAGTGGGCATATGCTCGTGTAGGTGATATATTTATTGATAGAGTTCCTGCTAATTTATTGCAAAAATATTCAGAAGTTTTATCGAATTCGGATAATTATATATCTAATTATAATATTTTTATGGGATATGTAGTTGATGATAATGGTATTAGTTATTTTCCAAAAGATATGAAATTGATATCTCATTGGAATTTAAGGGATGAGTTAAAATCTTGTTATAATGATAAAGAGTCTGGATTAAAAAAGATGCGTACTATTTATCAAGTTATGAAGCAGATAATAAATCAAGAGATACCAGAAAAAGTTATAAATAGTAATGAATATACTTGGAATCCAAGTAATAATAAGACTTATAAAAATAATAAAGAAATTAAATTAGAAAAAGAACCAAATACGCGTTATCAACATTTGTTAAATAGTTTTAAGTGTAATTTAGAAATAGATAAATATAGAAGATCAAATTATATAGATACTAAATTTAGTAATGAATTTGAGATGCCACAACAAGAGGTAGAGCAAATGTTTCGTAATTTTGTTGCTTCACCAATTGTAAAAGAAGTTGCTAATATAATAAAATTAAATTTAGGTAGAGAATTAGAACCTTTTGATATTTGGTACGATGGTTTTAAATTAAGAAGCAATATTAATCAAGAAGAGATTAGCAAAAAAACATGTAATTTATTTAAAAATACTAATGATTTTCATAAATATATTCCTAATATTTTGATGAAATTAGGATTTAAAAAAGATAAAGCATTTGAAATTTCTTCTAGAATATCTGTGGATGCATCTAAAGGTGCAGGACATGCTTGGGGAGCAGAAATGAAAGGAGAGAAAGCACATCTTCGTACAAGAATTGGAAGTAACGGAATGGATTATAAGGGATATAATATTGCAATTCATGAATTAGGACATAACGTAGAACAAACAATAAGTTTATATGACATTCCTTATTGGTTTATAAAAGGTGTACCTAATACTGCATTTACAGAAGCTTGGGCTTTTGCTTTTCAACATAATGATTTAAAATTATTAGGAATTAAAACAAATAGTACTGATAAAGATAAAGCATTTGAAATATTGGATAAATTTTGGTCTACTTATGAAATTATGGGTGTATCATTGGTTGATCAAGAGGTTTGGAAGTGGATGTATAGTCATCCTGAATGTGATGCTGCTACATTAAAAAATGCTGTTATAAAAATAGCTATAGATATTTGGAATCAATATTATGCTCCTGTTTTTGGAGTTAAAGATACGCCTATTCTAGCTATTTACTCACATTCTATTGACAATCCGCTTTATTTATCGGCTTATCCTATTGGACATTTAATTGAAGTTCAAATTAATAAATATATAGAGAATAAAAACTTAGGTGAAGAAATGATACGAATTTGTAAATTAGGAAGATTAACACCTAATATATGGATGAATAAAGCAATAGGTAATAATGTTTCTTCGGAAGTTTTACTTAATGCTACTAAAGATGCATTAAGTGTTATAAAAAAATAAATTATAAAAAATAAAAAAAGACTTGTAAATAACAAGTCTTTTTTTATTTTAATTTGTTTTGTGTTATATAAATATAAATATAAATATAAATATAAATATAAATATAAATATAAATATAAAT
>CAYYIP010000019.1:0-41738 GCA_964472015.1 uncultured Hyphomicrobiales bacterium | reverse complement strand
ATAAATTTAAAATCTATTTCGCCATTTTTAGTTGGGAGTTGTATTTTTTCTTCTTTTACTTTATTCCAACCTGCTTTATTTGTCCAGTCATATTTATTATAAATAGACTTTGAAATTGAATTTGTTAAAAATAAATAATTGTTGTCGTCTAATAAATTATCATTATATTTCCATTTTATAGCATAAGCGTCTTGCAAAATAGTAAATTCATTTTTTTGATAAAATGTAGCACCTGCATTTCCATTAGAAGCTATTGAAATTACATTTTTTAAAATAGTAGCATTTTTTTTTGGTACATAATTGTTTAATCCTTGATTTTGTATTCCGGCAGTAAGTGCAGGTAATACAAAATTATCAATTGGTGTTTTAGGTAATTCTGATACTTTATATTTTAAACGTTTTACTTCTATTTTATCAAATAGGTCTCCTATTCTATATTCGCCCCACTTCACTTTTTGTAATTTGTTGTGAAGTGAGGCTCCTATTTTCCCAAGCAATCTTCCTTGTAATTTTGATTTTTAAGAATATTAGAAACTTCCCAAGATAAATAATCGCTTATAGTCTTTTTGAAATCAGATAAATTAGGTTTTATATCAATTGGGACTGTCTGATTCCAGTCCTCGCCACTTTCTGGATCAATAGTGTTTTCATAATATTCTTTTTCAGTAAAAATATTTAACTTGCTTTTTCCAAATCGTACCAAGTCTACCAATTCTTTATAACGTTCTTTGGCTTGTTCAGTATCTCTTAAGTTGTTACTTGCTTTTGCTTTTCTACGATTGGTACGTGTATAACCATCATTTGAAAAATCAATAAACTTTACTATTGTTTCTTTATTATGTTTTTCATTTACTTGAAAAACATAAATTTGTGTTTGTACACTAGATTTTCCAATGAACAAGTCATTAGGCATTTTTATACTTGCCAATAAAGTATTGTTTTTTAAAATTCTTTTACAATAATCTTTTGCTTTTCCTGATCCAGCCGAGCTTTGAATAATAATAGCAGCGTAGCCGCTTTCCATCATTGCAAGTGCTTTTTCTACAAAATTCATTCCCTTGCCTTTTGCAGAATAAGGTGGATTTAAAACAAAAGCAGTTGCTTTAAATTCTTTTTTATTATCAAAAATTAAAGAGTCCTCATTTAGAATATTTGAACTTCCATCACCCATCATAATCATATTTAGAATTGCTAACATATAAACATTTGGAAGTAGTTCTAATCCAAGTAATTGTTTTGCTTTTATATCAATTTCTTTATTTTTTAAAACTTCTGGTGAAGTAATGTTTGTTTTGGCATCAGTAAGCATTTCATTCATTGCTGCAATCAATAATCCTGCTGAACCTGTAGCAAAATCCCATACATAAGAATCTCTATTTACTCTTGCTAATTTTACTAATAGTTTAGCAATATAGGATGGTGTAATTACTACATCATTTAATTTATCTTGTGTAAAACCAAGCCAGCCATACATTTCATTAAAAAGTTTTCCTGTAAAATCAGTATTAAGATTTGTGTTTATATAATATTTACCTAAATCATCTAAAATTTTTGTAAAAACTCTTTTAAGTTGAGTTTCTCCATTTTCAACTTTATTAATATTTTCCGAAGTAAGAGTGTTACTTAGAGTTCTAATAATGAAGTCTTTTTTATCATCAGGCAAATTTTTTTGTTTTAAAAAAGCATTTATTTTTCTTAAAATTATATCTCCATCTCTTTCTCCTGTTTCATTTGTAGAAATTAAATCTTTTGCTTCCAACGGTTTGACTTTATCTGGTACTCCAAGAGTTGCAATTATTGAAGCTGCGACAAGATAAACTCTATCATTTTCTCCTAATCCTTTTTCATTTTGGTAGATATCATTATTAAGTTTTCTTAAACTGGACTCAATATCTAGTTCTCGTTGTTTAATTCTTTTTTCAATTTCTTCAGGTGAAAGTTGTAGCTCCTTTACTTTTTTAATAAAATCATCAAAGTTTTTTGGTGCTAAAAATGAAAAATCTTCATATTTATCAACTTCTTGTCCAATACCTGAATTACTTTTTGAAATATAATATACTCCAATTTCATGGTGTACTTTTTTACTTTCATCTATATATCCAGTCATTCCTATGGCAATAATATCATTATAACTTGTTTTTCCCAGTAAAGCATTTGCATAATGTATTGCCCCATTTACAGCATACTCATTTATATTTTTATAATTTGGTGTATTATCTGCTTTTTTATTATAAACTTGTTTATTATTATCAAGTTTAACTAACTTATTTTGCTTCCCCTTATATTCAATAAAAATAGGATAATAATTAGAATATTTGTCTTTTAGTAAGAGTTTTACATCTGGAAAATTTGTTCCTTCTCCACCTCTTTTAGTTGGGTATTGTTTTAAAGCTTTATCAATTTCATCATTTAGTTCTTCATTATCTATTTTATAATCTAATCCGTAATCGCTAAGCCATTTATTACCTATTTTTTTTATATTTGTTTCTATTGATTTCATATCAATTCCTATTTGCCATTTATATAAATTAGTATTATAATTTTATTAATTTATTAATATTAGTTGTATTTTTAATCTTTTGTTTTATAATATATTCACCTGCTGGTAAGTTATTTATTGGTAATACTATTTCATAAACACCTTGTTTTAGGAAAGAGTTTAATATATTTGTTATATAATTACCATTTATATCAAATATACTAATATTTATATTTTCATCTTTTGGAATATAAAATTTATATAAAGTTTGAGTTTTAGTTGGATTTGGATAAATTATTGGTAAATTTATATAATTACTTATAGAATCAGCAATCATTTGTATAGGAATATTACATTTTATATTAAAATTTAATGTATCTGCTATTGGTGTTCCTTGTAAATAAATGTATTTATTATTTTTACATACAGATGAAAATCTTACTTCTAATGTATCATAATCAATATGATTTATATTTAATGGCGAATAATATATAGTAACTAACATAGAGTCATCAATATTTAATGTAGCAGGGAATTGTTCTTGTGATATTGTAAAATTTGTTTTATTATATAAAAATAAATTATTAGCATTTATATCAATACTTTTTGAGCTATTATTTTTTACATAAAATTTTCTTGAATATACTGAACCAATTTTACAATTTCCAAAATCAAGATTATCTGTAATAGATGGCGTTAATAAATATATATCAATTGTATCATAAAATATTGTTTCTTCATTATATATATCAACTATTTTTAGAGAATAGAATGCTATTTTTGATATATCTAATTTTGTAATTTCTAGTTGTAAATTATGTTTTGATAAAGATTTTTCTATTATATTACAATTATTTTTACTTAGAATTTCATAATATTTTATACCGGAACTAAAAGTTTCATTATATAATATATTATTTATGTTATTACAAGTATCAATAATTTTTACTATTTTTTCTTTTTCTAAGTTTTTTAAATTCATTCCGCCAGTATAACTATAAGAAATTGCAGTTCCATATCCATATATTTGTACGCCTATATTATCTTCAGAAGTTATATTATGTCCCCCGTCTGTTGTTTTTATTTGTGCATAAGAAAATCCAGTATTTTTAATTTTTTTAAATTCACTTTCGGGTATAAGTTGATTATCTATATATATCTTATTTATACTAGAATCAGAAGAAATAATATTTAAATATTGTTCTAAGATATCATTTTGTAATTGTACATTAACAATATTATAAGATTTTTTGTATTGTTCTACTGGTGGAACTATTAGCATTGAAGGGTCGCCAGATATTTTAAATCCACTACCATAATTTGATAATTGTGTTGTTTTATTATATTGTGCTACCATAATTGGTTTATTAGAAGTTATTAAACCGGGGATTAAGTTTCCTTCTAAGGTTTCGCCTGCATTTAGTATTCCAATTTCTTGTCCGTTTAAAATTATTATTGAACTGTCTTTTGATGCTATAACTCTATATATATCAGGATATAAAGTATTATCTGATTTCCCTCCTGTTACGGGGGCTATAAATGGTATTATTATTGCATTTTTACCCCATGCATTTACAGGGATTAATTGTTCAATTAAACAATCACGTGAAGGATTTTGAAAATCAGGATTTGTAGGTATTGATGCACGTTGATGTCCTGCAAAAACTGCTATGTTTTTATTAGAACTTATATAAGTTCCTGTTAAATCATTGTATAAATTGTTATAAGTAATATTTGCTTGTACAAAATATACTTCGCCTTTATTTAATATAATATTTTGATTTGTAGTTCCATTTATAAATGTAGGGCAAGAAGGTTTTATAAATATACTTGTACTATCTTCTGTTGCTACGATTGCAAATTGAGATGGTGTGGATTGTCCTTTTATACTTTTAAAAACATCATATGCTTTTCCATCTGATTTATAAGTTAGTATAAAATATTCTTTTCCTAAAGATGGAGTTGGTAATACGATAAAAGCTTCGGCAGTCTTATCAGCACTTTCTACTGCATAAACCGTTGATTTTTCAGTTGTTTTTATATGGAATGTTTTGTTTTTTGTAACTTTTTCATTGTCTATTATTATATCATCGTTTGGAAGTAAAGTTCCACTATGATTAAATCCTTGTAATTCATAATTATTAGAAGTGAGCTTGAATGTATGTATTTCATTTGGATAATTTATTTGAAAATTATAAACTGTATCTTTATATAAACCATTGTTATAATTTTTATAATAAATAGAGCCTGTCGTTTTTGTTTTTGAAGTAATAAAAATATATAAACTATTTGTATTTGTATCAAAATTATTATGATAATTTGGCATAAATGTCAAATAGAAATCTTTCCCTTCTGATTCATAAACTTCTTTTACTTGTGCATATATAAAAAAACAATGAATATTTGTAATAAAAACAATACACAATAGAATTATTTTTGTTTTCATAATGCAAATAGTTATAAGTAATAAAAATATTTTATAAAAATACAAAAAAATATAAAAAAAACACTATCTTTGTATAAATAAATTTAATTTTTTTTTATTTTTTAAATATTTAATTTAATAATATTAAAACCTTATTTATTAACTATGGATTTTATTATATTTATCCCGTTTATTTTAATGCTTTTGTCTATTGCTATTTTTCCTATGATTGCTGAAAATTTTTGGGGGAAAAATCGTAATAAGTTAATAGTATCACTTGTTTTAGGTATTCCAACAGCTATATGGTTGCTTGTTAATGGAATGGGAACTGCTTTAGAGGATTCTATTATTTTTGATTATATTCCATTTATTATTTTATTAGGTAGTTTATTTGTTATAACAGGTGGGATTTTTATTGATGCTAACTTAGAAGCTAAGCCTAAGAATAATTTATTAATTCTTGCTGTTGGTGGAATACTAGCGTCTTTTATGGGTACAACAGGTGCCGCAATGCTATTAATTAGATTATTATTACATACAAATAGAGAAAGAAAACGTAATGTTCATATTGTATTATTTTTTATAGCTATTGTTGCAAATTGTGGTGGTTCATTAACTCCGCTTGGAGATCCACCTTTATTTATGATGTATTTAAGAGGTGTTGATTTTTTCTGGTTTCTATCATTATTAAAACCATGGTTATTTATTAATGGTATGCTTTTGTTATTATTTTATATTTTTGATACTTATCATTGGAAACGTGAGAGTGAAGAGGTAAAAAAGATGGAAATACAAAACAAAACACCATTAGTTATAAAGGGGAAATTAAATTTTGTTTGGTTATTAGTTGTAATTCTTACAGTTGCATTTATTAATCCTAATAATTTTCAATTTATGAACGAGTTTAAGCCTGCACTTTTTTTACGTGATATAATAATGATAGTAGTGGCTATTTTATCAATTATTACAACTTCTAAAAAATATAGAGAAGCAAATTCTTTCAATTGGGAACCTATGAAAGAAGTAGCTTTTTTATTTTTTGGTATTTTTATAACAATGGTACCTGTTTTATCTTTTTTAAAAAATAATGCAGAAACAATTAACATAAATTCACCGGCGTCTTTTTATTTTATTACCGGAGCTTTAAGTTCTTTTTTAGATAATACGCCTACAGCAGTAACATTTTATACATTGGCCAAAAGTGTTTTTAGTAATAGTATTATAAGTGGTGAAATAGTAGCGGGGATACCTGCTATTATTATGGAAGCTATTTGTTTAGGTGCTGTTGCATTTGGTTCTATGACTTATATTGGGAATGGACCTAATTTTATGGTTAAATCTATTGCTGAACAAGATGGAATAAAAATGCCTCAATTTTTTCAATATATGATAAAATTTTCATTAATTATTATTTTACCGGTATTAATTTTAACAAAATTGTTATTTATAAATTAAATTTAAATATTAATAATTTTGTTATATAAAAAAAATTTATTAATTTAAATTATTTAGTTGAATGTTTTATTGAAATTTTAACTATAACTATAACTATGTAATTAATAATACCAATATAATTCCAATTAAAATATTTTTATTATATAAATTTATAGCTTAAACAATTAATAAACAATTATAAATAATTAAAAAGAATATCTAACAAATATTTTATAAATTTTTTAGGGAGAAAATTATATGAAGAAAGTAATTTTTCTTTTTTTGATAATGCTGATATTTAATTTATCAGTAACTGATTTAAATGCTCAATCTAAAAAAGCTGGCACATTATATGAATTTACATGTGACCCATCTTTACCAACTACTAAAGCTACAAATAAAGCTGTAGCACAGTGGTTTGTAGATAATTTTGATGAGTTTAATATTCCGCTTATATCTTATATGAAAGTTTTCAATCAAGGCGGGGCGATAGTTGATAAAAAATATCCTATTTGGGGGCTAGATAGTTTATATAGAAGATATCCTGTTGAAGTTAAAAATAGAGGATTATTTTGGAATACTGTATTTGAACAAGATACAACTTATACTCGTTTTATAAGTTGGCCTTATTTTTCAGAACAGCCTGCTGCATTTGTAGGTAATTTTCCAAATCTATTAGCTTCTTATAAACATACTGTTGATTCTTTAAGAGAAGAAATAGGTGCTAGGGTATATGTAACTACAACATCAAAAATTGAAGATGGATATTATGTTATAACAGCAACATTAACAGCACATCCAAATCTTACTGTACAGGGTGGCGGGGATCTTCCTGTTTTATTAAATCTAGTATTAGCCGAAGCTTATCACTCTTATGGAACTGGTAGTAATAAAGAAGAACATTTCTTTACACCAAGATATTTTTGTACTGGTGCTAATGGTAATGTTTTGACGCTTAAACTTTCGTTAGGTCAAAAAAGTACAGTTGCTACATATAGAGTTCCTTTGGATAAAGAGTGGAATCCTAAATACTTATATACAGTTGCTTGGACTAGTTTAAATAATGTTACTTTTGAAGATGTTACAACAGATAATGTTGTTAATGTAAAAGCTGCCCTAACAGCTACTCCTTTGAAATTAGAAGTTACACCTATAAGTAATAATAAGTTTCAACAAATAAAAGCAGGCGATAAAGCTTTAGTTAGTTTTACAGTTACAAATCCAACCTCAAAAACAGTAGAAGCTATTGCTTATATTAATAAATATTTATCTAATATTCCTGAAAATTATTCTGTGTCTTTGAATAAAACACAGCTTACCATTCCTGCTGGTCAAACAACAACAGTAACAGCTACTGTTCAAACATCAAATATAACAGATATTTGTGGACTTGATTTTTGTGTATTACCAATAAATACAGCTATTAATTTTAATCCTGTAATTAGTAGTGCACAAGCTGTGGTTTCAGATAAAGATATAAAGGCAATTATTTTTACTGATAAAAATAATTTTGGTGAATATGATATTTATAGTTATTCTAAAATTTATTCAGCTCACGATGCTTCTATAGGAATTTTAAATCCTATATTTCATACTGTAGTTCCTACTACTTCTTTTGAAGCTTTTATTTATAATAAAGCAACGTTTGTAAAACAGGGCAGAGTGTTAAATCCTTTTGTATCTAATAGTTATTGGTTAAATCCAGGTACTTATAATATGAATTTTTCTAAAGAAGTAAATGGATTAATGGCTGATTATTTAACAGAATCAGAATTAGATTTCTTGTTAGAAGCTCTGGCTGCTAATAAACATTTAGCATTATTCTTTGATAAATCACATTGGTATTATAATTCAAAATATGCATCAAGTAGTGCTGCTAATAAATTTAATACATTATGTCAAAATTTTGGTATTAGTGTTTTATCTGATTCTACATATTATCTTACTGATCCAAATCTAGAAAGGACTTATAGTGCATCACCATTTGTTATTAAATGCAATTTAAGTGATTCTTTAGGAATTGATAAAAATAATAATGGACTTGTATTTAATTTAAATACTTATTCATTTAGTGAACCAAATTTTTCAGCTCTTTATGGAAATAGATTTAATATAATAAATTCGTCTAAGTCTACAAGTATTGCTTATTACGATCCTAGTATAACAAGTTGTGCAATAGTTAAAACACGTAATGGTAATCAAAAATTGCTAGTTGGCGGATTTGCTATTGCAGGGATTAAGGGAACAGGAACAAACGAAGTTCCTATTTATAATTTCTTTGGGAATTTGTTTACTTGGTGGTTTGGATATAAAGCTAAATTAGAACCAAAGATTTCGTTAAAAGATAAATATGGGAATTCAGTTAATACCTTAAATTTTGGTACTGTTGAACGACCAAATAGTGTAACAGATACTATGTATATACAAAATATTGCGGAACCAGATAAAGGTGCTTTAAAAATTTATAATTGTGTATTTGATTTTAATGAGGATGAGGCTTTTGAAGTTATAAGTTTCCCGAAAACTGAGATCGCACCTGGTGAACAAGCAAAACTTATTATTAAATTTACTCCAAAATATGTAGGGGATCATAATATTACTCTTTCTATAAATTGTAATGACCCAATAAATTCGCCATTTAGTTTATATATTTCAGGCGTAGGTAAGAACCCTGCAGCAGGATTAGAACCCAAGATGGTAATAACACCTAATACAAATTATTATAATTTTGGAAAAAAAGAAGCTTTGTCGGGGCCTTATAAGTATGATATGAATATATATAATGAAGGTGGTGCTAATCTTGAAGTTAATATTCAATTAGTAACACAAGCTCCTGAAGGAGTATTTAATTTAGAAAATGCAGATTTTACAATAGTTAAACCGGGTAGTAGTGGTGATATGTTTGGTAAAGATTTTTCGGTTATTTTCAATCCACCGTATGAAGCGGGAAATTTTGAAGCCTCTGTTGAAATAAATAGTAATGATACTGAAAATTCAAAATTTGTTGTTGATATAGAAGGTGAAAGTGAAGGTGGTGGTAGTATAAGAATTGTAAATACATATACTTGTTCTATAATTCCTAATATAATAAATACTACTGCTAATATTAACTTCTCGATTTCTTCTGCGCTAGAAAAAGATGTAAATATTAATATTTTAGATTTAACGGGGAAAGTTATAAAAACATTAGTAGAAGAAAGTTATTCAATTGGAGATTATTCAATATTATTTGATGCTACAAATTTAGTTTCAGGCTCTTATTTTGTTGAATATATAATTGATGGACATCGTACAACTATTCCATTTAAAATTGTAAAATAATTTTTTTAATAAAAAAATACTCATCTAACTCTAAGTTAGATGAGTATTTTATTTATTAGATAGTATTACTTTATTTTTTATTTTTATCTGAATGAATACCAGTATTTTTGATAAATATAAACCATCTAAATTTCTTTTTTTGCTTATTATATTAACAGTATTTATTATTATTACTGTTTTTATTATTGTAAAAATAATTACGTCTAGTGGTATGCCTTCTATATCTGAATTAGAAAATCCTAAACAGAATATAGCAACACAAATATTTAGTGCTGATGGAGAGGTTATAGATTATTTTTTCATAGAGAGACGTGTTCCGTTAGAGTATAATGAAATTCCAAAAGATTTTGTTAATGCATTAGTTGCAACAGAAGATAAAAAATATTGGACGCATTGGGGAGTACATTCTAAACGTGTTCTAAATAGTTTTATAAAAAATATATTTGCTGGTTATTCAAAGGAAGGCGCAAGTACAATAACTATGCAATTGGCTGGTAATTTGTATTTAAATCGTCGTGAAACAAGTATGACGAGAAAAATACGAGAAGCGGTGACTGCTTTTCAGATAGAAAAAACATATACAAAAGAAGAAATTATTGAATTATATACAAATACTGTTAATTTTGGAAGAGGTGCTTACGGATTACAGGTAGCATCAAATAGATATTTTGAAAAAGAACCCAGAGAACTAACAACTGCTGAATGTGCATATCTTGTTGGATTATTAAAGAAACCGGAATTTTTTAATAAAAGAGATAATTATCAAGAAGCCATTAAACGACGTAATTTAGTTTTATATATGATGCTAGAAGAAAATTTTATAACGTCTTCTAAGTATTATAATTCAATAAATGAAAGTATATCTTTTATGCAAAATATTAATACGTCTAAAACTCAATTGTTGAAAAATCATATAGCAAATATGGGAATTGCACCACATTTTGTTGAAACAATAAGACAGTCTATTAGAGATGATAAAAATTTAAAAGAATATGATTTTTATAAAGATGGCTTAAATATATATACGACGATTAATGCTAATATTCAACGAGCAATAAATAGAGTAGTTAGTAAATATATGGTTGAACTTCAAGAAACTTTTCTAAAATATTATTCTTGGAATAGAAATAAATTATTATTACAAAAACTAATTGATAAAGCAATAAAGGATAATTCTGAATATAAATTAGCAAATATAAATCAAAAACAAAAAATTTATAATAGATTTGCAAATAATAAACGATTCATTGATTCAGTTAAAAATACTGCAACAACTATTCAAATAGGTATAGTTGTTATTGATCCTATTAGTGGGGCTATACTTGGAATGGTAGGAGCGTCACCAAAATTTATGCTTGAAAATCCTGATGCTAAGTATTCATTAAATCATGCAGTTCAGATAAAAAGACAGCCGGGATCATCTTTTAAACCTTTTGTTTATGCATCATCGTTAATGAAAGGAAAAACGCCTAATAGTACCATAGAAAGTGGGCCCTTTTCTTATAGATTACCATCAGGCGAAATATGGTCGCCAAGTGGAGCATCAAAAGATAGTTCTTGTATTGTAACATATACACAAGGTTTAATTGGATCTATAAATTCGGTAGCAGCACGATTAATAACAGAAGTTACAACGCCAGATGATGTAATAAATTTAGCTAAAAGTGTTGGTATAAAATCAAAACTTTATGCCGTTCCGGCTTTATCATTAGGTGCAGGTGGGGATGTATCGCCACTAGAACTTACAGGCGCATATGGATGTTTTGCTAATAATGGGATATGGAATCAACCTTATTTCTTTGATAAAATAACTAATAGAAATAATGAAATTATATATCAAAAGAAACAGAAAAATAGTATATATCAAACGACAGTATTTCCAAGTGAAATAGCAGAACAAATGACTTATATGTTAACTCAAGTAGTAAGACAAGGAACTGCATCACGTATAAAAAATTATCTAGTGAATATTGAAGCTGCAGGAAAAACGGGTACAACAAATACTGCTGCAGATGCCTGGTTCATTGGTTATACGCCTCAATTAGTTTGTGGAATTTGGCTCGGTTTTGACGACAGAAGAATTAATTTTAATTGTTTAGGTAGCGTAGGTTATGGAGGAAGAATAGCTGCACCACTATGGGGAAAGATAATGGCGGAAATATATGCAATACCAAAATTAAGATATACTCAAAAAATTTTTGGAGGCAGTAGTAATATACAAAAAGATACAACGTATATTAATGAGATGGATTCTTTATTAAATACAAAAAAAGATGCTTTATTACCTTATAGATTAACTAAATTACAGCAGGAAAATCAAGTAAATTTAAAAGAAGAAAAATAATATTTTATAATTATATTATTTGATTTTAATTATATATTTAATTTCAAATTATATTATTAATTTTAAATATGTTGAAAAGAATATAAAAATAGAAAAAATGGCAAAAGATGATATAACACCTTTAATGAAGCAATATAATCAAATTAAGGCAAAATATAAAGATGCTATTTTATTATATAGAGTTGGTGATTTTTTTGAGACTTTTTGTGAAGATGCTGTTATTACAGCTGATGTTTGTGGAATAACATTAACTAAACGTGCAAATTTACCTCTTGCAGGGTTTCCGCATCATCAATTAGATGTATATTTAACAAAACTTGTAAAAGGTGGACTTAGAGTTGCTGTTTGTGATCAAATAGAAGATCCTAAAAAAGCGAAGGGAATTGTAAAAAGAGATGTTATAGAAGTTGTTACACCGGGTGTATCACTTTATGATAAATTATTAGATAGCAAAAAAAATAATTATATAATATCTATTTATTTGCAAGAAAATAAAAAATATTATAAAAAGTATTATGGACTTGCTATTTGTGATGTATCAACAGGAGAATTCCTTATCGGAGATATCCTACCTGATAAAGTATCAGAAGTTATAGATAGCTATATTCCATCAGAAATTATATATTCTAAGCAACAAAAAGAATATATTAATGATATTATTGAAAATAAACCTTATAAGATATCAGAAACGACATTACAAGAATGGATGTTTGAAAAAACTTTTGCACTTGATATATTGAAACGGCAGCTGCGTATAAATAAATTAAAAGGTTTTGGAATTAGTGAAGATGCAATAGGAATTAATGCAGCAGGTGCACTTTTACGTTATATTTCTGATACTCAAAAAAGTAATATAGAGCATATAAATGCAGTAAAGTTATTAACGACAAATGAATATATGCTATTAGATTACGCTACAAGACGTAATTTAGAAATATTATGTACGATGGAAGGTGAAAGTCATGGTTCATTAATTAAAATATTAGATAAAACTATGACACCACCAGGCAGTCGTTTATTAAAAAAGTGGCTGAATCAACCTTTAAATACTTTAGAGAAAATTCATATAAGATTAGATATTGTTGAGGCTTTAATTAATAATAGAGAGAATTTAGAGGAGCTACATAAAATATTAATAAATTTTGGTGATTTAGAACGTTTAATAGCTAGAATTTCATCAGGGAAAGCGACGACACGAGATATTGTTACATTGGCATATAGTCTAGAGAAAATTCCACAAATTAAAGAAGTATTAACTTCTATAAATAATAAGCAATTAAATGACTTGATATCTGATTTATATCCTTTAAAAGAGTTAACTGTTAAAATTCGTGAAGCTTTAGTTGACGATCCGGTGATACAATTTGGAAGTGGTAATATTTTTCGTTATGGATATAATGAAGAATTGGATGGATATGTACAAGCTAAAACAAATGCAAAAAAATGGCTTAATAAATTTCAAGAAGATGAACGTTATAATTTAGGTATTAATTCTTTAAAAGTAGGGTATAATTCTATAAATGGTTACTACATAGAAATAACAAAAACTCATAATAATAAAATACCTAACTATTATGAGCGTAAGCAAACTTTAGTTAATTCAGAAAGATATATTACACCAGAATTAAAAACTTTTGAAGAAAAAATATATAATGCAGAAAATAGAATTTATGAAATAGAACAACATCTTTTTGATCAATTAAAAAAATATATATTACAATATCTTGAACAAATACAAGAAATTGCTATTATTTTGGCTAATGTAGATTGTTTTCAAAGTTTAGCAACTATTTCTATTGAATACAATTATGTAAAACCTATAATTGATGATTCTAATGTATTAGAAATAGTAGCAGGACGTCATCCAGTTGTTGAAAGACTTTTGCCGTCAAATGAAACTTTTTGTCCAAATAATACAAAATTAGATTCGGAAAATGAACAAATTCATATAATTACAGGGCCTAATATGGCAGGAAAATCTTGTTATTTAAGACAAAATGCTTTAATTGTTTTATTAGGGCAAATAGGCTGTTTTGTACCTGCTAAATATGCTCATTTTGGAGTTGTTGATAGAATTTTTACAAGAGTTGGTGCACAAGATAATATTACTACGGGAGAAAGTACTTTTTTGGTAGAAATGCAAGAGGTTTCTAATATTTTACATAATGCTACTAATAGAAGTCTTATTTTACTTGATGAAGTAGGAAGAGGAACTGCTACTTTTGATGGAGTATCAATTGCATGGGCTATTTCTGAATATTTGCATAATATAGTTGGAGCAAAAACTTTATTTGCAACACATTATCATGAATTAAATGAATTAGCTAATAAGTATGAAAGGATAAAAAATTATAGTGTAGATGTTATTGAAACTAATAATAAGATACTATTTACACATAAAGTGATAGATAAAGCTAGTAATCATTCTTTTGGGATATATGTAGCACATATTGCAGGATTACCTGAAAATGTTATTATACGTGCAAATGAAATTATGCAAGAATTAGAAAAGATTTCTGATGATGTTGTTGATGCTGATAATAATTATAGTAAGAAAAAAAAGACTTCTAGTATAAATAATGCAAAAAAAATTAAAGCTATAAATAAAGAAATTAGTTCAAATCAAATGTCAATATTTGAAATTCGTGATGATGAATTAAGAGATAAAATAAGAAAAATAGACATAAATAATATAACACCTATACAGGCAATGCAGTTTTTAGAAGAATTAAAAGAAACTTTATAAAATTTATAAACTTTATATTTTACATTTATAATAATCTATAATTAGAAAACAAATTTATTTCTATTTTAATAATTAAATTGTAAAAAATAAATATTAGGGAAATAATATTATTATTTGATTATAGGTTTACTTTTAATCACTTAGAAATGATTAACAAAAATATTGTCTCATTAAAAAACAATGATAAAATTTTAAAAATAAATATAGATATTAGAGATAAAAAAATTATTTTTTTAATTATAATTTACTTGTTACTATAGATCCTATTTTTTCTCCGCATATAAATTTAGTAAGATTTCCTTTGGTATGTAAATTAAGTACCGCAATATTTTTATTATTTTCTTTGCATAAAATTATTGCTGTTAGGTCCATTACACGTAATTGTTGATTTAATACATCGTTATAAGTTATTTTATGATAAAATTTTGCATTTGGATTTTTTTTAGGATCAGAATCATAAATTCCATCAACATTTGTTGCTTTTATAAGAATATCAGCCTTTATTTCTATTGATCGTAAGGCAGCAGCAGAATCGGTTGTAAACAAAGGATTCCCCGTTCCCCCCGCAAATATTACAATTTTTTTGTCTTGTAACATTTTTTTTGCTTTTACTTCAGAAAATAACTCTGCAAATTGAGGCATAAAAGTTGCTGTTTGTACTTGTGTTTCTATTCCCGTGGCTTCGATAGCATTTCTAAGTGCAATTGCATTTATTACAGTAGCAAGCATCCCCATTTTGTCTCCTGATATTTTATCAATTCCCTTTTCATTAGCTTGTATTCCTCTAAATATATTACCACCGCCTACTACAATCCCAATTTCTGTTCCTAAGTTATGAATATTAGCTATTTCCTCAGCAAAACGATTTATAGTATTAGCATCTATTCCAAAGCTACTATTCCCCATTAAAGCTTCACCGCTAAGTTTTAAAAGAATTCTTTTATATTTTATATTTTTCATATTTATTATAAAATATTTAGTAAGTTATACATTATTATAAAAATTATAGATTAAAATCTATACTAAATCTATGAATTAATAAATTATCTGCATATATTGACATTCCATAATTTATATCTAATGGCCAATCAGGTTTAACCATTCCTATGCCAAAAGCAAAGCCAGAAAGTCCTTTATTTTCTTGTGATGCAACATTATTTCTTATATAGTTATCATAACCTATACGAACTTGTATTATATCTCCAAAGTATAATTCGCCTCCAATTGCAAAATTTTTAAAACGGCTGAAAAAATTATTTGTTATTTCATTTAAATGTGTAAAATTTAAATTAAATAATAGAGGTAATCCTTCTAATCTATGACTTCCACCTATTCTAACATCTAGAGGCATCATATAATGCTCATTTGTCATTGTTTTTAATTCTGTTCCTACATTTAATACTGATAATCCTATTACACTTCTATTGTCACTAATTTTATATAGTAGTCCTACATCTATGGCACCTGCAAATCCCGACATATGTTCTAATGAATTATAAATTAATTTTACAGTTGCACCGTAATATAAATTGTTATCAATTATGTTAGAATATGTAGATTGTAAAGATAATAAATTACCAGAAAAAGTCTGTCCGTTAGAAACACCTTGTTCATCTATATAATCAAAACTACCATAATTAGTAAATACAAGAGATGCAGCAATAGTACCTAATGTTGTATCATTAAAATTATGTATATATGAAATGTTGCCCGAGTTTATATCAAGAACATGTTTGAAAAAAGTAACATTACAGTTTCGTTTATCTGTGGTACTTATTGAAGCAGGATTAAAAAATAAGGCGCCCGGGTCATTTTCTAAAGATACAACAGCACCTGCAAGTCCTGTAATTCTTGCATTTGAACTATTACGTAAAAAGTTGTACGGCGATGTTTCATTAGCATTTATTTGATAAAATGCAAAGAATGAAAGTAAAAATATAAATATGTATTTATTTTTATTTTGTTTAATAATATTTGTCATTTTTTGTAATATATTAACGAAATTATAGTCTATAAAATAGTTTTTAATGTAATAAATAGTTTTTCAGGTGTTGATAACTTTATTTTTTTGCCAAAAATATTGAATTGCTTTTCTTGTATTTTATTTAATAATTCAAAATAAATATTTTTCATAATTTCTGCAGATTTAAATTTTTTTTGAACTTCTTTTGTCATTTCTTTTAAGCAATTTTCTGCTTTATTATAATAAAAGATTGCTCGTGAGTATTGTATTTTTGCTAATTTTACAAAATTTTCGTTATAATTTTTATTTATAATATCTTCTTTTGAAAAATTACATTTTATTAAATCATCTTGTGGAATATAAATATAATTTCTTTCAGAATCTAAATATATATCACGTATTATATTTGTTAATTGTAAGGCATATCCAAGATTTATTGCATAATTTTTTGATATTTTTGTTGTATCATCAAATATACAAGTACAAATTAGGCCAACTATACTAGCAACACCATAGCAATAATCAAGTAATTGTTCAAAATTTATATATTGTTTTATTATTAAGTCTTTTGCTATTCCATCAATTAAAATATTAAAATAATCTTCAGGGATATTAAATCTTTTTATAATTTTTTTGAATTCTAATGTAAATTTAGAATTATCACTTACAATATTATTTGTATAGATTTTATGTATTTTATATTTCCACCATTCTAATCTTTCTTTTTTTATTTTTATTTCATTTAAGTTATTAGAACTATCATCAACTATATTATCTAAATAACTACATAATGTATATATATTAATAATAGCATTACGTTTTTCTTTTGGGAGAATATAAAAAGCAAATCTAAAATTAGATTTTTCTGGAATTATATTTAATTCATTTTTATTTGGTTCGCAGGATGCAATATCATTATAAGACAATAAAAACATTATGCTTCATTTTTTATTTTTTAACATTTATATTTTATTTATCTATGAGTTAATCTTTTTCTTATTTGTTGTAAAGTCATTAAAGGAACGCCTTCGTGTCCAAATATTTCTTTTTCATTATATCTATCTCCATGGAAATCTGAGCCTCCTGTTTCCAATAACCAATATTGATTAGCAATACTGTGGAATTCACGTCTTAATTTTTTATTATGTAGGGGATGATGAACTTCTATTCCGTCTAATCCTGTTTCGATAAATTTAAATAATTTTTTTTGTGTAACAAAGTAACCAGGATGAGCTATTACAGCAACTCCTCCTGCTGCATTAATCATATTAATAGCTTTTTCTACTTGAAAAATAGCTTTTACTTCAAAAGCTGGTCCACTATCGCCAATATACAAATTAAAAGCATCTTTTGTTGAAGATACATATCCTGATTCCATAATAACCTGAGCAATATGTGGTCTTGTAATAGGCGCAGAGCCTGCTTTATCGACAACATCATTAAAATTTATACTTACGCCGAGATTATGTAATCGTTTAGTCATAACTTCTGCACGTTCTAATCGTTTAATTTTAAATGTATTAATATGTTCGTTCAAAGCTGTATCTGTTATATCCATTCCATAACCAAGTATATGATATTCATTTTGAGAATCAAAGCAACTAATTTCAACACCTTCAATAAAATCAATATCATATTTTTTTGCAAGTTCACGAGCGCCTATATTTCCTTCAAGTGTATCGTGATCTGTTATACTTAAAGCTTTTATTCCTACTTCTTTTGCTTTTTTAAAAAGCTCTTCAGGTGTAAGTAAACCATCGGAATAAATTGTATGTGTATGTAAATCTGCTAACATATAATATAATTTTTATTTTATTTTTAATTGTTCTATTTCATATCGTTCGTTTGTACGACAATCTAATACTATTTTACTATCTTTTGGTAATTTTAATATAATTTCTTCTGCTTTATTGATAAATAGTTTTTCATCATCTTGTGTTACAACAAAGGCTTTCCCATTTTTGAAACTTCCTGCAAATTTATAAAGATTTGTACTGTTGTTAGATGCATCTAATTTAATATATTTCCATAAGCTATCTTGTTTTACTGATGCTAAACCTTCAGAAAAATTTTTTTTATCATTAAATTCATATAGTGTTAAAAAAACACCATCTTTATCTATTAATGCCCATTCATGTATATTTTTGTCAAAATTAAATCTTGATGCAAATGCTCGTCCTTCTTTAAAATCTGTTACTTCATAAAAACGCGGATTTATTACAAAAATACCTTTTGTATTAATATATCCAAAAAATCCATTTTTATATACCTTACATAGTCCTTCTGAAAATCTACCTACTTCTTCAAATTGATAATCCATTACTAAATTCCCTTTTTTATCAATAAATCCGAATAATGCTCGATCACTACAGGAAACTGCTGATAAACCTTCTGCAAAACCATATCCAGCATATCCTTTTTTCATAGGAATTACTATTTTCCCTGTTGTATTAATATAACCTCGTTCGTCAAAATTCATTATATAAGCTAGACTATCAGAAAACGGTAATACATCTAGATATTGTACAGGAACAATTAATTTTCCTTTTGTATTAATATATCCAAATTTTACATCTTTTTCATTAGTATCATTTACTTGTATAACTAAAGCTAAGCCATCTATAAATTCAAAAGGTAAATTTGTTGGGGACTTTATTTGTATTTTTCCTGAATTATTAAAATAAACAGAACTCAAATATCCATTTTCAATTATATATGCGCCTAACATACCATTGCTGTATTTTTCTATATCTAAAAATTTGTTTGTAGAAAATAATTCTTTCCCTTGTTCGTCTAACATAACCCATGTTTTATCAACTTTATATACTGTTAAAGCAGGATTTTCCTCAACTTTTGCAATGATATTTTGTAAAACAAATAAAAAAAATAATGAAATAATAATTATTTTTTTTTGTATTAATTTTTTTATTGAAAGATACATAATTTTTAACATTATTTTAAATTATAATAATGTTCTATTTTAATTTTTTAAATACTATACCTCGCAAAAATAGTAATATTTTTTGATATTATTTATATCAAAATAAAATATTTAATAATAAATGTTATTATTATTTTTTTTATGATTTTATTTATATATTTGTATTCTAAATGATTTGTATGTTAAACATATAAACTATAATTAAAATTGTTACATAAATTAAATTAATAAAAAAAGCAAAGGAATTATTTATGTTTAAATTAAATTTTTCTAGATTGACAGTTTGTATTTTTATAACTGCCATAACAATTACTGGTTGTGGAAAGCAACAATCAGAAAAAACAGATTCAGTAGCTAATATTAAACCTATTGATATTGCTAATTTTGATACTACTGTAATGCCGGGCGATAATTTTTTTGAATATGCTAACGGTGGTTGGATGAAAAATAACCCTATTCCAGATGCAGAAAGTCGTTGGGGTTCTTTTAATATTTTACAAGAAGAAACAAATAAAAATTTGAGACAACTTGTTGAAGATGCAGCAGCAACTACAGACGCAAAAAAAGGTACACCAAAACAGCAAATAGGTGATTTCTTTACAGCGGGAATGGATACTGCAACAATTGAAAAACTTGGATATGAACCTATTAAAGAACAAATAAAAAATATTCTTAATGTTAAGAATTTTGATGATTTGATGGAACAATTCTATTATTTACAATCAGAAACAGTAACGCCTTTATTTGGAATGTGGGCAGGACCTGATGATAAAAATAGTAAGATGGTTATTGCACAGCTTGGTCAAGGTGGTCTTGGACTTGGGAATAGAGATTATTATTTTGAACAAGATGAACGTTCCAAAAATATAAGAGAAAAGTATGTTGAACATATTGGTAAGATGTTAAAGTTAGTCGGACAAGAAAATTTTGAGCAACGTGCTAAAGCTATAATGGAATTTGAAACAAAACTTGCTGGTAATTCAATGACTATTGTTGAACAACGAGATCCGTTTAAAACTTATAATAAAATTTCAATCCCTCAATTAAAAAAGATAGTTCCATTAGTAGATTGGGATAAATTTTTTACAGCTTTAAATATTCCTGTACCAAAAGAAATAAACATTACATCTACACCATTTTTTACGGCCTTATCAAAAAATCTTAAGAGTACAAATATAGAAATACTTAAAGATTATTTTGTTTGGAATTTAATTAGTGAACGTGCTGCTTATTTAAGTTCTGATTTTGTTAATCAAAATTTTGATTTTTGGGGAAAAACTTTTCAAGGGAAGCAAGTATTAGATGATAGATGGAAACGAGTTCTTAGAGTTGTTAGTGGTTCTTTAGGTGAAGCATTAGGACGTTTATATGTTGAAAAACACTTCCCTGAAACTGCAAAAACAAGAATGGAGGAATTAATTGATAATATTAAGGTAACACTTGGCGAAAGAATTGCTCAATTAGATTGGATGGCTAAGGAAACAAAAGCAAAAGCACAAGAAAAATTGAGTGCTATTAAAGTAAAAGTTGGATATCCTAATAAGTGGATTGATTATTCTAAAGTGGAAATTATGAAGGATAAGTATTGTCAAAATGTTGTTAATTCTGCTAAATTTGAATATGCACGTATGCTTTCAGAAATAGATAAACCTTATGATACTGAAAAATGGCATATGACACCACAAACAGTAAATGCTTATTATTCACCAAATTCAAATGAAATAGTATTCCCCGCTGGAATTTTACAACCGCCATTTTTCTTTAAAGATGGTGATGATGCTGTAAATTATGGTGGTATTGGGGTGGTTATTGCACACGAAATTACTCATGGATTTGATGACCAAGGACGTAATTTTGATAAAGAAGGTAACTTAGCAGAATGGTGGACGAAAGAAGATATAGAAAAATTCAATGCAAAAACAAAAATTTATGGAACTCAATGGGAAGCTTATAAATATCCACAAGTTAGTGATGATGCTCATATAAATCCTGCTTTAACAATGGGTGAAAATATTGCAGATCTAGGAGGCGTAACCATTTCTATAACTGCTTTGAAAAAAATATTAGCAAATAAAAAAGTAGAACCTATTGATGGTTTTACACCAATACAAAGATTTTTCTTAGCATATGCACAAGTTTGGCGACAAAATATAAGAACGGAAGAATTAGCTAATAGACTAAAAAATGATGTACATTCACCTGGTGATGCAAGAGTTAATGTTGTGATTACAAATATTGATGATTTTTATTCAGCCTTTAATGTTACAGAAAAAAATAAAATGTATAGAAAACCAGAAGATAGAATGCTTATTTGGTAGTTATTTTATTTAAGATTTGTTTAAATATTAAATATTTAAAATATAATTATTTAAATAAAATTTATAAAAAAGACTAGTTAAAAATAACTAGTCTTTTTTTTATATTACTTAATATTTTAAGTTTAAAATACTCTTTGATATTTAAGATTAAATATTTAGTTTTTCTTTTAATCTTTTTTGGGTATAAGGTATTAGTCCCCCTGCATCTACTATTGCTTGACGAGCAGGCAGTAGTGGTATTGTATCAAAAGTTTTTCCTGTTGTTTTGTTTATTACTTTTTTGCCGTCAAATTCTAATATATCATTTTCATTTGCTTCTATTGTAGGACATATAATTGTTTTTAGTCCAAGATTAATACTATTTTGTAAGAAGATTCTTGCAAAATTACGTGCTACTATTATTAAATTATGTCCTTTTAATGTAGATGCTGCTTGCTCGCGAGATGATCCACAACCAAAATTTTTACCACATACAATAACTCTTTGCGAAGTATTATCACCTTTTTTTAGCATTTCGTTCAGTTCACGTATATCATCAAAAGCAAATGCAGGCGTTTCCGTTGGTAAAACCGTTGCCATATATCTTCCGGGATAAATTATATCTGTTGAAATATCATCATCTAATTTATAAATTACCTTTGCCATATTATTTTTCTCCTCTTGGATCAGTTATAAAACCGTTTAAGGCAGACGCTGCTGCGACTGCAGGTGAACATAAGTAAACTTCTGAGTTAGGATTTCCCATTCTTCCTTTGAAGTTACGATTTGTTGTTGCAAGTGCACGTTCGCCGTCTCCTAAAGCACCTTGATGAATTCCAAGACAAGGTCCGCACCCTGGATTCATTACGACTGCTCCTGCTTCTATCATATCTAATACATAACCTAATTTTATTGCTTCTTTTAATATTTTATAAGATGCGGGGAATACTAATAAACGAGTTCCTCTTGCTATTTTTTTACCTCTAATAGTATTAGCAACTATTTCCAAGTCATTTAAACGACCATTAGTACAAGAGCCAATAACTATTTGATCTATATGTAATCCTATTAATTCTGTTACTGGTTTTACATTATCTACAGTATGAGGACAAGCTATATAAGGTACTAATTCACTTGCATTAATTTCTATAATTTTATCATATTCAGCATCATTATCAGCAATAACAGGTTCAAACTTACCAGTATAATTTGCAACTTCTCTTAAATATTTTTCTGTAATTTCATCGGCAGGAATAATACCACTTGTAGCACCTGCTTCTACACTCATATTTGAAAGAGTTAGTCTTTCTGAAACAGACATATTTTTTATAGTATTTCCATGAAATTCTAAAACTTTAAAGTTTGCACCTTCTGCAGAAATCTTTCCTATAAGGTGTAAAATTAAGTCTTTGGAAGTTGTTCCCTTAGGCATTTTTCCATTTACAATAACTTTTATTGTTGGTGGTACTTCTATATTAAAAGCTATACCTAAAGCCCAAACTGCTGCCATTTCAGTAGCACCAATTCCAAAAGCAAAGGCACCTAAAGCACCATGTGTTGTTGTATGACTATCTGTACCTACAACAACATAACCCGGTAAAACATATCCACTTTCTGCTAGAATTTGATGGCATATACCACCTTCATCACCTCGAATATCATGAAATTTAGTAATACCTTGTTCTTTAACAAATTCTCGTAATTTTTTTTGGTTTGTAGCTGTTTTTTTACTCTCTGCAGGTACACGGTGGTCAAAAATTATAGCAATACGGGAGTTATCCCAAACTTTTGGTTCTTTACCAATACCTTTATAGATTTCAAGAAATTGATTTAAAACTAATGCGCCATTTTCATGAGACATTGCTATATCAATTTTTGGTTCTACTACTTCGCCAACTGCTACATTTGGTTTATTAGCAGCACGTGCTAATATTTTTTGAACAATTGTTTGTCCCATAGTTTTTAGTTAAATAAGTTAATAATATATAAGAAAATAATAAATGATATAATTTATTTATTTTGATTAATAGTTTCATATTTACTTATATTTATTAATATAATTTTGATAATATTAATATATATAATTTACATAATTGCAAAATACTAAAAATATATAAAAAAATAACAATTATAGAATTATTATTTTCTTATATACTCATTTATATTAGTATAATGATATTATAAATTATTTGAATTACTTAAATTGTTTAATTTTGTAAAAAAAATATAATATTTTTTGTATTTTTGTAAATATGAATAAGAAATATAAAATTAACAGATTATTATTTGTTGTTATTTTAATTATAAGTATAACAACTATTAATTTATATGCCCGTATTAATTATAAGTCAATTACAGGAATTAACAAAATAAGTAATGATAGAAAAGAATTTGATACGGTATCAAAAGAAATATCTCAACAATTAGCAATTGAAAGTTATGGAATAATTGATAAAGAGATTAATCCTGAAAAATATATTGTTGGTGCAGGTGATGAATTTACGATTGTTTTTGAAAGTTCAGTTATAAATAAATTGAATAGTGGGAAAATACGTATAAGGGTATTACCTGATGGATATCTTTTAATAGATGGCGTAGGGGGAATATATATTGCTGGTAAAAATTTAACTGAAGCCTATAAATTGATAAATGAAAAAATGGGGCAAGTATATAAAAATTTTAGTATTGCACTTAGTGATGTTCGTAAATTCAAAGTAAATATTTCCGGTGCAGCCATAAAATCATCTGTTGTTCCTGCAACAGCTACTGATAGAGTATCAGAGATTATAGAAAGAGTTGGAGGATTACAAGATTCTGCTTCGGTTCGTAATATAATTTTAATACGTGCAGTAACAAATGAGAGATTAAAAGTAGATTTATTAAAATTTTATTTACTAGCAGATAATGAATCAAATCCTTATGTTAATGGTGGTGACCATATAATAGTTCCTTTTGCATCAGAAAAACAAATAATATCTATACAAGGCGATGTTCCTGCACCGTGTGAAGTTGAATTTTTGGAAGGCGATTCTTTATCTACTTTAATAAGATTTGGATTAGGTTTTTTTGAATCTGCTTTATTAGATTCGGTAGAATATGTCCAATGGACTTCTAGTGGACTTATTACTAACATATTAGATTTATCTAGTTGGAAAAATATTATTACGTCAAAGGAAAATCCTAGTAATGATTTTGCTTTAAACTCGGGGGATAGGGTTTATGTTCGTACGAAAGCAGATTGGCAAAAAATACACTATGCAATAATTACTGGCGAAGTAAAGTATCCTGGAAAGTATTCAATCGAAAAAGATGTTGATAAAGTTGGCGATTTGATACGAAGAGCAGGCGGTTTTACAAAAGATGCTGATGTTACTAATATAGAATTTATTAGACAGGAAGAGTTACAAAAGAAAGACTTAGAGATGGAACGACTATATAGAACAATTCCATCTGAAATGAGTAAAAGTGAATTTAGATATTTTCAATCAAGAGTTCGTGAGAAAAAAGGCGGGATGTCTATTGATTTTGAGAAAATAGTTTTGGATGAAACATCTGAAGACAACATTACACTTATTTCCCAAGATTCTATAATTGTACCTGCTAAAACAAACTTTATTAATGTTCAAGGGAAAGTTGTAAATCCGGGGTTTGTTAAATATCGTAGTGATTTTACTTATATTGATTATATAAATGCAGCAGGTGGTTTTGCTTATCGTGCTGATGAGAGTGAAACTACTGTTAATAAGAGACGAGGCGGGGAGCAATTCTTAGCTTCTAAGACAAGTAAGTATAAGTTAGAACCAGGTGATAATATATCGGTACCACCTAAAACTGAAATAGAAATAATGGATATAATTACTACTATTTTAACAATAGTATCTCCAATTGTTTCTATGATAGCAGTTATTATTGCAATAAAATAAGATTGTAAAAATTGAAATATGGAAAAAATAACTTTTATTAAAATATTAAAAATATATAAAAAGAATTTACCTTTTATTATTAGTTTTGTTTGTATTTTTACAGCTATTGTTATAATATATAGTTTTATTATGCCTGTTGAGTATACTTCGCATGCATCTATATTTCCTCCTAGACAAACAGAAAATGGCGGTGGAGTTACATCTTTTTTTAAGAATTTATATGGCGCAAATGCACTATCGCTAGGTAGTATGACTCAAAATAATCAAGGTCAAGTATATGCGGAAATTGTAAACAGTAGAAGTGTAGCAGAATATGTAATAAAAAAATGTAATTTAAAAAAAAGCAAACAATATTCAAAATTGAATAATGAAAAATTAATATTAAAAGTAAAAAAATCAATAGATATTATTATTGATAAAAGTGGTGTATTATATTTATCTGCAGTAGCAAAATCACCTTTTTTTACTTTTGGTGATGAAAAATTAAAGACTGCTAAGTTGGCTCAAGATATGGCAAAAGCAACACTTTTTGCTTTAGATTCTATTGTTCAAGAACGTTCAATTACAGCGGCAAAAATGTCATTAAAATATTCAGATAGAGCAACAAATGAATATAGGAAAAAATTAGATTCTATTGAGATTAAAATTAGAGAATTTCAATCTAAAAACAAGGTTTTAGAAATAGAGGAACAGACTAAGTCACTTTTGACACAACAAGTTACGTTAGGAGCAGAACTAATGATTGTTGAAAGTGAATTGAAAGCAGCGTTAGAAGAATATTCACCTAATTCAATAATTGTTAAGCAATTACAGACTAAAGCTAATTTCTTAAAACAACAATATGCGAAAGCTCAATCAGGTGGTATGTTTAAAAATGATAATTTTTCAATTCCTTTTACAGATATTCCTGAATTAATGAGAGAATATACTGTATTATATAGAGACAAAAAAATATACGAGCAAGTTTTAATTTATCTTGAAACTCAAAGTCATCAAGATGCTTTGCAGGCTAGTAGAGATATTTCACAAGTAGAATTATTAGATACGCCGGATTTCCCTGAGATACCTTCAGCACCGAACAAATACTTAATGGTTTTGTTATCTTTGATTTTATCATCTTTTATTGCTTTATTATATTTAACTATAAAAATTCAAATAAACGAAAATAAAATTGAAAAAGGAAACATATAAAATGTTTGATATTGGTGGGGGAGAATTAGTTGTTATTATTTTGGCAGTTATTTTATTATTTGGTCCAAAAAAAATACCTGATTTTATGAAAATGTTTGGGAGAGGAGTACGTAAGATAAAAGATGCAAAGTTTGAATTAAAACAACAAATAAATAATATCGAAAGAGAAATAGAGACACCAATAAAAGAAATAAAAGATAAAATAGAAGAATAAAAATATGGAAGAGGTAGGTTTTTTATTAAATAAAGATTATAAAAAAAATATAGATATTTTTTTCCCGAAAAGTATATTTTTTGATAAAGATAAAAAAAAAGATATAGAGGCTGCTTTAAAAATTAAGATAAATAATATCAAAATTTTTGAACAAGCCTTTTTACATAGTTCTTTTGTTGGGATGCAAAAAAATATAATTTCTAATGAACGTCTAGAATTTTTAGGTGATGCAGTTTTAGAATTAGTAATAACGGATTTTTTATTTGTAAAATGTAAGGATAAAAAAGAAGGAGAATTAACAGAAGTACGTTCGCGTTTAGTAAAAAAAGAAACGTTAGCAATGGTTGCAAAAAAACTTAATATAGAAAGTTTTTTAATATTAACTTATGGAGCAAGAAAAAATATTTGTCAAAAAAATGATTCTATATTAGCTAATGTTGTAGAAGCTGTAATTGCTGCAATATATATTGATTCTGGAATAGAAAAAGCTGCTCAATTTATATATAATAATATTATTAATTCTTTATTTGATACAGTAATTAAGACAGATAAAAATTATAAAAAACAATTACAAGAAATATTACAATCGCACAATTTAGACATTCCTATTTATGATATAGTTGAAGAGAGTGGTGATGCTCATGCAAAAATATTTAAGGTAGAAGTTTCGTTACAAGGAGTTGTTTTAGGTCGGGGGGAAGGTACATCTAAGAAACAAGCTGCACAAGAGGCTGCTAGATATGCAATGGAAAATTTATCCTTTTCTAAAAAAATATAATTATTTAGTTTTATTAAGATTATAATTATTTTACCAAATAAATATGAAGACTGTTTATTTACAAGTAGTATTACCTGTACCGTTAAATAGGACATTTACATATGCATATAATGGCGATGGAAACTATAAAGGATGTAGGGTTCTTGTTTCTTTTGGACGGGGGCGAATGGCTAGAGAGCTTACAGGAATTGTAATAGAACAATCTGATATTTTAAATATTTTAGATAAAAATTTAAAAGAGAAGGAAATTAAATATGTAATTGAGATATTAGACATAAGACCTATATTTTCAGATACGATGTTAAAGTTTCTTATATGGTTATCTGATTATTATTTTGCGCCAATTGGTGAAACTATAAAAGCTGCTATTCCATCGGGTATATCCCCTAAATCTCTATTCAAATTTGTTATTAATAAAAATATAGAAAGTTATAATATAACTAATAATTTTAATATAGATAGCTACAACATAAATTCTATACAAAAAAAAATATTACAATATTTATCAGATAGTAAAATAGGATGTACTATAGATCAAATACAAGAATATTGTAATATTAATAATATAAGAGAGAATATAAATTATTTATTAGAAAATAATTTTATTGAAATTGAGACAGAACGTGTAGTAAAAGTAAAAATAAAGACCCAAAAGATTGTTAAGATAGCATCTAAATTTATTAATGATAACGAATTATTAAAGAAAACGTTGTTAAATTTAGATAAAAGAGCCATTAAACAGTCTCAAATATTAATGTATTTATTCTTAAAAGCTTCTAAAAATAATCCTGCTGTTCCCTTGTCAGAATTATTAGAAACATTTAAAGGCTCGTCTTCATCAATAAAAACTTTGATATCAAAAGAATTAATATATACGTATGATGAAGAAGTAAATAGAAATATACAATTAAAACAATATGAAAGTTTAGCAACAAAAGATGAGAGTATGTTAAATCTAACGTCTGAACAATTAAGATGTGTAGAAGAGATAAATAAGAGTATAGAGAGTAATAATTTTATGCCTTTTTTATTACATGGGATAACAGGAAGTGGGAAGACGTTAGTTTATATAAATACTATAAAAAAAGCTTTAGAATTAAAAAAAACAGTTTTACTTTTAGTGCCGGAGATATCTTTAACACCTCAATTAATAGATAGATTTAATGTTGTTTTTCCTAATTTGATAGCTGTTTTTCACAGCAAGATGTCAAACGGTGAAAGATATGATTCATGGCGTTCTGTTATTAATAATGAGGTAAAAATTGTTATAGGTGCAAGGTCTGCACTTTTTATGCCTTTAAATAACTTAGGATTAATTATTATTGATGAGGAACATGAAGTTTCTTATAAACAAGATTCGGCTTTACCTTTTTATCAAGCAAGGGATTCGGCTATATATCGTGCTATGTTAGAAAAAGCTACTATTGTTTTAGGATCTGCAACGCCATCTTTAGAAAGTTATTATAATATTAGTTTGAATAAAATTAATTTATTAGAAATTAAACATAGAGCAGATAAAGCTATTTTACCAAATATTGAATTAGTAGATATGATTTCTGCAAAAAAAACGGGGCAAAGTATAAATGGTTTTTCTTTTTTATTACTTAATAAAATAAAAGAGAAATTAAGGAAAAAGGAAGGAATTATTTTATTTCAGAATAAAAGAGGATTTGCTAATTTTATAGAGTGCAATGATTGTGGATATATTCCTCAATGCAAATATTGTTCTACATCTCTTACATATCATCAAACTACAAATGAATTAAAGTGCCATTATTGTGGATATTCAAAAAAATTAAATAACATATGTGAGGTATGTGGGAATGTTGGAATGGATAAAGTTGGGACGGGAACTCAAAGAGTTGAAGATACTTTAAGTAAGATATTAGCAGATGATGGATTTAATTGTAAGATAGAGAGGTTAGATTTAGATACAACACAAAGAAAAGGAAGTTACAGAAAAATATTGCAAAGCTTTGCAGCGGGGGATACAGATATTTTACTAGGAACTCAGATGGTAGCTAAAGGCTTAGATTTTGATAGAGTTACTTTAGTAGGCGTTATAAATGCAGATATTCAATTAAATATACCTGATTTTCGTGCGTCAGAACGTACTTTTCAATTAATCTCTCAAGTAGCAGGACGAGCAGGACGAGGACAAAATTTATTAGGTGAAGTTATTATTCAAACTTCTAATATTATGAATTATGCTATTATTACTGCTGCAAAAGCTGACTTTCAAAAATTTTATCAAATAGAAATAAAAAAGAGATATGAGGCTATGTTTCCTCCTTTTGTTAGGTTTTGTATAATAGAATTTATTTCTAATAATGAAGAGAAAGTTATAAAACAAGCAAATATATTTTATTCATTAATTATAAAGCATAAAGTAATTATTGTTTATCCACCACAACCTGCTATTTTAACAAAACTTAATAAAAAATTTCGATGGCAAATTACTATTAAGAATATTAAAAGTATTGATACTAATGGAAGATATTTAAGAAAAATAATTAATGATGCTATGGAAAAATATGCTACATATGCAATAAAAGATGTTAGTGTAAAAATAGATATTGATGCATATTCTGCACTATAATAAGTTAAAAAAGTAAAATTAATATGGTATAGTTTTTGATAAATACAATATATGTTTTTATATTTTATAATAATTTTTTATTTATATGTTAAAAATACTTAAAAACATATTATTTTTTGGTATAATTATATTTATTATAGCTTGTCAACCTACGGTTCGTTTTACTAGTCAAAAGAATGTTAAAATAAAAACAAGTAAAAATATAGTTAAGCAGATAAAAGATAATAAAGTTAATAAAAAGAATGATAATTTATATTCGCAAGAAAAAGCAAATTCAACTATACTTAATATTGCAGAAAAGTGGATAGGTGTAAAATATAAATATGGGGGAGATACTAAAGACGGTGTCGATTGCAGTGGATTTGTTAAATCGGTATATTTGGAACTTGGATTTATAATTCCAAGGACATCTTATGAACAATATTTAAAATCAGTTCCTACTATCAATCCTAAAATTGGAGATCTTGTATTTTTTAAAAGAAAGAATGAAATTTATCATGTAGGAATTTATATTGGTGATGGGAATATGATACATTCATCTTCTTCTTCAGGCGTTATTAAGCAATCGTTTTCAAAAGGTATTTTTGCAAAAAACTATGCAGGAATTCGTAGCATAATATATTAATTATAAATTTATATATAATTTATTATATAAATAGTATAAATTAAAACAAAAAAGAGACAATTTTTGTCTCTTTTTTGTTTTAATTATTATAATTTTATTAATTACTTATTAATATTTTATAATTATTTGTCTTCTTCTATTTTTGCACGACGAGCGTCCCAAACAAAGTAATATACTAGTATAATAAAGGCAATAATTGCAACAAATTCCGCTGCGGTTTGATTTCCTGCAAAAAGTTTTGTATCTAAATTAATTCCAAAGAATAGAAGTAAAGCACCAATCACACCAAATATTGCTGCACCGGCTATCATTCCCGAGGCTATTAAAGTTCCACGTGATGTTCTTGCTTCTGCTAATTTCTTATTTTGTTTTTTTGTTTCTTTATTCATAAAATAGTTTAAAATCCCCCCAACTATAAGAGGTGTATTTAATTCTAGTGGTATAAACATTCCAAGTGCAAAAGGAAGTGGTGCTATACCAATTAACATTAATAATAAAGAAAGTAAAGCTCCTACAATATAAAGAATCCAATTAAAATTTGCGCCTGGTAGCATAAGAGGTTCTATAACTGCTGCCATTGCATTAGCTTGAGGTGCTACTAATGGATTTGGGGTTTCAGGAGTCAAAACAAAACCATAAGCTTGACCAAGTACATAAATAACTACACCAACCGTTGCTGCAGAAACTAAAGTTCCAAGAAATTTCCATTTTTCTTGTTTTACAGGTGTTGTTCCTAACCAATAACCAACTTTTAAATCAGTGATAAAGCCCCCAGCCATTGATAATGCTGTACATACTATACCTCCAATTACTAAAGCACTCATCATTCCTAAAGGACCATTTAAGCCTGCTGCTACTAGTACAAAAGAAGATAAAATTAAGGTCATTAAAGTCATACCTGAAACAGGATTTGAACCTACAATTGCTATTGCATTTGCTGCTACGGTAGTAAATAAAAAGGCTATTATTACAAGAGTAAAGAGAGCTACAATTGCTTGGAAAGGTGTTATATTTACGCCTAATAATAAAAATACAAATATTGCACCAATAGTTAATAATGATAACAATAAAATTGTTGTCATTTTTAGATCTTTATCAGTACGAGGTACAATTTCTTCTTCCTGTTTTTCTTGTTTTTTTCCTAAACCTGCAACTGCTAATTTAAATGCTGAACCAATAACTGATGAAGATTTAGCTATTCCGATAATACCAGCCATTGCTATTGCACCGATTCCAATAGGACGTACATATCCTCTAAATATATCTTCAGGTCTCATTGCTGCAAAAGGGTTTATAGTTGTATTTGATAGATACATAAATATTTCACCTATTTCATTTATAAGCGGAACAAATACAAACCAGGACAGTAGAGATCCTACAAAAATAATAGTTGCATATTTTAATCCAATTAGGTATCCGAAAGAAAAAACAAGAGGAGAAACGCTCATTTTGAATACTAATTTAGTTTTATCTGCTAATGTTGCGCCTAATGGTATTATTCGTGTAGAAAAAGTATCTGCAAATAAATGTAATGTAGAAAATAAAAATTCAAATAAGCCACCGAATAAACCACTGAAAACAAGTATTTTAGCTTGGGAACCACCTCTTTCGCCGGTAATAAGTATTTCAGTTGTAGCCGTTGCCTCAGGGAAAGGAAACTTCCCATGCATATCTTTTACAAAGTACTTACGAAAAGGAATTAAAAATAATATTCCTAAGAAACCACCAAAAAGGGATGAAAAAAATATTTGGATAAAATTAGCTTCTATTTCAGGGTATTTAGCTTGTAAAATATAAAGTGCAGGAATAGTAAAAATAGCACCTGCAACTATGACACCTGAACTAGAACCGATTGATTGAATTATAACATTTTGTGGTAAGGCATTTTTTCTACGTAAAGCAGCAGAAGTTCCTACAGCAATAATTGAAATAGGAATTGCGGCTTCAAAGACTTGTCCTATTTTTAAACCAGAATAAGCTGCTGCAGCTGAAAAAATTATAGCCATTAATAAACCTAAACATACTGACCAAGGTGTAACTTCTGCAAATTTTGAACTTGCAGGCATTACAGGGTTATATATTTCACCGTCTTTTAATTCGCGATGAGCATTTTCAGGTAGTTTGGCATTAATAGTAGAGAAGTCTTGTTCCATAATCTCTCTAAAAATTAATTAAAAAATATAGTTTTGATAATAATAGTTTCTAAATATTTTTTAAATAAAATAAAAAATATAAATTATAGTATATATAATTTACATATTACAAATACAATTTACAAAAAAAATATGATTTTATAAAATAAAATATATTGTTTAAGATAATTTATATTTTAAATAAAAATACTATTTATTTAGATACAAAAAAACTCATCATAAAGATGAGTTTTTTATTTATAATTTTGTTTATAAATTATATTTTAAATAATTATTATAAATATAAAATATTATAAACATTAAAGCATAAAAATATAATATATATTAAAGGATATTTTATTTATAAAAATAAATAATATTAAAATTCAGAATAATATTTACTTCGTTTATCTTTTATTTTTGATTCTGTTTTGAAATTACTGAACCAAGTATTAAATAAATTTCTTGAAGCTTGTTCTTTTTCTTTATCTACATCCTTTAATTCTTTAGGATCTTTTATTGATGCTATCGTTTTATTGATTAATTCAATTATAAAATATCCATTACTACCGCGTATAGGAGAATTTATCTTACCTTTTGTTAAGTTATTAAATATCTTGCTAGTTGCTATATAATCAGTAGGTGCGCCTTTTATTGTTCCATTATTATTAGTTTGTGCATTTAATATTTTTACATTATATGGTAAAGTTATTGTACTATCCATTGTTAAAGTAGTCATATTTTTTACATTATTATATACTTCATATATTTTTGTTTTTACTATATCCAATTTTTTTATTTTTGATATCTTAGATATTATTTGTTCTCTTACCTCTTCGAGAGGAGCGGTTCCATCTTTTATTATTTTAGAAACTTGGCATACAACAACATAATTATCTTTTATTTCTTGTGGTGGAATAACTTCATTTAAGCTAGCATCAAAAATTTTATTTGATAAAGACATTGAACCTTGATATTCTTGATGTTTTTTTAAGCTATAAGATTCTTCACATTGAATATTTAATTTTGCTGCTAATGTATCAATATTAGCACCATTTTCTATTTGTTTCATCGCAGCGAATGCATCTCGTTTTATTTTATTTTTTGTTGCGATAGAAACAGTTGGGAATAAAATAATTTCACTAAATTTTAATTCATCTGATTTTTTATCAACTACTTTTATTATATGATATCCAAATTGTGTTTCTATAGGGCCTGCTACTTTCCCTATTGGTGTATTGAAAGCTGCTTTTTCAAATTCAGGGATCATTCTACCTTTTCCAAAATATCCTAAATCACCCCCTTGCATCGCAGAGCCTTTATCTTCTGAGTGTTTAGCTGCTAATTCTGCGAAATTACCTTTTTTTGCAAGTGCTAATATTTTATTTGCAGCTGCTTTTGCACTATCTTTATTATTATTAAAGTTTATTAAAATATGACTTGCTTTAACGACTTCTTGAGTGCCTTTACGTCTTCCATCTATTCTATAAAAATGAGTTCCATCAATCATTGATATAGGCCCTATTATTGTTTTTTCGGGCGCATTACCTAATACAGTCGAAGCTTGCGGATTTATATCTTGTATTAATTTCCAATCATTTTCTAATCCACTATATTCATTTAATTTTATTGAGAATATACTATCTTTAGCTTCTGGTGTTAATGCTGAATTTAAATCATTTGCTATTTTTTCTATACGATTATTAACTTTTGCCGAATCTTCTGCGGAAGGTATAAAATTAAAAGTCAAAGTTTTTACTTTTCGATTTTCTTTTGTTTTAAACATTCCTTTATGAGCATTATAATAGTCTTTTATTTCTTCATCACTTACTTGTATACTACTATCATTGACGGCTTCAACACCTAAATAAATAAAATTTATGTCTGCTGTACTATTATTATTTATATATTTTTCTTTAATATAACTTGGAGAAGAAATAGAATAGGCTGCTTTTATAGTATTTTCCATTGCTTCATTAAGCTTTTGTAGCTTAAGATATTCGCCTATTGTTACAAGTTCGTTCCTAAAATTATTTATTTGTCTATTTTTTTCGTCAGCATCTAATTCTTCGGGATTTTGACCTGTATAATAGATTATTTTCTCTGGATTAGTTATTAATTCAAGATATAGATTCTTATCAAAGTTACCTGCGGTATCAGTAAATGATTGTTTTAAAAAGTCAGGTGGATTTTCTATTAATATATCTGCAATTTCTTCATCAGTTATTGTTATACCAAATTTTTCGCCTGCTTGTCTTAATAAAATCTCATCTACCATTTCATTCCATATTTGTGTACGGATAGAAGCCTCATCGATTTCCTGTTCTTTTGTTTGAGGATTATTTCTCATTTGGTCGATACGTTGTCTAACTCGTTCTTCGTAGTCTTTGTAATAAATCTTATCTCCATTAACTTCTGCTATTACTGCAGTTTGTATACTTTCACCACCAGAAGATGTTAATGATGAAATGTTGTCACTAAGCACCATAAACAAAACAAATATTACTGCAAAAGCAATAAATGCATAAGGTGATATTTGACGAATACGTTCAATAGTTCCCATTTTATACGAACTCCGTTTTATATATTTTTTAATTTAAATTTTTATTTCAGTCTTATTTTATTACTATTATAAATAGTAAATTATAATTTTTAATAAATTATATTTAATTATATCTAACAAGACTACAAAATTACAAATAGTTATTGATATAAACAATATTTTTTTATTTTTTATTTTAATTATAAACTAAATACTAATTTTTAAATAATCTGTTAGTCTAAATATGTTATATATTTTATTTAAAATATAATCAATTCTAATTAAAAAATATTTTTTTTTAGATTTTTATTTGTATATTTGCAATTAAGAAAAATTATAATAATTAAATAATTAATAATTCCAATATAATTTTACTAAAATAATTTTAGGATATAATTAAAATTTTTAATTAAATATTTTTATTTTTTAACAAAAAAAACGAGGCTTTTATGAAATTGAAAAAAATTGTCTCTGGTGCATCTTTTTGCATAACTATCTTAATAGGTAGTGTTATTATAACAAGTTGTTCTTGTAAGATTACTGAAGAACAACTTGAAAAGATTGCAGATTTAAGACGCCAAGAAAAAACAGTAAGTTCTGAAATTACTAGTACTCAAAATGAACGAGCAAAAATGAATAAAGAACTTCAAGCTAGAAAAGCAGAAGCTGATGATTGTAATCAAAAAAGAAATATTGTAAGACAACGTTTATCGCAATGGCCTAATATATGGCCAGATTATACAGTACAACCTTAATAAATAATTTGGAGAAAGAAATATGAAAAATTTATTGTTATATATTTTATCTTTTGTTGTATTTTTTAATGTTGTTACTGCAAAAGAATTACCGCCGCCGCCACCAGAAAGTAAACCTGATTTAGAGCTATCTTGTGATGAAGCAGAGGCACGTATTAATTTATATCAAAGTAAAGTTGATGCATTAAAACAAAACCTTGATGGGGTAAGAAAAGATTTGAAAAATATGGAAACTGAGCTTCAAACAGTAAAACAAAATTTTATTAATTGTGAAGATGAAATATTAAAATTATGTGATGCTACTAAAGAGGATCTAAATAATTTCCGTCAACAAATCGGTGTCCTTGAAGGAAAAGTTAGACAAATGAAATCATTATCTAATGATGAACTTGCTGACAGAGTAGAAGAAGTTAAAGCTCTAGAAGAAGAATTAAACACTTTAAGAGCTAATAAATTATCCTGCTTGCCAGAATTTTATGATAGAATTATAGCACTAGCTAGAGATATTAAAGGACTATATAGAGAAAAGAAAATTTCAGGTTATACTGTAGGTACTTGGGCACAAGATAAAGATTGTTTGTGGAACATTTCAGGTAAAATGGAAATTTATGGGGATCCATTCCAATGGCCTAAAATTTGGCAAGCAAATACTGACCAAATACGAAATCCTGATATAATTCATCCTGGACAAGTATTAAAGATACCACCAGCAGGTCCAAAAACTGATGATGAATCTAAAGCTGAAAGAAGATATTGGCGCCAAAAACGTGCTGCACAAGCTGCAGCTGCAAATACTGAAATTACACCAGGTAATTAATATTTAATTAATAATATATTAAAAATTAATATATTATAATTTATAATAAAAAGACGTATTATTTTTTGATAATACGTCTTTTATTTTTTATTTATTTAATAACATTTCTATAATTACATCGTCCATTTTTTCCATTCCTTTTTTACCTATTTTAATTAAATTATCAATTGTAATTTCAACATCATTATGTACAATTCCTTCTGTATTACATGGGCATATATTATTAATTCCGAGAGTTGCAGCATTAAAAGCATTAAAAACTCCTGATGCTGCTTTTAACGCACATCCATTTTTAGCTCCATCACAAATCATTCCTATAATATTAGCTGCACAATTCTTTATTGTTGCACATATATGTTGATATTGTCCATTCATCAAAAAAGTAATCCCACACGCTGTTCCTATTGATGCAGTTGTAATTCCACATAAAGGCGAAAGTACTCCAAGTTTTTGTTTTATATATATAGCAACTATATGACTTAGCGTTAAAGCTCTAATAAATATTTCATCATTTCCCAATGTAATATTTTTTAATTCTTTTTTATAATATTTTTCATAAAAGGCTAATACAGGCAATGTTACAATTATACCTTGATCTCCACTACCTGAGTTACTATAAATAGTTACATCTGCACCACCCATTCTTGCGTCAATAGCCGCAGTTGTTAATATCAAAGCATAAGATAAAATACTGTCTTGATATATATTTTTTTCTATACTATTTTTAATTATTTTATTAACATTTAAACCATAATTTTTTTCAATTCCAATTAAAGCGGCTTCTTTATTTATTTTTGCTGACTCAGTAATAAAACTTATTTTTTCTAATTCACAATTAATAGTAAAATCATATATATCTTTTAATGTTATTTTTTTTTGATTAGAATTTAATATATTTATATCTTCATTTGAATTATTTAAATCCTTTGTATTATCTAGAATTATATTGTTATTTTTTTCTAAAAAAACAAAATTTGTATGATTTTTTGCTATAATTGCTTTTGCAAAAGAATTATTTTTTTTACAAGTAACTTCGATATATAGTTTTTCTTCTGTTTCTTTTATGGAAAATATAATAGGTGTTCTTTTTATAAATTCATTTGCTTCTTTAACATTACTATCAGAAATATTTTTTATTAATTCTAATTTGTTTTCAGAATTAGCATATAAAACACCTAATGCAACTGCTATGTGTAATCCGATTTGATTAGTACCGGGAATACCAACTCCCATTCCATTTTTAAGTACATTTTTACTAAGTTTTATTTCTATTGTTTCTGGAATATCATTAAGTATTTCCCTTGATTTTGTAGCAGCTAAAGCTACTGCTATTGGTTCTGTGCATCCTATTGCAGGAATTACTTTTTCTTTTAATAAATTTAGGATGTAATCTTCCATATTGTTTTATTTATTATTAAAAAGATTCCATTATTCCTAAAAAAAGACGTATTCCGTCACTTCCACCTACTATTTTATCTACATATCTTTCCGGATGAGGCATCATACCTAATATATTTCCTCTTGAATTTATTATACCTGCAATATTATTTATAGAACCATTTGGATTTGCTTTGTTAGTTATCATTCCATTTTCATCAGAATAACGAAAAACAATTCTATTTTCACTTTCTAATTCATTTATAATATCTTCATCTGCATAATAATTACCGTCCCCATGTGCTATAGGAAGCTTAATAACCTCATTTCCCATATACTTGTTTGTAAAAGCAGTTTGATTATTTACTACTTTTAAATTTATATCCTTACAAATAAAAGAAAGATATTTATTTTTAAGAAGAACACCGGGCAAAAGTTGTGATTCTGTAAGTATTTGAAAACCATTACAAATACCTATAATAAAACCACCTTTTTCAGCAAATTTGCAAACATCTGTCATTATTGGTGCAAAACGTGCTATAGCGCCCGATCGTAAATAGTCACCATAAGAAAAACCACCAGGAATTATGACTAAATCTGTTCCCGTAGGAAGTGTTTTTTCTTCATGCCAAACATTTTTTACTTTCCACCCTGCATATTCTGTAGCAAACATTGCATCATGATCACAATTGGAACCAGGAAAAGTTATTACTGAACAATTCATTTTTATTACTCTATTTTTGTCAATGTTATAAAATAATCTTCTATAATTGTATTTGCTAATAGCTTCTTAGATGCATTATCTACTATTTTTTTAGCAATATCTTCGTCGTCTGCTTCTACTTGTAAATTAATGACCTTTCCAACTTTTATATTTGTTAATTGTGAAAAATCTAAACTTCGCAAGGAAGCTTCAATAGCCTTACCTTGTGCATCAAGAATTCCATTACGAAGCACGATTCTAATTTCTGCTGAGTATTTATTCATATTTTGAATAAAGAGTTTAAATTAAAAAAATAATAAAATTAAAATAAAATTTTAACAATTAATAATTAAATATTACTTTAATAGTATACATTAATAATATAATTCACAAAGATACAAAAAAACATATAAAATTAAAAAATGACTTTGAAAATATTTTTAAATATTTAACTTAGATAAACATTTTTTTAAGTTTTCTATAAATAAAGTTATATCATCTTCTGATATTATTAGAGGTGGTACTATTCTTAAAATATTTCCAGAAGTTGCATTTGTTATTGTATTACATTCTTCTAACATCGTTTTTACTAATATAGAGGCATCAAAAGTTAAAACAATTCCTAACATAAATCCACGACCTCTTATTTCAGTGATTTTGTTTGGGAATAATTTTTGTAATTCAATTAATTTATTTTTAAATACAATTCCGTTTTTATTTACATTCTCTATTAATCCTTTTTCTAATTCTTTTAAAACTACTAGTCCTGTAGCACAAGCTAAAGAATTTCCGCCGTAAGTAGTACCATGTGTGCCTTTTGTCCATACATTTGATAGATATTCTTTTGCTAATATTACACCTAATGGTAATCCTCCTCCAATTCCTTTTGCCATTGTTACGATATCAGGCGATATATTGTGATGCTGAAATCCAAAAAATTTCCCTGTTCTTCCTGCTCCCGTTTGTATTTCATCAGCCATAATTAAAAAATTAAATTTTTCTTTTAATTTATTTATTGTGCTAATAAATTCTGATGTTGATTCTGTAATTCCACCTTCTCCTTGTATAAATTCTAAAATTATTCCTGCTGTTTTTTCGGTTACTATTTTTTCTAATTCTAAAGAATCATTAAATGGTGTTATTATCATATTATCAAGCCAAGGCCCCATATTTTCTTTATATTTTGGTTTATCCATTAATGATAACACTCCATAAGTCCGCCCGTGAAATCCGCCACTAAACGCAATAATTTCTGTTTTATTATGTTCATAGCCCCATTTCCTACATAATTTTATTGCACCTTCATTTGATTCAGTACCTGAATTTGAAAGAAAAACTCTGTCGTAGCCTGACAATTCTTTTAATTTTAATGCGAAATTTAGTTGTGCATCTTGATAGAAATAGTTAGAAGTGTGTAAATAACGATGAGATTGATATTCTATTGCTTCTAATATACGTGGATGTGAGTATCCCAAAGCATTTACAGCTATTCCCGCTAGAAAATCATAATAACAATTTCCTGCTTTATCCCAAATTAAATTTTTTTCTGCTTTATCTATTACTATAGGTAAACGATTGTATGTTTGAAAAAAAGTAACTTTTTCTGATTCCATTAATAAACGTTCAGATATTTGCATAATAAATAACCTAAAAATATTATAACAAAAAACATTGTTTAGTTATTGTAACTATTTATATTTTAATCTTTAAAAAAATTAAAAAAATTAAAAAAATTAAAATATAAATGAATTAAAATTCATAAAATTAATTTACAAATTTACATATTTTATTTATACTAATCAAAATTAAAAATAATAGTTTATTAATAGTGATTATGTATAATTAATTATTAATTTTTTATTTTTTTAATATTAATATAAAAAATATATCGAATATTTTACTTATTTTATACCGTTTATATATATTTTTTTTGTTTATATATACTTTTTTTTGTATTTTAAAATTATAATATTGGTCAATAATGGTTAATATTTTAATTTATTATAACATATAATATGTAATATGTAATATGGAAAAAAATAATAAATATAGAAAAATAAATTTTAAAGTAAATAAATATTATAGGAGGTAATATTTATGAATACTATTAAACGAATTAATTTGTTATTATT
>CAYYIP010000018.1:0-42618 GCA_964472015.1 uncultured Hyphomicrobiales bacterium | reverse complement strand
CAGGTTCTAATGGCAGTATTAGTCCGAGTGGTAATACAAAAGTAACTTATAATGGTAGTCAAACCTTTACTATTACACCTAATACAGGCTATCATATCCAAGATGTTTTAGTTGATAATGTTAGTGTTGGCGTAGTAAGTAGTTATACTTTTAATAATGTTATCAGTAATCATACTATCTATGCGGAATTTGATTTAGATACATTTACTATAACTGCAATTTATAATGAAGGTGGATATATAAATCCATCAGCCAATACTCGTATTACATATATTGATACAATACTTTATAATATAGTTGCAAATCCAGGTTATAAAATTTTAGATGTTTTAGTTGATGGTGTTAGCATAGGCGCAGTAAATAGTTATAAATTTCTAAAGGTAACTAGTAATAAAACTATTCAAGCAATTTTCGTAATTGATACATTTACTATAACTGCATCTTCTTCTTCTAATGGAAAAATAACTCCGGAAGGCGAGTATATGTTAACTTATCTGGATACTATAACTTATGTTATGAAACCCAACTTAGGATACCAAATTTCAGATGTTTTTATTGATGGGGTTAGTATAGGTTCAGTAAGTAGTTATACATTTACTAATGTTACAAGTAATCGTACAATACATGTATTATTTAATTTAGATACATTTGAAATTGAAGCAAGTAGAAGTGAGGGCGGTAAAATAACACCAGATGGAATATCAAAAGTTGCATATGGACATGAAATAAATTATACAATAATTCCAAATAATGGTTATCATATTAGATATGTACTTGTTGATAATGTTAGTGTTGGTGCGGTAAGTAGTTATACATTTACTAATGTTACAGCAGACCATAAAATATATGTAGAATTTGCACTTGATACATTTGAAATTACAGCAATTGCAGGAACAGGTGGTAAAATAACACCAGATGGAGTTTCAAAAGTTACTTGTTTAGATAAATTAAAATATCTAATAATACCAGAAACAGGATATAGAATTTTAGATGTTTTAATAGATAATAATAGTGTAGGACCTGTTAATACTTATTTGTTTAAAAATGTGTTGACAAATTATACAATAAAAGCAGTATTTACTGAAATACTTCCAACAGATACAATTTTGCCTGTAAGTACGATTACGTTAGGTTCAACAACAGATACAATATATTCTAATAAAATACTTGTTAAGTGGAACGGTACAGAAGGTAGCTTTAAAATATCAGGATATGATATTTTTGTTTCAAAAGATAATGTAAATTTTGAACTTTGGTTAGAAAATACAATAGAAACAGAAGCTGAATTTATAGGTCAATATGGTTATACTTATAGTTTTTATTCCATTGCAATAGATGAAATAGGGAATAGGGAAAAACCTAAATTAGGTGAAGTATTTATAACATTTGATTTTATTGTAACTATTACAAAAGAATCGGAAAAAACATTAAAATGTAATAATGATGATGGTATATTAGTTAAATATCAATGGTATAAAGATAATATAGCAATTAAAGATGCTGTTGAACAAGTATATACTAATCCTGATGGTCTAGAAGATGGAATTTATTATGTAGAAGCCTCTGTTGAAAATGGTATAACACATAAATCTAATGAAATAGAGATCAATACAGGAAATGTATTTAACTTTGTGTCTAAAAATAAAATAAAAGGCTATCCTAATCCAGCACAAAATAATTATACAATTTATATGAATTTATATGATACATATAATAATATGACAATTTCTGTTGTTAGATTAGATGGTATCAAAGTTCTTGAAATTAATAATATTAGTGCAAATCAGGGTAATTTTGTTTATAATATTAATACAACTAATATTCCAAATGGAATGTATAATGTAATTGTAACAATAAATAATAAACATTATATATCTAAATTCATTATTGAAAAATAAAAGTATTTTATTTTTCAATAAATAATAATAAAATACCCCATTTTATAATGGGGTATTTTATTATTATTTATTTATTATATATAAATTATTATATAAGAAACAAAATTATTTATAAAATTAGAATTGTTTTATCCAATTGATAACGTCTGATATTTTCATAATAATTCGTTCATTTGTACGTCTAATTTTAATTTCTACATTATTATCTTTAAGATTTTTTTGTCCAACAACAAGCTGAATAGGTAATCCTAATAAATCAGCATCATTAAATTTCATTCCTGCCGTTTCTTCTCTATCATCAAATAATACTTCTATGTTTTCTTTTTTTAGTTCATTATAAATTTTTTCACTAGCTTCTAATACTTCTATCGATTTATGAGTATTTAATCCAATTAAATGTACTAAAAAAGGTGCAAGTTCTTTATTCCAAATTATACCTTTTTCATCAAAATTTTGTTCTATATAACAAGCCATAATTCTTTCAACACCAATTCCATAACTTCCCATTATAATAGGTTCAAGTTTTCCATCATTAGTTAAAAAGTTTGCTTCTAAAGCTTCACTGTATCTTGTTCCAAGTTTAAATATATGTCCTAATTCAATAGCTTTTACAATACGTAATGGTTTATTGTCGATAATAGATAATTCACCTTCTTTTATTGTACGTAAATCAAAAAAATCACTAATAGTTGTATCACGTTTTAAGTCAATATTTTTTAAATGATATCCATCTTTGTTTGCACCACTAACCATTCCATTTGCATCTTTTAAAAGTAAATCTGCAATTATTTTTATGTTATTTTTAAGATTAACTGGTCCTATTGAACCATGAGACGCACCTATAAATTTTATAAGTTCTTCATTAGTCGCAGGTCTAATATTATTAGTTTTTACTGCAGCTTGAAGTTTAGTTTCATTTAGTTCATCATTTCCACGCATTAATATTATACAAGGTTCATCATCTATTATATAAATTACAGATTTAGCGCATCTTTCTTCTGGTACATTAAATTGCTGAATTATATCATCAATAGTTTTTGCATTTGGTGTTACAAATTCTTCAATTTGTAGATTATTATTTAATCGTGTTATCGGCATAACATTTGAAATAGCAACTTCTAAGTTAGCAGCATAATTTTCTGTTATTGCACATATGTCTTCGCCAGAATTTGATTCGACCATAAATTCTTGTGATTTTTTCCCTCCCATTGTACCACTGGATGCGCCAACAACAAAAAATTTTATACCACAACGATTGAAAATTTTATGGTATGCTTCATAATGTTTTTGATATGATATATCTAATCCTTCCCAACTATTATCTAATGAATAAGAATCTTTCATTAAAAATTGACGTCCACGTAAAATACCAGATTTAGGACGTGGTTCATTACGAAATTTAGTTTGTATTTGATACCAAATTTGAGGCATATCACGATATGAATGAATATGCTGTTTTGCATGAAAAGTAATAATCTCTTCGTGAGTTGGAGCTAATACTAAACCATCTCTATTTTTTATATGAAATAAAACATCTCCCATAGCTTCAACTCTTCCTGTTTGTTCCCATATCTCTATAGGATTTAAAGCAGGTAATAAGAATTCTTGTGCCCCTATATTATTTAATTCCTCTCTTAAGATATTAGTTATTTTTTTTATAATGCGATATCCTAATGGAAGAAAAGAAAATACACCTGCAGCTAAGCTACGTATTAAACCTGCCCTGAGCATCAGCTGATGTGATGGAATTTTCGCTTCCGCTGGTACTTCCTTTAATGTTGGTATAAAATATTGCGATTGCTTCATATGAGTATATTAGTTATATTGTTATTATAAATTTCCTTTTTATTTTATAATTTTATTGATATTTTTTACGTACATTGTTTTCTGGTGCTGCTGGTATTGCCGTTAACATTGTAACATTTCTTTTTCCAAATAAATTAGTAATGTTATTAATCGTTTCTAAGTCTATATCTATATTAATATTATTCGTTATATATTTTTTTATAGCATTTTTAGTATTTAAATTAAACTGGATTTTTGTTATATTATTAGTTTTTCCCATACTTGCATTAATTTTTTCACTAAAAGAAATTAATTTTTCCCTTGTTTCTTCATTATCATTTATATTTATAGAATATCCAGTAAAATATTTTTTTACTGCTTTATCAATTAAATAAGCCTCATCGATGTTTATTTTAATTTTTTCATCTTTTTCTTTTATAACTCTACCTTGACAACAAATTATATTGTCAACTTCTAATATATCAGAATAAAGAGAATAAGTATTATTCCAAAAGGCTATTTCAGCAGTTCCTGTATAATTTTCAATAGTAACAAATGCAATTTCATTTTTCATTTTGTCTTGTCTCTTTTTTACTTCCTTTATTATTCCTGTAACTAATCCATAACTTGATATTTGATTAGTTTTATAATCTTCTTCGATATTGTTCAAATTAACAGAATTTAATCCTACTATTGATGTATATATATTATCAAGCGGATGTCCCGATATATAAAAATTTAAGAATTCTTTTTCTTTTTGTAAACGTTCTTTTGTAGTCCAAGTTGGCATTTTTATTAATTCTGGTTCTTGAATAACAATTGAATTATTACTTTCTCCAAATATATTATCCATAGCTTGAGTTTGATTGTCATTTATATTTTTTGCATACTCTAATGATAGATCAATCGATGCAAATAGACTAGCTCGCATATCAATTCCATAAATAGAATCAAATGCCCCCGTTGAAATTAATGCTTCAAGTGTTCTTTTATTAACTAAACGCGTGTCTACTCTTGAAGTGAAATCAAAAAGAGAAGTAAATGGACTATTTGCTCTTATATTAACTAAATTTTCTACTGCTGGTATACCAACATTTTTAATTCCCGCTAATCCAAAAAATATTTTTTTGTCTCGTGCAATAAAATTAGTTGATGATATATTTATATCAGGAAGTAATACTTCTATATTTAAATTTCGTGTGTTATCTATTATATCTACTAATTTAGTTAAATCTAACATAGATGCTGTCATACAAGCTGCTAAGTATTCAGACGGATAATGAGTTTTTAACCACGCAGTTTGGAAAGCAAGATATGAATAAGCTAGCGAATGTGATTTATTAAATCCATATTTTGCAAATTCAGCAATTAAATCAAATATTTCTTCTGCTAATTTTTTTGAAATATCTTTTTTAGAACAACCTTCACTAAATTTTGGTTTTAATTTATCCATTACTTCTTTTTTCTTCTTTCCCATAGCTCTACGCATTATATCAGCTTCACCTAGTGAAAATCCGGCTAAATCTTGTACTAACTGCATAACTTGCTCTTGATAAACAATTATACCATAAGTATTTTTTAGAGTTTTTTCCATTATAGGATGCAAATATTCTATTTTTTCAATCTTATGTTTTCTATTTATAAAATTAGGAATGTTCTGCATAGGACCAGGTCTATATAGAGCATTCATAGCAGTTAGTTCTTCTAAATTTTGAGGTTTTAATTGCCTTAAATATTCTTGCATTCCATTACTTTCAAATTGAAATACAGAATTTGTTTTACCTTGACTTAACATATTGAATGTTTCTTTATCATCAAAATCAATGTTATCTAATTCTATATTTTCACCCGTGTTATCTTTTATCATTTTTAATGTATTCTCTATAATAGAGAGTGTTGTTAGACCTAAGAAATCCATTTTTACAAGTCCGGCTTCTTCCACACAATTTTTTTCATATTGAGTTACAAATTCAAGCGATTGAGTTTTAGCCGAATTTTCTGGCTTATATAATGGTACATAGTCAGAAATATTTCCTGGTGCTATTACAACTGCAGCTGCATGAGTTCCTGTATTCCTGTTTGTATTTTCTAATATTTTTGCATAATCAAATAATAATTGTAAACGTTCATCGTCTTTCGTCCATTTTAAACTTTCTTTTTCTAATCCCTCTTTTATACTTTCAACTTTACCTGCGATAGTTTCAAATTGTTTTGTAATTTTATTTACTGTATCTAATTCTATCCCTAATACCCGTCCAATATCTTTTATTGCAGCTCTTGATGATAATGTTCCAAATGTAACAATTTGAGCAACTGCATTTTCACCATACTTTTCTTTTACATAAGCAATTACTTTTTCACGTGTTTCATCATTGAAATCTATATCTATATCAGGCATAGATACACGTTCTGGATTTAAGAAACGTTCGAAAAGTAAATTATATTTTAATGGATCTATTTTTGTTATATTAAGTGCATAAGCAACTATACTTCCTGCTGCTGAACCGCGTCCTGGTCCAACCGAAACACCTACTTGAGAAGCCGCACGTATGAAATCCCATACTATTAAAAAATACCCTGTAAATTTCATTTTAATAATAGTATCTAATTCATAATTAACACGTTCTTTAATAGTAGAAGTTATTGTTTCATATTTTTCTTCTATACCTTTCCAAACTAATTCTGTAAGATATTCATCAAGATTTTTATCTTTTGAAGTTTCAGGAATAGGGAAGTTGGGCATATGTAATTTGCCTAATTCTATTATTTTAAGGTCACATTTGCTTTCTATTTCTTTAGTGGCTTCTATAGCTTCTGGGAAATCTTTAAAAAGTTGCTTCATTTCTTCTTGCGTCTTAAAATAGAATTCTGAAGTCCCATATCTGAGTTTTTTTATATCAATTTCTTTTTTACCCGTAGCATCTTTTATATTTAATAGTACATTATGAGCAATTGCATCTTCTTTTTTTATGTAGTGAATATCATTTGTTGCAACTATTTTTATATTTAATTCTTTTGCTATTTTTGGTGCATCACGCAAAATTATAGCATCATCTGGAAGAAAATGATTTTGAATTTCTATATAAAAATCATCTTTAAATAATTCTTTATAAAATTCAGCCTCTTTTTTAGCAGTTTCATATTGATTAGCTCGTAAATAAAAAGCAACAATACCACTCATACATGCACTTGTACATATTAATCCTTCACTATATTGTTTCAAAGTTTCTTTGTCTATACGAGGTCTATAATAAAAACCTTCAGTATGGCCAATAGAAGACAATTTCATTAAATTATGATATCCTATTTTATTTTTTGCTAATAGCAATAAATGATAATAATTTTTTTTCTTAGTTTTACCAGCATCTTTTTCTAATCTACTTCCATTTGCTATATATACTTCACAACCAATTATAGGTTTTATTTTCTTAGCTAAACATTCTTTATAAAATTCAATAGCACCAAACATTACGCCATGATCCGTTAATGCTATAGCAGTTTGATTGTCAGCAACCGCAGCCTCAATAAGTTCTTTCGGCGTTGGAATTGCATCAAGAATAGAGTAATGTGTATGGTTATGTAAATGTATAAAATCAGACATTGGTTATTTCCCTTAGTTAAATTCATATATTTTAATTTAATAATTTTAAATTAATTAATACTATAAAAATTTTTATCAAAATTTCTATTAATTATTTAAATACAAGTTGTTTAGTTTTTACTGTTTATAAGTAAAGATGAGTCGCCATAACTTAAAAATCTATAACTATTTGCTAGGGCTTCTCTATATATTTTTTTACAATTGTCTATTTCAATAAAAGCAGAAACAAGTAATAAAAGTGTACTTTTAGGAAGATGAAAATTTGTAATTAATGCATTTATCGTTTTTATTTTATATCCCGGTATTATGAAAAGTTGAGTATAACATTCTAAATTATTAATATTTTTTTTTGTTATATATTCTATAAGTGCATTAAAAGCTTCATAAACACTATAAGTTTCGTTATTATTTAAAGAATATGCATAATTTTGCTCTAAAACTGCATATTCATTATTTACTAATTCTAATTCTTTTTTTATTGATTTTACTCCTACCCAATATAATGTTTCTAGAGTACGTAATGATGTAGTTCCTGTACTTATAACAAAAGAGTTTTTTTTGCTATATTGTTCTGCTATTTTTTTAATTGTTTTTATATCAATAAATATTTGTTCAAAATGCATCTTATGCTTTTGTATCGTAGTAGTAATAGGTACAAATGTTCCAGGCCCTACATGTAATATTATATTTGCAAAATTAATATTTTTATTTAGTAAAGATTTTAATACGCTATTAGAAAAATGTAATCCAGCAGTTGGTGCTGCTACTGATCCAGAAATATTTGCATAAACAGTTTGATAACGTTCTTTATCAATATTTTCTGCTTCTCGTCTTATATATGGTGGGAGAGGCATTTTACCAATAGTTTCTAAAACAGTTCGAAATGTAACGTTTTTATTCCAAATAAATTCGACTATTGCTTTGTTTTCATTACGAGATAATATATGTGCTTTTAAATCAATATCCTTTAAAGTGTAATTAATGTAATTATTATTATAATAATTATCCAAATATAATATCATATTAGGTATAACATTACGTCCGCCAACAATACATTCCCAACAACATTTTCCTTTTGCATTCATTGTTATTTGAGGATCTTTTGATGGTGCATATGGTGCTATACATAATAATTCAATAATTCCTCCCGTTTTCTTTCTCATAAAAAAACGGGCAGGTATTACTTTTGTTGAATTTAATACAATTAAACTATCATTTGGTAAAAAATTATCTATATTGTTAAAAGTAGTATGAGTATAATTATTAGATTGTTTATCAAAAACTAATAATTTGCTCTTTTCACGTTCTTCATTTGGATATTGTGCTATAACATCATTAGGTAAATTATAATCAAAATCATCTAATGAGAAATTATCTATAAGAATAGTTGAATTCATTTTCTAATTATGTCTAATGTTTAATATATCTCCATCTTTACAAATATATTCTTTACCTTCTAAACGGAAGACTCCTTTTTCTTTACATTTAACAATACTTCCACATTCTATAAAGTCATTATATGCAATAACTTCTGCTCTAATAAATTTATTATAAAAATCAGTATGTATTGTCCCAGCTGCTTCTTGTGCATTCATTCCTTTTTTTATTGTCCACGCACGACATTCATCTTCACCTACTGTAAAGAAAGATTGTAACCCTAATAATTGATAAGCACTTCTTATCATTCTATCTAAAGGTGAATCAACTAATCCATATTCTTGCATAAAAATATTTTTTTCATCTTCTGGTAGTTGTGAAAGTTCTAATTCTATTTTTGCAAAAAAAGGCTCTATACTAACATTTTTACTATTTATTTTTGTTTTTACATTTTGTATAATTTTAGAACTACTAGATACTTCATTTTCAGATAAATTAATAGCAATCAATAGAGGTTTAATAGTTAATGGCTGATAATTTTTTATATATTTAATATCTTTTTCGTCTATTTCTATTTCACGTAAAGGAATATTATTTTCTAATACTTTATACCATTTTTGCATCACTTCGATTTCAGTTTTAATAATATCTTTATTTTTTTGCTTCATTAATTCTTTATCTAACTTTTCAAGCCGTCCTTCTACAAATCCTAAATCTGTTAGTAAAAATTCATCTTCTAAAAGTTTTATATCTCTAATAATATCTATACTTCCTTCAATATGAGGATTATTTTCATCTTCAAAAGCACGTACTATATGTATAAAAGCATCATTTGTCTTTACTTTTGAAATAAATTGAGTGTTGAATTGAGCAGAAGCTCTATCACCTTTTTGTAAACCAACTAAATCAACTATTTCTATTGTTGCATTAACTTTCTTTTTAGGGTTAAATATTTGAGTTAATTTGTCTAAACGTACATCAGGAACTTTAACAATTGCTTGATTCGATTCTCGTTTAGATATAGAATTATTATCTAAATGAATTTGTGTAAGAGTTTGAAAAACAGTAGTTTTTCCTGATGATGGTAACCCAACTAATCCTATTTGCATATTGTTTTTTTATTTTAATTTAATTAAAATTGTTTATCTAATGTTGCTTTATCTATTATTTTAGTATTATCAGTAAATTCAATTAATGTAGGGGTCCATACAGCATTTAAATTTCTTGATGTTCTGATAATATTATCTCTTTCACTATTTATGTCGTGTTTAAAAGACATAGAAAATTGTGTAGGCTTTTCTTTATTAGGTTTTATTTCTTGCGCTGTAGATAAATTAAAGATTTTTATTATTTGTCCATCTTGAGTATAAAAAGATAACATCCCTTTAACTTTCTTAATTGTTTTATCTGATATATTCTTAATACTGAAAACAAGAATATTTATTTTATTATTTTTATCTGTATCGTTGAATTGTATACCATCATAATTAAATGTATGTTGAAGAAATAAATTCATTCTTGAACTTGTATTGTTTAATGCTAGAATATCTCGATTTTTTAAAAATTCTTCTTGTGATTTTATTAATTCTAATGGAGTTTTTCCTATTATTGAATCTTGAAAAGAACCTAATCGTGTAAGTGCATTAATATATAATTCTATATCAGCACTTTTAATATTTTTATCATCTGATATTTTTTTTGAAATATCTTCGATATTATGTAAGGTTATTTTTTCATTTAAAGCAGGTGATTCTAAAGAAGTGTCATTTTTACCACAACTTACTAATAATATAATAATTAGACCTGCATAGATAGTTTTTTTCATAGTTTTTTTTATTTTTATTTAAATAATAATTATTTTTCAATTCTTATACGTGCATCAACTGCAACTATATTTTTGCTTGTACCAAGTAATGGGTTTATATCCATTTCAAATATTTCTGGAGCATGTTTAAGTAAAGCAGATAATTTCACAAGTATTTCTGCAAAAATGTCTTGCGAAATCCCTTCTTTTCCTCTTACACCTTGTAAAATTTTATATGCCTTAAGAGATTTTAACATATCTAATGCTTCTGTTTTTCCTATTGGCGCTAAGGAAGATTGTACATCTTTTAAAACTTCAATAAAAATTCCACCTAATCCACATAAAATTAAATGTCCATAATTTTCCTCACGCTTAGCACCTACAAATAATTCTATCCCTGATAACATAGGTTGTAATAATACGCCTGTACTTTCAGGTATTTTCATCATATTCTTAAATGTTTCTATAGCATTATCAATATCTTTTATATTAAGTTTTACACCACCAACATCGGTTTTATGAACTGGCCCAACTACTTTCATAACCATTGGGAATCCTATTTCTTTAATTGATTTTTCAACATCTTTTATATCACTAATAACTATTTCTTTTGCTCTTGGAATATATACTGCATCAAGTAAATTTTGTACCTTTTCAGGAGTTAGATAACCATTTTCTGAATTATCAATAATACTTCTTATTTTTTTTACATCAACATCTGGTAATGTTACATCATTATCATATATTTTGTGACAAGATACTTTTCCTAAAGCTTTTGCAAAGGCAACTTCGTCATCAAATACTTGTCTGCCCTTGGCAAATAACATTTTAGTTTCTTTTTCAGTATGATAAGATGAAGGCGTAATGAAAAATATAGGCTTTTTACATATTTTCTTTTTCTCATCTATCATATTGTAAACATCTGTAACATCAAATAAATAAGGACTACCATATATTACAGCAGTAGCATCTATATTATCAAATTTGTTTTCAATTGTATCTAAAATTTCACCTAATTGTTCTGCCGTACCTGTTGCTAAAATATCAATAGGATTAGCAACCGAAGAGCCAAAAAATAATTTTTCTAATAATTCATCAGCATCTTTCCCGGTTATATTTGGAACAAACATCCCATTTTCAGTTAATGTATCAGTAGTCATTACTCCTGGGCCACCTGCATGAGTTACAATTGCTATGTTTTTCCCATTTACTTCATTATGTTGTAAAACAGTTGCTACTGTAACTAATTCAACACGACTATAACAACGAATTATACCTGCTTTTTTAAAAAGAGCAGAAACAGCAGTATCAGAACCTGCCAAAGCTCCTGTATGAGAGGAAGCCGCACGTGCACCTGCATCTGTTCGTCCTGCTTTTATAGCTGCAATTTTACATCCTTTCTTTATAAGTGATCTACAATGTTTTAACAACCTGTCAGGTGATTTTATATTTTCTAGATATATTAATTTTACTTTAGGACTTGAATTTATGTCAAATGTTTCATCCCAATATTGAAGAACATCCTCAACACCTATTTGAGCAGAATTTCCAACAGAATAAAGACTAGCAAAGTTTAATCCAAGAGTATTTGCTTCTTTTAAAATATAAACTGCTGTTGCACCTGACCCTGATACAAAATCACACCCTGAATTATCTAATTTTGGAATAGGACCTATGAAAATTCCATTATAAACAGGAGTAAGCATCCCAATGCAATTTGGACCAATTAAGGAAGTATTATAATTATTACAAATTTCAACTATCTCTTTTTCTAATAATTTTCCTTCTTCGCCTGTTTCACTAAAACCTGCTGATACTATTATTATAGCTTTTGTATTTTTTTTACTGCATAAAGTCTCTACCGTAGATTTACAAAATTTAGAAGCTATACAAATAATAGCTAAATCAACATCAGGTATATCCTCAATAGAATTATAACATTTTATTCCTTGTATATTTTCTTCTTTTTTATTTACAATAAATAATTGAGGAACATTTTTGCCTGCTAATAAGTTTTTTATAACTCTACCACCTGGTTTTGTTATATCATTTGAGCCTCCAATAATAGCAATACTTTTAGGAGATAATAATTCTTTTGTTATCATAATTTTAATTTAAATTTATTTAATTATTGTTTATCATTTATCATTTATCGTATTATTTAGTAATTAACATATTATTTAGCAACATAGACATCCATTCATCATACTCTTTGAAATATCCTATCATAGCAGTATAAACTAATCCTTCTTCATCTATAACATAAGTTGTTGGTAACCCTGTTACTAAAAAATTTTGTTGTGTTGTATTGTCCACAAATAATATTGGAATAGTAAGTTCTTTATTTTGTGTCGTATCTATTTCTACTTGTATTTTTTGTGCGTTTTCATCTAAATTAACTTTTGAATATTTATATTTATTAAAAAAGCTTATTAGATTGTTTTTTAATTTCAAATCTTTGGAATTTACTGCATAGAAATTAATTCCTTTTGAAGCAAACTTTTTATGCAATAGTTCTAACTTTGGTAATATTAATTGACAAAAACCACATTGAGTTTCCCAAAATACTAATACAGTGATATTGTTTTTATAATTAACATAATGTGTTTGTAATTCTTTAACAAAATTTTCTTCTGTTAATAAAGAATCTGTTTTATTATAGAATATTTTACCATTTATATTAGGAGCTATTGATTTATCTGGTAATAATTCTTTTAAAGTATTTGTTTGTTTTTCAGCTAACTTGTTTTCTTTATTTACCTTTTGATTTGATGTCTTAGGTGGTAATGGTATCGCAAATAATGCGTTAAATAGAAAAAAATAAATAAATAGAAAAAACAATAATAATAAATTATATAATTTAATTCTTTGTGACATATTTTTATGTAGTGTTATATAATATTATACTTTATAATTAATCTAAGTTTAAAATATAAAAATACAAAAAATATAGTAAAATACCTAATTTGTATAAAAATTAAATTGTAAGTTTATGAGTTAATAAAATTTAAACTTCAATTCTAAATTCTATGGTATTATTATTAAAATCATCAGAATTAATATTTTCTATTTTAATGTTTTTATTTTTAAATAAGGTTTCTATTTTTTTTATAATTTTTTTAGGTAAGTTATTATTATTGTAAATAATTATAATTATATTTTTACTGTATATTGAATTTAATTTGTCTATTATGTTTTTATTTTCTTCATAGAAAACATCAATATTATCTATATTATTATTTATATTAAAATAAGTAAAAGCTCTATAATATGATTTGTTATTAATAGTGTGTTTTATTAATTCTTTATGTTCTTTTTTATTAATAAATATAAAGAAATCATTACTAATTGTTATACCATTAGAAGTTTTTGCAAAAATAGTAATTTTTAATGAATCATAATTTGATAATTCGTCTAAATTATTCAAATTATATAATATAGTTTTTGTATTTGTATCTATATTTACAGTATCTTTATCCCAGAATATTCCATATAAACTGTCAATTTTTAATTTCTCTTTGAAATTGATATTTAACTGTATTATTTTAGGCATAGCCTGAAACACTATTTGAGAATTAAGATTATTAGGAATATTTATATATGAAGAATTAACAAGATTATATTTAATGTTTTTTGTTATTTCTATATTAGAAATAGGAGATGAAATAACTAATAAATCATTTTCTAATTTTTTCTGAGGAATATTTTGCTTTGCTATATAAAGATCTAATTTACCTTTTCCACCTGGTCTATCAGAAGCAAAAATTAGGCTTCCATCAGGTAATATTGTTGGATCACTTTCATTAAATTCAGTATTAATATCATTTATAGGTAGGGGATTACTCCAAATACCATCAGATAAAAAACTATAGTATAAATCAAAATTTCCAGGGCCATAAAATCCATTACTAGTAAAAATAAGTAAACTATCTGATACAAAATATGGTGTAATTTCATCACCTACAGAATTTAATTCGTTTATTGATGTTAACATTCCCCAAGTATCATCATCTTGTTTATAAGATAACCATAAATCAATATCTTTATGTCCTATATTTTTATATTTTGTTGAAGCAAAAATTAACATTTTACCATTAGGTGAAACAGTAGGATGAGCACTAAAAGAAGTATCTAATAACTCTTGTAATATTGATGGAGTAGACCAACTATTTTTTTCTATTGTAGATTTATATAAAGACAGGCAAAGACCATTTGGTGTTTCATAAAAAGCAGATAATATAGCATTTTTATCATCTATAAAAGTTATATAAGAACGATTTTCTCTTTTTTCATTAATAGGACTATTTAATAATTTTTTATTACTAAATATATTAGTATCATTTTTAATATTAGATAACTTTGTAATATAAAATTTTGAAAAATCATTAGTTGTTGAATTAAAATATAATATATTTTCGAATGTATTATAAATAGGTGCAAAATCATCTTCTTTTGAGTTTAAATTATATAAGTTTATAGGAGTAGAAAATCCACTATTCATACAATTTAAATTAGAATATATATTTGTAATATCTAAAAAGAATATAGTAATAATAAAAATTAAATATCGCAATTTTTATACTCCCATAAAACGCATAAAATCTTTTTCTCGTCCAAATAAAACTAATATGTCGTCATCAGAGAACATTAAATCAGGTAATGGTATACCAAGAACTATATAGTCTATTTTTTCATTTATATTTAATATCCCATATTTTCTAGCAACACGTTTTATAGTTACAATATTAAGATTATACTTTTGTCTTAATTGAGAACCTGCAACTGTATATCCAATTAACCAATCAGGTACTTTTATTTCATAAATATTAAATTCACCATATATTTTATAAGATTCAACAAGTCCTGGAAGCATTAATTTATTTGCTAAATGTTCTGCTGCTTCAGCTTCTGGAACTAATGTTTCAGTCACATTAAAAGAATTTAATATACGTTCATGAATAGGATTTAGAACACGATTAATTATTTTCTTTGCACCAATCTCTTGTAACACAGCAGTTGTCATAATAGAAGCTTCAAAATCTTCGCCAATAGCAACTATTGTTGCATCCATTTCTTTAATATCAAAGTTTTTTAGTGCTTTTTCATTTGTTGAATCTAAAACCACAGCTTCATCAACTTGCTCTTTTATTTTATCTACTCTTTCTGTATTTTTATCTATAGCAAGAACATAAGCACCTTGTCGGCTTAAACTTAAAGCTAGATTTTGTCCAAAATAACCTAATCCTATAACGCAAAATTTTTTATTTGTCATAAATAAAATAAGTTAAATTTTGTTTTTAAACTAAAGCAATTTAGTTATTGTTGTTAATATATATTTTTCTTGTTCAGTTAAACTTTTATATCCATCGTTAGCAATTTTATCAAGTATATTATCAATAGTTTCTTGAGATATTTTTATTCCGTCAATTTCTAAGTTATTTATTTTATTATAATTATTTGTGTTGTATGTTGTTTTTAGTTCATCATCATTATTAGGATTAATCCATTCTACTTTATATTCGTCTTGTGTAATATTTTGGAAGTTATTATATTCATTACTATTTCTACTACGTTTACGTTCAAATTTTCTAAAGAAAGTATTATTATCATTACTATTATATAAATTTTCATCACCTGCTATTCCAAAATGAAATTTTCGTCTTAAAAAATTAAAAATTTGTGTTTTTTCACCATATTTATATAATAATAATCCAGTTAAAGCTCCTCCAAAATGAGCGAAATGAGCTATTCCATCACCACCTGCTGATGTTATTCCAATAACCATTGATATTACCATCATTCCAATTCCAAATATTTTTGCTGGGATAGGAATGAAAATAGGGAACATAAATATTTTTCTATCAGGATTAGACATAGCAAAAGCTAATATAATTCCATATAAAGATCCACTGGCACCTATAGTTGGTGCGAATTGTCCTAATAGATAAGTAACAAATAAATGTAATATTCCGGCACCTATTCCTGATAATAAATATATAGTTAGAAATTTTACACTGCCCCAATTTTTTTCTAATTCAAAACTAAACATAAAGAGAGCAAACATATTAAAAAATAAATGTCCAAAGTCATTATGTAAAAATTGATAAGTAATCAATTGCCATATTCCAAACCCTATTTCAGAATAAGAGTTATATATAGGTTGCAATGCAAAAATATCTATTATCCAATTTTTAAGTGGAACACCATATATAAATATAAACTCAAATAATAAATTATTTAATATATATATAAATATATTAGAGATAAGTAAAACTTTTAAAATTGGAGTTAATCTAAAAAACATATATTCTATATTATAATTTAATAAAAAGATTGTTTTAATATTATATTATTTTTCTATTAAAAAAAATCAAATATAATAATAAATAATAACATAATGTATAACGAAAAAACTTTATAAAAGTAACTAATTATTTTTTATATTTTTATTATTGTTTTAATAAAATGTAAAAAAAATATATAAAAGATAATTATTTTTTCGTAATTTTGTATTTAAATTTTTATTTAAATGAAAATAATAATATAACAAATATTTTTTATTTAAAATACAAAATATAAAAAAAATAACAAAAAAAAATATAAAATATTATATCTGAGTATAATATTTTGTATAATATTATATAATAAATAATATTGTTTGTTGGTAAATTATATAATTATCAATTTTATTTATATAAATAATAATAAATATTAATAAATTAAATTAGTTGAAAATTTAAGTAATTGTATTTATTAATAATTATATTATTAATAAATGAATATTTAAATTTTGAATAATGAATAACATTTAAGGATATATAGTATGATAAAAATTACTTTTCCTGATGGTAATATACGAGAATATACGGTGAATTCTACAGGACTTGATATTGCTAAATCTATATCAGATGGATTAGCAAGGAATGCATTAGGTGTTTTACTTAATGGAGTGCCTTATGATTTGAATAGACCAATAACACAAGATGCAAATTTAAAGATATTGACATTTAATGATGAAGAAGGTAAGGAAATTTATTGGCACTCATCAGCCCATTTAATGGCTGAAGCTTTGCAACAACTTTATCCAGGTATTAAATTTGGTATAGGCCCTGCTATTGAAAATGGTTTCTATTATGATGTTGATTTACCAGATGATATTAAATTAACAACAGAAGACCTACCTAAGATAGAGAATAAAATGTTAGAATTAGCAAAAAATAATTCCGCATATATAAGAGAAGAAGTAAAATGGGAAGATGCAATGAAACATTGGAAGGACGAAATTGGAGATGAATATAAGGCAGAATTATTAGAGGGTTTTAAAGGGCAAAATATATCTTTTTATAGACATGGTACCTTTACTGATTTATGTAGAGGCGCTCATTTACCAGATACAAGTTTTATTAAATCAATAAAATTATTATCAATAGCTGGTGCTTATTGGCGTGGCGATGTTTCTCGTCCTATGATGACTCGTATATATGGTATAACATTTCCTAAAAAGAAAATGTTAGATGAATATTTAATAATGCGTGAAGAAGCTGAAAAACGTGATCATCGTAAACTTGGACGTGAATTAGAATTATTTATGATAACTCCTGCAATTGGTGGTGGTTTACCAGTTTGGTTACCAAATGGAACCATTATAAGACGGATAATAGAGGAATTTATGCGTAAGGAACAGATTAAACGTGGTTATAAAGAAGTAATTACTCCTCATATTGGAAATATAGAACTTTATAAAACATCTGGTCATTATCCTTATTATTCAGATTCTCAATTTCCACCGATGAAAATAGAGAATGAAGAGTATATGATGAAACCGATGAATTGTCCTCATCATCATCAAATATATCTTAATAAGCTACGTTCATATAGAGATTTGCCTTTAAGATTATTTGAATTAGGGACTGTTTATCGTTATGAACAATCAGGAGAATTAAGTGGACTTACACGCGTTCGCGGTTTTACTCAGGATGATGCTCATATTTATTGTACTATAGATCAATTAAAAGATGAAGTAAAAGGAGTTGTTGATATTATTTATTACTTTTTTAAAACTTTTGAAATGGCAGATAATATACAAACTAGACTTTCATTTAGAGATGATAATATTGAAAAATATGGTGGTGAAATAGATTTGTGGTTACTAGCACAGAAAGATATAAAAGAAGCAGCAGATGAATTAAACTTAAATTATTTTCTTGCTGAAGGAGAAGCTGCTTTTTATGGACCTAAGATAGATTTTATAATAAAAGATGCAATAGGACGTAAATGGCAATTAGGAACAGTACAAGTAGATTATGTAATGCCAGAAAGATTTAACTTAAAATATACAAATGCTAATAATACACAAGAAAGACCTGTTTGTATTCATCGTGCTCCTTTAGGTTCTTTAGAAAGATTTATGGCTATATTAACAGAACATTATGCAGGGAATTTCCCTTTTTGGATAGCACCTGTACAAGTTAATATTTTACCAATTAGTGAGGCTCAAACTAATTATTCTTTACAAATAAAGGAAAAACTAGAAAATTTAGGTTTTAGAGTCAATATAGATTTGCGTAATGAAAAAATTAGTAGAAAAATAGCTGAATCTGAACAAAGTAAAATTCCTTTTGCGTTTATAATTGGAAAAAAAGAAGAAGAAAATAACTCTATTTCTGTAAGAGAACATACAAAAGGTGATATTGGAATGAAAACACAAGAAGAAATTATTTCAATATTAACAGATCTAAATGTTAATAAATCTAGATAAAAGTCGATATAAATAATTAAGTAAATGTTAAATTTTAAATTCGAACATTATGGAAAATAAAATTTTATATGAAGGAATTACTTATGATGATGTATTGTTAATACCTAAATATTCTGAAGTATTACCACGTGAAACTTCATTGATAACTAATTTAACAAAAAAAATAAAGTTAAATATCCCTGTTATTTCTGCAGCAATGGATACAGTTACAGAGACACAAATGGCTATCGCCCTCGCACGCGAAGGTTGTCTTGGAGTTATTCATAAAAATATGACTATAGAAGAACAAGCTATTTGTGTTGATAGAGTAAAACGTAGTGAAAGTGGTATGATTAATAAGCCAATTACATTGAAAGAAAATAATACAGTTCAAGATGCAGTCGAACTTATGCACAAATTCAGTATTTCTGGTATTCCCATTATAGATGATTCTTATCGCTTAGTAGGAATTGTTACAAATCGTGATTTGAGATTTAAACCGGATCCAAAGCAAAGAATAACAGATATGATGACAAAAGATGATCTAATTACAGTACCTGAAGGAACAACGTTAGAAGAAGCTGAAGAAATATTACAAAAATATAAAATAGAAAAATTACCTGTTATAGATAGTAATTATGTTTTACGTGGTTTAATCACATTTAAAGACATTCAGAAGAAAAAACAATTTCCTAATGCAGCAAAAGATGCTTATGGACGTTTATTGGTTGGTGCTGCAGTAGGAGTTGCTAAAAATACATTGAAAAGAGTAAAGAAATTAGTAGATGTTTATGTTGATGTTGTTTTTGTTGATACAGCTCATGGCCATAATAGGAAAGTTATAGATACAGTAAAATTAATAAAATCAAAATATCCAAAATTACAAGTGGTAGCAGGTAATATTGCAACTGCTCAAGCTGCCGAAGATTTAATAAAAGCAGGAGTTGATGCTGTAAAAGTTGGTATAGGTCCTGGTTCTATTTGTACCACAAGAATTATTGCTGGTGTAGGTGTTCCTCAGTTGACAGCTATAATGGAAGTTGCAAAAATTGCTTCTAAATATGCTGTCCCAGTTATTGCAGATGGCGGAATAAAACAAACAGGTGATGTTGCTAAGGCAATTGCTGCAGGAGCAGATACTGTTATGATAGGTAATCTTTTTGCAGGGCATGAAGAAAGTCCAGGAGAAAAAATTATATTTGAAGGACGTGCTTATAAAATTTATCGTGGAATGGGTTCGCTTGGTGCTATGCAAGATGGTTCTGCTGATAGGTATTTTCAAGATGCCGAGGCAGAATTAACAAAATATGTACCGGAAGGGATAGAAGGACGTATTCCATATAAAGGTAACGTTTGTGATACTGTTTATCAAATTACTGGTGGGTTGCGTTCAGCAATGGGATATTGTGGATGTGCAGATATTGAATCAATGAAAAAAAATGCACAATTTACACGTATAACTAATGCAGGATTATTAGAATCTCATCCTCATAATATAAATATAACAAAAGAATCTCCTAATTATTTTGTTAAATAATAAAACAATAAATAATAAATAAATAAAGTTAATAAAAATGGGAAAATTTAAAAAAATGGAAATTGAGAATAATAACAATGTAAATAGTAATTATCCTCAAATAATAGATAAACGTTTTAAACAAATACGTTTTAATATGGAAGATAATAAAGTAGAAGCTGCTTGGATAACTTATTTACCTAATATACGTTATCTTACTAATTTTTCAGGTTCTTCTGCTATCTTATTGATTCTTCCTAATAAAATTTGTTTTTTTACTGATGATAGATATACAGAACAAATAAAATTAGAGCTATTTGATATTCCGGAAATGGAGACTTATATTACCCGTGATCCACTTAATTTTTGTTTGCAGAATAATTTATTAAATGGTGTTCTTAAGATTGGAATAGAAGCAGAGTATATTACTTATAATGATGGAATGAATTTAAGATCTGTTTTTATGTCAGGACGTAAAATAAAAATAGTTCCTATAGTAAGTCTTGTTGAAAAATTCACACAACCTAAGTCTAAAGAAGAATTAGGATATATACAAGCCTCATGTAAAATAGCAGAAGCAACATTTGAAAAACTTATTAATGATGTTATAAAACCAGGTATTTCAGAAATAGACATAGCTATTGAATTAGAATATATAAGTCGTAAATTAGGTTCTGCGGGAACTGCGTTTGAAACAATTGTTGTAACAGGTAGTCGTGGAGCAATAGTACATGGACAACCAAGTAAAGCTAAAATTAAGAAAAATGATATTTTATTAATTGACTTTGGATGTAAAGTTAATGGATTCTGTTCTGATATAACAAGAACAATTTGTGTTGGTAACCCAACAAAAGAACAAAAAAGTATATATTCTTTATTATATAATGCAATGTCTAACGCTATAAATGAAGCTAGACCAGGAATGAAAGGTGCGTATTTAGATAATATAGCTAGACATATGATAGAAGAAGCAGGTTATGGAGAATATTTTCAACATTCTTTAGGACATGGATTGGGACTTGTTTGTCATGAAAAACCTTCTATATCTTTTAGATTTAAAGATCAAGTTGTTCCTGAAGATGTAGTTCTTGCAATTGAACCTGGGATTTATTTACCAGGCAGGTTTGGAATGAGAGTAGAAGATGATATAGTTGTAACGCAATCTAAAGCAATAAAATTAACAAACGCCCCTGAAGAACTTTTATGTTTATAATAACATAATAATATAATAATAAAAAAACTTCTTTATAAAAAAATAAAGAAGTTTTTTTTATATATACTATTTGGTATAATATAAAATATATATTAGTGTATATAAAAATATATAAAATGCAATATTAAAAATAGTTTTTTTCATATATTATTCGTATATTTGTAATTAATAAAAATTAAAATAATAATTGTTTTATAATATATATTTTATATTTCATATTGTATTGTTATTAGATAATAATATAATAATCTTATAAACAAAAAATTAGTATTACTAAAACTAAAAATATTTTATTTTTTATATATTTTTTATGAAATAAAAGTTTTTAATAAAATAAAAAAAGATGGCATCTATTTTTGATAAAGATAAAATAATTCCTACTATACTTGAAGAAGAAATGCGGACATCTTATTTAGATTATTCAATGTCCGTTATTGTTTCTCGTGCTATACCAGATGTTAGAGATGGATTAAAACCCGTTCATAGACGTATTCTATATGCAATGTTAGATTTAGGATTATGGTATACTCGTCCATATAAAAAATCTGCAAGATTAGTCGGTGAAGTTCTTGGTAAATATCATCCACATGGTGATACTTCTGTTTATGAAGCAATGGCTAGAATGGCACAAGATTGGTCTTTAAGATATCCTTTGGTAGATGGACAAGGTAATTTTGGTTCTGTAGATGGTGATAAACCAGCAGCAATGCGTTATACAGAAGCAAGATTAGCATCGATAGCACATCATATGTTAAGGGATATAAAAAAGAATACTGTTGATTTTAAATATAATTTTGATGAATCATTAACAGAACCAACAGTACTCCCAACAGTCTTACCTACATTATTATTAAATGGTTCAAGTGGTATTGCAGTTGGAATGGCTACTAATCTTCCGCCTCATAATTTAACTGAAGTTATTGATGCAATAATTGCATATATAAAAAATCCTAATATTACTGTTCAGGAAATTATGAAAATAATTCCTGCTCCAGATTTCCCAACTGGTGGTATTATATATGGTTATAATGGAATTCGCGAAACATATGAAACAGGTAAAGGTAAAATAACTTTACGTGCAAAGCTATATACTGAAGAAACAAAAAACAAAACCTCTATTATAGTTACAGAGATTCCTTATCAAGTTAATAAAGCAACATTAGTAAAAAATATTGCAGATTTAATAAAAGACACAGATAAAGATAAAGAACCAGAACTTTATAAAATTTTAAATATGATATCTGATTTAAGAGATGAATCATCAAAAGAAGGTATTAGAATTGTTATAGAGTTAAAAAAAGATGCAATACCTGATATTGTATCAAATCAACTATTTAAACATACTCAATTACAAGTTACATTTGGTGCTAATATGTTAGCTTTGGTTAAAGGGCGCCCAAGACTTTTATCATTAACAAAAATATTAAAATATTTTATAGAACATCGTAATGAAGTTATCATAAGACGTACTAAATTTGATTTAGAAGTTGCAGAAAAACGAGCTCATATATTAGAAGGTTTTATTATTGCTTTAGATAATCTAGATGCAGTTATTAGTACAATTCGTAAATCAAAAGACAAGCAAGAAGCGTCTATAAAATTACAAGAAAAATTTAAATTTACAGAACTACAAGCAAAAGCAATATTAGAATTACAAATTTATAGACTTACAGGTTTAGAACGAGAAAATATTGTAAAAGAGTATAAAGATACATTACAACTTATAGAAAAATTAACGTCCATTCTTAATAGTAAAGATTTACAAATGCAAATCATTATTGATGAATTAACGGAGATTAAAGAAAAATTTGCAGATAAAAGACGTACAGAAATTGTATATGCTACAGAAGAATTAAATAATGAAGATTTTATTGTAAATGAAGAGGTTATCGTTACTATTAGCCATAGTGGATATATAAAGAGAATTCCTGCTAATACATATAGACAACAAAATAAAGGTGGCAAAGGATTAAAAGGACTTACAACATCAGAAAATGATTTTGTTGAACATATATTTCATGCATCTACACATCATTATTTGTTGTTTTTTACTGATAAAGGTAAAGTGTATAAGATTAAAGTTTATGATTTACCAGAAGGTAATAGAAATGCAAAAGGTCGTGCAATTGCAAATGTTATTAACAAAGAAGATGATGAAAAAGTAACCGCATATTTGTCTGTAAAAGAATTTAAAGAAGATGAATATGTTATAATGTGTACAAAATATGGAATAGTAAAAAAGACAGAAATGTCTGCTTTTGCAAATATACGTTCCAATGGCATTATTGCAATTACACTTCGTGAAAATGATAAATTAATATCTGCAAAAGTTACTGATGGAAATAGTGAGATAATATTAGGAACACATAACGGTTTAGCCTGTCGTTTTAAAGAAAATAAAGTTAGAGCTATGGGACGAACAGCATCAGGTGTAAGAGGAATTTCTATAAGTAATAATGATTTAGTTGTTGCCATGGTTGTTGTAAAACCTCATCAAGACGCACAAGTTTTAGTAGTTTCTGAAAAAGGGTTTGGAAAACGTACTAAAATTGAAGATTTTAGATTAACAAATCGTGGCGGAAAGGGAGTTATATCTATGAATGTTACTAAAAAAACAGGTAAAGTTGTAAGAATTATTCCTGCAATTGATTCACAAGATCTTATTGTTATAACAGCTGGTGGAATTCTTATAAGACAAGATATTTCTAAGATAAGAACAATAGGACGTAATACTCAAGGAGTTAAACTCATTAAACTTGATACTGATGATTTAATTGCTGATATTACCTCAGTTGATCATGAAGAAAAACAAGATAGTGATGAAAATATAGAAGTTCAACTTCCTGAAGATAATTTAGAGCAGTCAGAATTAATAAGTTAAAACTAATATACTTGAAAAGTATGTGTATTTTTTAATGAAAAATTTATCTAAAAAATATAAATGGAAAATAATAAAATAAAAAAAGAACAAGAATATAATGAAGATAGTATAAAAGTACTTGAAGGACTAGAAGCAGTAAGAATGCGACCTGCTATGTATATTGGTGATACTGGAGAACGCGGGTTACATCATTTAATAAATGAAGTAGTAGATAACTCTATAGATGAAGCTTTAGCAGGATATTGTAAAACTATAACTGTTATACTTCATTCTGATAATTCTTGTTCTATAAAGGACGATGGACGAGGAATTCCAACTGGTATCCATCCAATTGAAAAAAAATCTACTCTTGAAGTTGTACTTTGTACTCTACATGCAGGTGGTAAGTTTGATAATACTAGTTATAAAGTATCAGGCGGATTACATGGAGTAGGTGTTTCTTGTGTAAATGCTTTATCTATAGATTTTGAAGCTACGATAGAACGTGATGGTTATATATACCAACAACATTATTCCGAAGGTATCCCACTAGATGAAGTTAAAATTATAGGTAAATCAAAAAAAACAGGTACTACAATTAAATTTAAACCTGATGATAAAATATTTAATAAGATTGAATTTAAATATACAAAAGTTGCAGATAGGTTACGTGAATTAGCTTTTTTAAATTCACAAGTTCGTATTATATTAAAAGATGAGAGAGAAGAAATAGAAGAAACTTTCCATTTTGAAGGTGGATTGAAAGATTTTATAGATTATGTTGATGCATCTAATACTCACATTTCTAAACCGATATCAATAAAAGGGAAAGATTCTGATACTAACATAGAGGTTGATATATGCTTACAGTATAATACAGGATATAGTGAAGTAAATTTAACATATGCTAATAATATACATACAATAGAAGGTGGAACACATCTTAGTGGATTTAGAACAGCTTTAACAAAGACTTTGAATTCTTATATAGAAAAAGAAAAGAATATAAAGAAAAATAATAAAGTAGAAGTTGTTGGAGATGATTTCAGAGAAGGAATGACAGCTATTATTTCTGTAAAATTATCTTCGCCACAATTTGAAGGCCAAACTAAAACTAAACTTGGAAATAGTGAAGTAGAAACTGTAGTTCGACAGATTACATCTGCTAAGTTACAAGAATATCTTGATTTCTATCCCAACGAGGCAAGAATAATTATAGATAAAGCTATAAAAGCTGCAGAAGCACGTATTGCATCTAAAAAAGCCCGAGAACTTGTAAGACGTAAAAATGCATTAGAAAGCTCTAATTTACCAGGAAAATTAGCTGATTGTTCTTCTAACAATCCAGAAGAATGCGAAATATATATAGTTGAAGGTAATTCTGCAGGTGGGTCCGCAAAACAAGGTCGTAATAGACGTTTCCAAGCAATATTGCCTTTGCGTGGTAAAGTATTAAATGTACAAAAAGCATTACCTGCTAAAATATTAGATAATGAAGAAATAAAAATGATTATTAGCGCTATTGGAGCAGGATTTTCTACGAAACCACAATATGATGCTTATGATACAGAAAGTATAACTCAAAATAGTAAAGATAAAGAATTTGATATAAACAAAATTAGATATGGAAAAGTTATTATAATGGCCGATGCCGATGTAGATGGTGCGCATATACGAACTTTATTGCTTACTTTCTTTTTTAATTATATGCGAGATTTAATTACTAATGGAAATTTATATATAGCTCAACCACCTTTATATAAAATAAAATATGGAAAAAAAGAAAAATATGCTTACGATGAAGATCAAAAAAAATCTATTATTGAAGAGCTAAGAAAAAGTAAAGAAGGTGGAAAAACTATAAAAGTGGTTGAGGCAAGTGAAGAAAATGAAGCCTCTGAATTTGAAGAAACAGGTTCAAAAAAGCAAGAAAATATTAATATATCAAGATTTAAAGGACTAGGGGAAATGAATCCAGAGCAATTATGGAATACAACAATGGATCCTGAAAATAGAACATTATTAAAGGTAACAATTGAAGATGCTAATAATGCTGTATTATTATTTCAAACTTTGATGGGTGATAATGTTGGTCCAAGAAGAGAATTTATAGAAAAAAATGCTCAATATGCTAGACTTGATGTATAGTTAAGTAATAAATATTTTATAGAGATTGTTATAATTATATTTTTATAACAATCTTTTTTTTAAATAATATATTAAATACAATAATATAATTATTATATTTAATATATTGTTATTTTTAATAATTAGAACTATTTTATATTATATAATATAAGAAATATAATTATATGATAAGTGAAATAATTGTAAAAAGAAATGAACTTGAATTAATGGCACCTGCTGGTTCTTATGAGGCATTAACAGCAGCTATTCAAGCAGGAGCAGATTCTATATATTTTGGCGCTGGATTACTTAATATGCGTTCTAATTCTTCTGCTAACTTTACGATAAAAGATATACTTGATATAACAGCACAATGTAAAAATAATAATGTAAAATCATATATTACACTAAATACTATAATATATGATGAAGATTTAAATTTAATGGAAGAACTATTATGTACTGCTAAAGATGCAGGAGTATCTGCAGTAATAGCTTCCGATGCTGCTGTAATAGAATATGCACATAATATTAATTTACCCGTCCATTGTTCAACTCAATTGAACATTAGTAATACAAGAGCATTAGAACATTATGCAAAATATTCTGATGTTATTGTTTTAGCTAGAGAATTAAATTTAAAACAAGTAAGACAAATATATGATAATATTATGATTAATAATATTCGTAGTTATAATGGGGAACAAGTTCGTATAGAAATGTTTATTCATGGGGCATTATGTATGTCTGTATCAGGCAAGTGTTATCTTAGCCTTCATGAGCATAATAAATCTGCTAATAGGGGAATGTGTTTGCAGCCTTGTAGACGTGAATATACTGTTATAGAAAGAGAATTTGGATATGAATTAGATATAGATAATCAGTACATAATGTCACCAAAAGATTTATGTACAATAGGTTTTCTAGATAAAATTATACAATCAGGGGCATCTGTTTTTAAAATTGAAGGACGTGGACGTTCGCCTGAATATGTAAAACGCACAGTTGAATGTTATAATGAAGCGCTAAATATAATAACAACCAATATTAATGAATATACAGAAGACCGTATTAAAAAATGGCGACTCCGTTTAGGTGAAGTATTTAATCGTGGATTTTGGGATGGATATTATTTGGGACAAAGATTAGGAGAGTGGAGTGATAGACATGGCTCTAGTGCTTCAAAGAAAAAAGTTTTATTAGGAATAGCAACAAATTATTATAACAATTTAAAGGTAGCAGAGTTTTATATTCAATCTGGAGAAGTTAACGTTGGAGATGAAGTTTTAATTATTGGTGCAACGACAGGAGTTATAGAATTAAAAATAAATGAGATGCATGGTGATGATGGTGCTATTTCTAAGGCAATAAAAGGGAATCTTTTTTCAATATTAGTACCAACTAAAGTACGAAAAAATGATAAAATTTATAAATTAGTATCTTCTGAAAATTAATACAATATTTTTATATTTTTTTATTTAATTTATTAATGATTATGCAAAGTGAAACAAAGTTAATTAAAATGATTTGTTTATCTATTTGTTTTATAATAGGTATATTTTTTTCTTTTAATCAAAAATATTTACAAGCACAGAAACGTAATTTTACATTTGACGATGCAATGAAATTTGAATCTTTGCGTTTACCTCAAATATCTAATGATGGAAAATGGTTTTCATATGAAGCCAAACAAGATAGAGGTGATATTACTGGAAGTATAAATTCGGTTGAAGATTCTACAAATATTATTCGAATTAAAAATGCTACAGGGATTGTTTTTTCTAATAATTCTAATTGGGTTGCAATGTCAATTACACCTTCTCAAATGGTAAAAGAAAATATAAAAACAGATAAAAAAACGGAACCTAATAATTCCTTAAAAATAATAAATCTTTTAACAAAAGAAGAATGGAACGAAGAAAATTTAAATTTATTTAAATTTTCCGAAGACTCAAAATGGATTGCTTTTTCTAAAAAAGAAGATAAAGAAAATAAACCTAAATTAGAAAAATTTAAAGATAAAGAGTTAGGAACAGATTTAATTTTAAAACACTTAAAATCTGGAACTAATATAATAATTCCTTATGTATCAGAATTTATTTTTGATACAAATTCGGTATTCCTTTTTTATACTGTATCTTCACCAGATGGTAATAAAGATGGAGTATATTGCCGTGAATTAACAAAAGAATATGCACCTGAAAGATTTATTTCAAAAAAAGAAAATACTTGTTTTTCTAATATAGATTGGAGTCCTATTACTAATAATTTAGCATTTTTAACATCGACATTAAATGAAAAGGGTAAACCAGAATTTTGTAGTTTGAATTTTTGGGATGAAAAAACAAATAAAATAATAATAGCAATCGAAGATACAAGTACATTAAAAGAATGGTATATACCTAACAAAAATTCTTTAATATGGTCTAAAGATTATCCTTATCTTTATTTCGGGCTTAAACCATTAAGTGAGAAGATAGATGATATAGAAAAAATTAAATTTAATGATGAAAATTTCTATAATCAAGATACTTTATTGGCAAAATCAGAAGTTAACATATGGCATTGGAATGATCCGTATACAATTCCACAACAACAAAATAATTGGAATAAATGGCGTAAAGACCAGCATTATACTGCTGTTTTTAATTTGGAGAAAAATACTTATATACAATTAGGAGATACATTAGTACCAAGTGTATCAATACCTAATAATTCTAATTATGCTATTGCTTATAGTTATATGCCTTATAGAAAAGAAACTACGTGGTATGGAGATTGTAATGATATATATTGTATTAATTTGAAAACAGGTAATAAAAATAAAATAGTAGAACGAGTGGAAGAAAATGGGAGTATATCAAATAGTGGAAAATATATTGTTTATTATAAAGATAAAAATTGGTTTTTATATAGTACTGCTAGTAACACTTCTATTAATATCACGGGTAATCTTGATAGACCATTTTATGATATATATCAAGATGTGCCTTCTTCTTTATGGAGTTGTGGATTTGGTGGTTGGGTTGATGACGATAAAGGCTTTTTCTTATATGATAATTGGGATATCTGGTACTTTGAAACTGAAAATTTAAAAAAACATAAGATATTAACAAAAGGAATAGGAAAGGAGAAGAATATAAAATTTTCGTTGCGCAGAATAGATAGTAAAATGAAATATTATAACTCTAAAGAAAATATAATTGTTCATGCTTTTGATAAAAATAATAAAAACAGTGCATATTTTATTGCAAATTTAAATAAAGGAATACTAGAAGAAAAATTAAAAATGGATAACCAATATTTAAGAAGGATAGTAAAAGCAAAAGATGTTGACAAAATGATATTTTCAATAGAGAAATATGATGTTTTTCCTAATTATTGGATATCGGATTTACAATTTAATTCTATTAAACGTATTTCTAATTTAAATCTTGCTATAAAAGATACATTTAATTGGGGAACTACTGAATTATTTGAATGGAAATATAGGGATACTATATTACAAGGTTATTTAGTAAAACCTGATAATTTTGATGCAAATAAAAAATATCCTATATTTGTTTATTTTTATGATCAAATGTCTTCAAGAATGAATGCTTTCTATATGCCAGAAATCACACATAGACCTATAAATCAAGTTTATATGGATAATTATATAATGTTTTTCCCTGATATAAAATATGGAGTAGGTAGTCCGGGAAATGATGCATTAGAATCTATTTTAACTGGTTGTAGAGCCTTAGCTAAAACAGGGATTATAGATACTTTAAAATCGTGTATACAAGGACATTCTTGGGGTGGTTATCAAACTGCATATATTGTTACTCAAACTAATTTCTTTTCAGCAGCATGTGCAGGTGCGCCAGTAGGTAATATGACAAGTGCATATAGTGGAATAAGACTTGGGTCAGGTCGTGTTAGACAATTTCAATATGAAGCACAACAAAGTAGAATAGGTGGGAACCTGTGGGATTCCTTACAAGCATATATTCGTAATTCTCCTGTATTTTTTGCAAATAAAACAAAGACTCCTTTTTTAATAGGATTTGGTGATATTGATGAATGTGTTCCTTGGGAACAAGGTATTGAACTTTATATGGCTATGAGACGTGCACAGGCTCCTGCTATAATGTTACATTATGTTAATGAACCTCATTGGCAAACTAGATATTGGAATAAATTAGATTATTCTGTAAAAATGAAAGAATTTTTTGATCATTATGTTCTTGGGACTGAAGCTCCGGATTGGATAATAAATGGTAAACCTTACAAAGGTGAGAATTAACTAATTTATTAAATTATATATAATAATAATAAAATATAAGGGATATTTTATATAATATTTTAAATATAAATATCCCTTATTTATCATATAAATTAAACTATTTTGTAAAAATAAATTAATAAAAAATAAGGTTTTTACATTTATTTTTACTATATTTAACATTCATAAATTTTTATAAAATGTTAGCAAAATATAAATACTTATCATTGATTAATTCGCCCTATGATTTACGTAAATTACCGGTGAAAGTTCTTCCTGAGCTTTGTGAAGAAATTCGTTCTTTTATGGTTGATACCATAACAAAAGTAGGCGGACATTTAGGAGCAGGTTTAGGAGTTGTAGAATTAACTGTTGCATTACATTATGTTTTTAATACTCCTGTTGATAAGATAGTTTTTGATGTTGGACATCAAGGTTATCCGCATAAAATTATTACTGGTCGTAAAGAACTATTACATACAATTAGACAAAAAGGTGGCATTTCTGGTTTTTTAAAACCAAATGAAAGTCAGTATGATGCTTTTGGAGCTGGACATGCAAGTACGAGTATATCCGCTGCATTAGGGATTGCTATGGCACGTGATATAAAGGGGGAAAATTATAAGTCTATTGCAGTTATTGGCGATGGTGCGATGACAGGCGGATTAGCATATGAGGCTTTAAATAACGCAGGAGTTCAAAATCGTGATTTATTAGTTATCTTAAATGATAATAATATTTCTATTGATGAAAATGTTTCTGCTATTTCTCATTATTTTAATACTATATATTCTTCTCATAAGATACAGACACTAAAAAATAATATTTATGATGCAATAGGGAAGGTTGGAGAACGAGGCGATAGAATGAGAAAATTAGTTTCTAAAATTGTAGGAGGAGTTAGATCAGTAATTACACCCGGTATGTTATTTGAAGCATTTGGATTTAGTTATTTTGGTCCTATTGCAGGTAATAATGTCCATAAGATTATTAAATTTTTATTTAATATAAAAAATATTCAAGGCCCTACATTTCTACACGTTGTTACTGAAAAAGGAAAAGGATATGAATTAGCAGAGAAAGATTTTCGTAAATTTCATGCTGTCTCTTCAATTAATAAACATACTGGTGTTCCACTTATTAAGGAGAATTCTTTAAATAAATATCAAGATACTTTTGGTGAAATAGTAAAATATATAATAAATAAAGACAAAAATATTATTGCTATTTCTGCGGCAATGATAGATGGAACTGGACTTGATAATGTATTAAAAGAATACCCAGAACAAATTGTTGATGTAGGAATAGCAGAAGAGCATGCTGTTACATTTGCTGCAGGTTTAGCTATACAAGGAATAACACCTATTGTTGCTATATATTCTTCTTTTATGCAACGAGCTTTTGACAATATAATACACGATTGTGCATTACAAAATTTACATATAGTTTTTGCGTTGGATAGAGCAGGTCTTGTTGGTGAAGACGGCTCAACACATCATGGCGTGTTTGATATGGCATATTTAAGGATGATTCCTAATATGACAATTATGGCTCCAAAAGATAATCAGGAACTTTACAATATGGTTTATTCTGCAGTTTATAACTATAAGAATTGTGTTGCTATTAGATATCCTCGCGGTACGGGGATTGGCGTAGCTTCTATTGATAAATTACAAGAAATTCCAATAGGAAAATCTGAAATCTTATTTAAAGGTAAAGATGTATGTATATTAGCTATTGGCAGAATGGTTAATACTTCTATTGAAGTACGAAATATCTTATCAGAAAATAATATTGATGTAGAAGTAATAAATGCTAGATTTGTAAAACCATTAGATACTGAGTTATTAGATGATATAAATAGAAGACATAATATAATTATTACAATAGAGGATGGACAAAAAATTGGTGGTTTTGGAAATTCTATTGTTGAATATTTTAATGAAAAACAATATAATAAATCTATTTATGTAATGGGATTTGAAGATAAATTTATTGAGCATGGAACAGTTACTGAGTTATTAAAAGATAATGGATTAGATGCTCAAAGCATCGCATTAAAAATTCAACTATTATTAACAAAATAAAATTAATTTAAATTTAAATAGCATATTCAAAATAGATCATATAAATATATTATTTATAATAATTATTTTTTATATTCTAAAGCTGCTTTAATAAAACTAATGAATAAAGGATGACCAGTAACAGCGCGTGATTTTAATTCAGGATGAAATTGTACGCCTAAAAACCACTTATGTGAAGGGATTTCAATAATTTCAACTAAATTTCCGTTAGGTGATGTTCCTGAAAAAACTATTCCATTTTTTGTAAATATATCACGATATTTATTATTAAATTCATATCTATGTCTATGCCTTTCAACAATTTCTAATTGTTGATACGCTTTGAATGCTAAAGTATTTTTACTTGTAATATTACAAATATATGCTCCTAATCTCATTGTCCCACCTTTTTCATTTATGCCTTTTTGTGTTTTCATCAAATCAATTACATATGTTTCTTCTATATTATCTTTTTTACATTCTTTTGTGTTCGCATTTTTTATATTACATACATTACGTGCAAATTCTATACAGGCACATTGCATTCCTAAGCATATCCCAAAAAAAGGAATATTATTTTTCCTTACATATTCAACAGTTAATATTTTACCTTCTATACCTCTACCGCCAAAACCAGGACCAACTAAAACACCATTTAATCCTTTTAATTTTTCTTCTATATTATCAACATTTAGTTCTTCAGAATTAATTAATTTTACATTTACCCTTGTATTATTTATAGAGCCTGCATGAATCAAAGCTTCCAATATACTTTTATAACTATCTTCATAATTAGTATATTTTCCTATTAACCCAACATTTACATTATATTTTGGATTTTTTATTTTATTTACAAAATCTTTCCAGTCACTGATTTCTAAATTATTCAGAGGGAGACCCATTTTTTTTAAAACTATTTCATCTAAACCGCTTTTATAAAAATTTAAAGGTATTTCATAAATTGTTGCATCTGCATCTGCTACTTCAATTACAGAATTTTCTTCTACATTACAAAACAACCCAATTTTTTGTTTAATTTCTTTATTTAATTTCATTTCACATCTACATAATAGTATATCTGGTCTTATTCCATATTGCATTAATGTATGAACTGAATGTTGTGTTGGTTTTGTTTTTAATTCATGTGCTGCTTTTATATAGGGGACATAAGTAAGATGTATATTTAATACATCTTGTAATGACTTTTCATAACACATTTGGCGTTGTGTTTCAAGAAATGGCATCGATTCTATATCGCCAACAGTTCCACCTATTTCTATTATAATGAAGTCATACTCACCATCATATATTTTCATACGTCTTTTTATTTCGTTTGTAATATGAGGAACAACTTGTACAGTTTTACCTAAAAAAGAACCTTTACGTTCTCTTGTAATAACCTCAAAATAAACCTGTCCTGCTGAATGAGTATTTTTTTTATGTAAAGAAGCACCTAAAAACCTTTCATAATGTCCAATATCTAAGTCTGTTTCAGCACCATCATCAGTAACGAATACTTCACCATGTTGTGTTGGACTCATTGTTCCGGGGTCTACATTTAAATATGGATCAAATTTTTGAATAGTAACAGAATATCCACGTTGTTGTAAAAGATAGCCTAATGAAGCAGAAGTTATACCTTTTCCTAAAGAGGAAATGACACCGCCTGTTATAAAAATATATTTAGAATGAGTAAGTTTATTTTTCATAATTATAAAGTAAAATAATTAAGATTTTAAAAGCAAAACTATAAATATTTTATATAATAAAAAAGTAAACTTTATTAACAATTTAATATAATTCAATATAAAAACAGGTTCTCATATGAGAACCTGTTTTTATATTGAATTATATTTACTTAAATACGATATTATTCAGTAAATTTTATACCCATCCACGTAATTTTACTGCATCAGCAACACGCTTTATAGCAATCATATAAGCTGCATCACGCATATAAGCATTATGTTCTTTTGCCATTTCAGAAACACCATAGTAAGCTGCTGTCATTTTATTATCTAATTTAGCAAGAACTTCTTCTCTTGTCCAATAAAAATTTTGATTGTTTTGAACTTGTTCAAAATATGAACATGTAACACCACCTGCATTACATAAGAAGTCAGGAATAAGAAATATTCCACGTTGTTTAATAAATACATCAGCTTCTGGAGTTGTAGGTCCATTAGCACACTCATTGATAATTCTAACTTTTGGCGAAATTAATTTAACTGTATCTTCATTTACTTGGTTTTCAAGAGCAGCAGGCATTAAAATATCAACATCTTGTTTTATCCAATCTTCGCCAGGAAGAATTTCAAAACCTAAACCTTTAGCTTTTTCTTGATCTATTGTTCCAAACTGATCAGTTATACTAATAAGTTCTTCGTAGCTAGTACCAGTTGTTTTTCTGAAAGTAATAGCTTTTTTAACATTGTTATCCCAACAAGAAACTGCTATAACTTTACCACCTAATTCTGTATAGTGTTTGATAGCAAATTGAGCTACATTACCAAAACCTTGAACTGAAGCAGTTGTTTGAGTAATATCAATACCTTTTTCTTTTAATGCTTCTCTTAATACATAAATGGCACCGAAACCAGTAGCTTCTCTACGTCCTAAAGAACCGCCAACACCAACAGGCTTACCAGTAATACAACCAGGATATTTCATACCTGTAATTTTTTCATATTCATCTAGCATCCAAATCATCATTTGACCATTTGTCATAACATCTGGTGCAGGAACGTCTTGAATAGGACCTATATTTTTCCAAATTTGTCTAACATAACCACGGCAAACAAGTTCTTGTTCACGTAAAGACATTATACGAGGGTCACAAATAACACCGCCTTTTCCACCACCAAGAGGAATATCAACACAAGCTGTTTTCCAAGTCATCCACATTGAAAGTGCTCTTACAGTATCTACTGTTTCATTTGGATGAAAACGAATACCGCCTTTTGCTGGGCCACGTGCATCATTATGTTGACAGCGGAACCCACGAAATACTTTATAAGTTCCATTATCCATTCTTACAGGAATACTAAAATGATATTCACGATCCGGTACACGAAGGAATTCACAAGTTGCTTCATCTAAATTTAATTTTTTGGCTACATTATCAAATTGTTGTTGTGCCATTTGAAAAGGATTGAATTTTTGATCTGCCATAAAATCCTCAGTTTTTAATAGTGATTAATTGTTATTTGATACTTATAAATATTCAACTAATCACATTGATTATATTAAAAAATAAATAAGTTTGAGTTAATAATTATATAAAGACAAATCTAATTAAATTTTATATAATAACAAAATCTTTTTTACTTTTTTTTGTTTGTTTGAATATCTTTATTTTTTTTTAAGATAATAATTTCAATGTTATTTCATCACAAAGAAAATATCCATAAGATGTTAACTTAAAAAAAATATTGTTATTTTTTTGATAAAATAAAGCAAATCCTTTTTGTTCTAATTGTTTACAATAATTTATATGTTCTTTTTTTAAAAATTTTAAATTTACACCTTCACTACGTAGACCTAAAAATAATTTTTCGGTATAAATTTCTTCTTTTGATAATATTTCTATATTTTCAATAGGAAATTGATTGTTTTCAATTAAATTACAATATTTATTTATATCATAATAGTTATAATATCTTTTAGAGTTTATAAAGCCATACGCAGCGGCTCCTATACCTAAATATTCATTATGATTCCAATAATTTAAATTATGTTTACACTTATAATTTTCTTTTGCAAAATTAGAAACCTCATAATGATAAAAACCATTATCTTTTAAAATTGTATATATATATTTATATAACTTAGAATCTTCTAAATCTGTTTTTTTATTAATTTTTTTGTTTTTTAAAGAATTATATAATTGTGTTCCGGGTTCATATATTAAACTATATGTAGAAATATGTTGTACGTTACTTTTTAGTACATTATCCAAAGTATATGATAATGTTTTAATTGTTTGATTAGGTATCGAGAACATTATATCTACATTTATATTATTAAAATATAATTTTGCTTTTTCTAAGATTTCGCCGGCTAATTTTGCACTATGGATACGCCCTAATAAAATAAGTTCTTCATCAATAAATGATTGTATACCTATTGAAATTCTATTAATAAAACTTTTATTTAATTCATTAAAATCTATATTTGTAGCAGGATTGACTTCGATAGTAATTTCGCAATTATTATCTAAAGTAAAATTTGATTTTATTGTTTGGATTATATTTTTTATATATTTTGTATCTATACTTGTGGGAGTACCGCCTCCAAAAAATATACTTGAAATTATAGGGTTATTTGTATGAAAATATTTATTTTTATTACTAGCATATAATAAAAGTTCTTTAGATACGGATGATATATATTTTTTTACTAGTGTTTCATTTCTATCTGTAATTGAAAAAAAATCACAATAATTACATTTTTTTATACAAAAAGGGATATGAATATATATTGTCATTTTTATTTTTTTGAAATAAAAAATAAAGCCTTATAATTAAGATTTATATATAATTATAAATAATACTTTATTAAATATTTATTGAATATTTATTGAACAAGATTTTTAAAGTTTGAAATAAAATCTTATAATTAAAAAATATATTAATATAAGTTGCTATAAATTTTGTGAGTTATCGAGAGCATTTAAAAGAGTATGCCAAGCAAGACTTGCACATTTTACTCTTGCAGGAAATTCTCGTATTCCAACAAAAACAGCAAGCTTACCTAGATTTATTTCATCAATATCATCATTTGTTTCTGTTATTAATTTATGAAACTCATCAAATAGTTTCCTTGCTTCTTCTACACTTTTTCCTTTTAAAATTGTAGTCATTATAGAAGCAGAAGCTTTTGATATAGCACATCCTTGTCCATCAAATTTCACTTCTTGTATAATATTATCTTTTATTATTAAATAAAGACTTATTTGATCGCCGCATAATTGGTTATGTCCTATTGCTTTATTTGTATAATGTTCTAATTTCCCAAAATTACGAGGATTTTTATTATGATCTAAAATTACTTCTTGATATAATTCGCGTGTATCTTCTGAAAAACTCATTTTATTTTCCTTTATTGCATTAATCCATTTAATAATGTTTCTTCTAATGATTTATTATTATACTTTAAAATTGTATCATTTATAGAATATATTACATCGTCATTTTTCAATATCATAAATGTAGGTAATTGATTTATAATAAATTTATTTTTATATGGATGAGAATAATCGCTATTACCTATAGAAAACACTTCTATATTTGCTCTATTTACGCCTATGGTATCAAGAATTTTTATAAAGTATGGAAATTTTTTATATTCATTACCACAACTACAACTTGGTTTAGCAAATATTATAAATTTATAAATATTACTATGATAATATTTTAAAGAATCTATATAATCATCTTTTATTATATAATTATCATATTCTACTTTAAACCAATCGTAACCATTTACATAATCATTATATAATTTTGTTAAATCTAATTCTATAGCATTATTTATTGTTTCTCTACAAGAAACAATAAAAACGAAAATGCTAAAAATAAATAATAATTTTATAATATTTTTTTTATTCATAATAACAAGTTAAAATAATTATTTTTTATAATTTATTTTTGTTTCTTTTAAATCTTTTTTTATTAAATCATAAGTTACGGGTTCAGATTTAATTAATTCTATTTTTTTTACTAAACTTTTTGAATAATTCTCACTTACTTTCATAAAAGTAAATGGTTGAATTCCTATCCATACAATAAACAATACAATAGGAATAAATGTTATTAATTCAAGTTTATTTATATCTTTTAATTCTTTATTTTTAGGATTAACTATTTCACCGAACATTACTCTTTGCCACATCCACAATAGATAAACTGCTGCAAAAATAACGCCTGTTGTTGCTACTATAGCAAGTGATATATTATTATAAATAGGTGAAATAAAAGTTCCTAGTAATGTTGCATACTCGCCGACGAAGCCATTTAATCCCGGTAATCCTATTGATGCAAATAGTGCTAGTCCAAAAAAAGTTGCAAATTTAGGCATTACTTTTGCTATTCCACCATACTCAGAAATATCTCGTGTATGACGTCGTTCATATAAGCAGCCAACACAAATAAATAACATTCCAGTAGCTAAACCATGATTTATCATTTGAATGATTGCACCTTGAATCCCTTCTACTGTTATAGAAAAAATTCCTAAAACAACAAATCCAAGATGACTAATAGATGAATAAGCAACTAATTTTTTTATATCTTTTTGCATCATTGCGCATAGGGCTCCATATATAATTCCAACAACAGCAAGTGAACCAATAATTGATGCATAAGTTATGCTTGATTGTGTAAATAAATCCAAATTAAATCTTATTAATCCATAAGTCCCCATTTTTAAAAGTACACCTGCAAGAATTACAGAACCAGGAGTAGGAGCTTCAGTATGAGCATCAGGGAGCCAAGTATGTAGTGGAAAAACAGGTACTTTTATTAAAAAGGATAATGCAAATGCCCAAAACAACCATTTTTCTATATCAAAAGGAATTTGGTTACTTACTTCTTTTATTGCTATAAAATTAGTTGTAAAGCCTGTTTCTAATATATTATTTCCTACATACATTCCAATCCATATAATAGCAATTAACATAAAAAGCGAACCAACCATTGTAAAGATAAAAAACTTTATAGAAGCATATATTCTATCTTTACCGCCCCAAATTCCTATTATAAAATACATAGGAATTAAGATTAATTCCCAGAAAATATAAAACAAAAACAAATCTAATGATGAAAAAACACCTATTAATGCAATTTCTAATAACAATATCATTATATAATATTCTTTTTCTCTTTTATGTATAGATTTAAAAGAAACTAAAACTACTAGTGGCATTAAAAAAGTTGTTAGCATTATAAGGAGAAGCGACATTCCATCTATTCCTACACGAAATCCGGCACCAATTGATTTTATCCATTCTTGACTAAATAAAAATTGAAATTCTATATTATTTGGATCAAAGCCAAACCAAAGTCCAAGAGATGTAAGAAAAGTTATAATTGATACTATTAAAGTAGTATTCTTAATTAATGTGATTTGTTCTTTTTTAAAGAAAAATAGTAAAATCATTCCTATTAAAGGAAGGAAGAATGTAATTAGTAAAATATTCATATTTTTATCTTATTAATTCATTTTTGATATACTTAATATTAATAATTATATAATTTAATTTTAATAAAAAAGTAATATGAAAATATAACTTAATTATTTTATATAGAAAATTTATAAGAACAATATAAAAAATATAAATTTACGAAAATTATAATTAGTATTATAAATATATAGAATTATTAAATAATAAATTTATTTTGTGCGTATACACTTATATATTTATATTTTTAAAACCTACGGTAATTGCAATTGCTGGCCATTTATAAATAGGTAAATTTAAAGTACTACTAATTAATTCTTTATCTAACATTAATCTAGCAACACATCCTAAGTCTTCAGAAGCACAGTACAAATATGCATTTTGAGATATAAACCCCGCATCCATAGATGCAGTAATTTTTTTATCTAATTCATTTATTTTTTCTATTTTTTCTAAATTTGAGACTAAAATTATATTTACAGGCGCAGTTTTTGGATAATCTTGAAGTCCTGATATTTGTCTAAAATCACCTTTAAGTAATAGAATTAAAGAATGTTCTATTTTATTATAAAGATAAACAGCTTCTTTTTTTATTACATATAATTCAGTTGCTTGCCAATTTTTAGCAGATGGAGCAGTACATTTTTGTATGTCAGGACGGTTTATTCCAAACATAGCCCATAATAAATCAGATAATTTTTGTAAAGATATATCATTTATTAAAAAATTTTTACACGATTCTCTTGAATTTAATGTTTCCATTAAAGGTTTACCACCTTTTTTAGTAGGTTCGGGGAGTATTATTTTTTCTATATTCATATTGCAATTTTAGTTTACTCGTTTATTTTTATTATAAATTTACATATAATTATATTTTTTAATATTTCAAATATATAAAATTATAATAAATAAATTATTCTAAAAAAATTATTTGTGTAAAATTAATATATAAAAATTTGAATTAGAATAAAAATATAAAATTAATCAAAATAAGTAGGAAGGAAAAAGATAAATGAATAAAATATAGGAATACAAAATTAAAAGATTAAAGAGAACTTTAAAAAAAATTTAGCATAAGAATTAAAACTAGCAAAATTCTCCTTTGATTGAGCATAGTTAAATTTAAAATTTTTGTATTCAACTGTGCTCAATCATATTATAGAAATAGTTGTAAATTTTAGTAAAAAATAAATGCGAAATGTTATAAAGTATATCTTACGATTTAATTTTTTGTATTTTAAAACATTTTAATCAATAATTTTGACTACTGTTCCATACATTTGGAAGTAAAAATAAGTAAAACCATTTGTATCAAGATCTATATCTTGTCTCATATTAATTATAGCATTACCTCCTAAAAGACGAGCTCTTTGTTTTAATTCTTCTACAGATACAAAGAATGCTTTTTCAAAATCATTTTGCCCAACTGACAATTCACCCCAAAAAAATCCCCAATCGGTTTTTGCTTCTGAGATAGTTCCAGATTTTTTCATTTCCTCTATTTGAGTTTTATACTTTTTAACAAGTGTACTAAGTGCACTACTAAATAAACCCTTATTTGACACTTGAAAAAATACAGGACCAATTATTTCATAATTAGATTTTAAATCTCCTGTTGTTACAATAACATTGTTTTTATCCATATTTATAAATTATAAGTTTGTAAAAAAAATTTATATTAACTAAATTCGAAATTTTAATAATAACTTATTAAACTTCTATGTTACAAAAATATATAATTTTTTATAAATAAAAATATAAAATAATAAATAATATAAATTTAATATATTAATATTAATATTAATATATTACTTGTATTTTATTACTCAATCATTTTTTAATATCCTACCGCAGGTAAATTTTTTATCGAAACTAAATTCTTGTCTGATGAAATAAAAATATTAAATTTAGCAGGTGAAGTTTTATATAGTAAAATACTTAATACTGAGAAAACAGAAATTGACATTTCAAATCTGCCGGCGGGAGTATACCTAGTAATAACAAAAGAAAAGATAGGAAAAGTTATTAAAAATTAATAAATATAATTTTACTTAATTTTCACTTTATATAAACTGCTTATTGATTTTTTTTCAGTAAGCAGTTTTTTAATAACTATGCTATAAAACACAATGCTTAGTGTTATAAAAACATCGTTTTTTGATTTTTTTAATTCATATTATTTTTGTA
>CAYYIP010000017.1:0-42984 GCA_964472015.1 uncultured Hyphomicrobiales bacterium | reverse complement strand
TCAGATAATGATATTACACATTATCAAAATATTGTAAAATCTTTATTAGAAACTTTTAAAATAATTCAAAATTTATTTAATAAAAAATTTGGAATAAATTAATATTTTTTGTAAGTTTGTAAGTGTAATATTTTACAAAAAATATTTAATACATAATTCCTTCTATGACGACTTAATTATTAATTAAGTCGTCTTTTTTTTATATTTAAATTTTATACTAAATATATTATTTTTCTTCTTCCCAAGTAGATTGTATTCTACAATACTCGTTTTTATTATATTTTGAAAAAATAGATGTAATATATTTATTAGATGCAATTTTTTTTGATACAATTCCATATAGTTCACCTATTTTAGCTTGCCCTAAATAATTAACTACTACATCTTTTAATTTAGTAAAATTATTTTTATACATATTAGGAATTGTATCTAATGCCCATTTTATATAATTAGAATTATTTACATGTTTATTAACATCTATATCAGAAGGTAATACTTCATTATATTTACAATCTTCTATTAGCTCTATTTTTAGAATTTTAGGTGCATTTTCATCAATAGCAACTTTATTTCCCGGTGCAATCAAATTATTATCAAATTCATTTAATCTCTTTATTTTTCCACTATTAGCATCAAAAATAATCCAAGAAGAAGTTGCTACTAAAAGCTTATTACCATTCTCATCTACCATTTCATAATCACGATATGCTGTTATAGTCTCATGTAATTTATTCCAAGTACGTAACAATACATTTTCTGACCATTGTGGCATCCGTTCTACTTTTATATATAATTTTGACAGCATCCAATATAAATTAGAAGATTTTAATTTACGCCATCCTATATTACACATATCAACATGTTCTGATGATATCTCTTGAATAAGAGAAAGTAAAGAAGGCACAGTCAAAACCATATCTTCCCCTACAAGATACGAATATATCTTTATTTTTTGTTCTAATACTAAGGGATAATGTTCCATAAACTTTTTTAATTTTTTATTTCAATATTCTAATTTAATATGATAATTTGAAACATAACTTTGAGACATATTTGTCTTACTAACTTGCACTAATTAACAAACTATTTTATATAAGATAATATAGACGGATATAATAATCTTATATTTTTATTATTTCATATAATACGTAATTAAAAATTTATTGTTCCATATACAATATTATTTTTATTTATTTAATTATAAAATTATATTTATATTTGTATATAAAAATCATAAAAACAATATTAATAAAAAAACAAAACACTTATGAAAATTATAGCAGTCGAACCAATAGGAATAACCCCTATAATAGCAGATAAAATGAAAGCGGAATATGCAAAATTGGGCTTAGATTTTATTTTATACCCTGACAGGAATGAGAATAAAAACATATTAATTGATCGGATGCGAGACGCAGATATTGTGATTATTTCAAATATAAAAATTGACGAAGAAATTTTATCTAATTGTAAGAAACTAAAAATGATAGCTGTTGCTTTTACAGGTGTGGATCATATAGATATAGAATATTGTAAAAAACATAATATTAATGTTTGTAATGCATCTGGATACGCAACTACTGCAGTAAGTGAATTAACATTAGGGTTAATACTAAATGTTTATAGAAAAATAACATATTTAGAAAATATGACACGTGCTTCTAGAACTAGAGAAAATATACTTGGGTATCAATTAAAAGACAAAACAGTTGGTATTATAGGAACGGGTGCTATTGGACGCTGCACTGCATTTATGTTACAAAAATTATCTTGTAATATTATTGCTTATAGTAGAAGTAAACATCCCGATATAATAAAAGCAAACATACCTTATGTTTCATTAGAAGAAATTATGAAACAATCTGATATTATTTCATTACATCTGCCGTTAAATAAAGAAACTTATCATTTAATTACAAAAGAATTATTAAATCTTTGTAAACCAAATGCAATTATAATAAATACAGCTCGTGGGAACGTTATTGATATACAGGCGTTAGCAGAAGCATTAAAAAATAATACTATTGCGGGGGCAGGAATCGATGTTTTTGAAATTGAACCTCCTTTACCAAAAACACATCCTTTATTAAATGCTCCTAATTGTGTTGTAGTACCTCATATAGGTTATGCTACAAATGAAGCTTTTGAACATCGAATTAAAATTATAAATGACAATATATTAAACTGGATAAAAGGAACTCCTATTAATAAAATTATTTAATTAATTTATAAAAAATATTTTTAAAAGAAAATATGTTGGTTACGTTTTCTTATTGTTTAAGATTATAAAATTTTATTATATTTGTATACTAATTTCTAAAAAACTATACAAAGTTCTGAACTAAAAAAGTTCACACGTAATACAATATTTAATGAAATTATTTACAATAAAAGAAGCAAGCCAATGGGCAACTAAATATTTAAATAAATCTGTTACTACATCAAATATTTCATATTTAGTCCAATATGGTATAATAAAACAAGTACGAGAAAATGGTATCCCAAAAGTCTATGAAAATGATCTATTAGATTATTATAAAACTCGATTAGATTATAGGGAAACTATTCATAAAGAAAAATTTGGCGAGGATTTAAATTGGGATTTGTCTTTTGCACAATATAAGGAATCAGAAACTACTAAACATATACATAGATTGCATCCTTATAAAGGCAAATTTATCCCACAATTAGTAGAGTATTTTTTAGATGAACATACCGATAATTTTAAGAAAAAGATTTTTTTTAAAAAAGGTGATATTGTTCTCGATCCATTTTCGGGTAGTGGTACTACTTTGGTACAAGCTAATGAATTAGGTATTAATGCAATAGGAATAGATATTTCTGAATTTAATACTTTTATTTGCCAATGTAAATTAAATGAATACGATTTAATAGATGTGCATAATCAATGTAAAATAATTTCAAATAAATTACATATTTTCCAATCTAAACACAATATTTTAGAATTTGAAAATGAACTTAATATTATTTTAACTGAATTTAATAAAACCTACTTCCCGACAGTTGACTATAAATATAAGATAAGAAATAAAGAAATTAATGAGAAAGAATATAGCTCAAAAAAAGAAAAAGAATTTTTGAATATTTTTAATTCTTTAGTTAATAAATATAATATTAAATTAAAACAAAATCAATCTAATATATTTTTAGATAAATGGTTTACACAAAATATTAGAAATGAAATTGATTATGTTTTTGAATTGATAAAAAAATAGAAAATCAAAATACAAAAAAAATACTATCAATTATATTAAGTCGCACAATAAGAAGTTGCCGAGCAACTACACATATAGATTTAGCAACACTTTTAGAACCTATATTTTCAACTTATTATTGTACAAAACATAGAAAAATATGTAAACCTCTATTTACTATTTCTAAATGGTGGGAAACTTATTATAAAGATACTATTAAAAGGTTAGCAACATTCGATAATTTACGTACAAATACAACACAAATTTGTTTGCAAGGGAACAGTAGAAATATTGATATTATAACAGAACTATATAAAAAAGCACCACTATTTGCTGAATTGGTAAAAAAACAAAAAATAAATGGAATTTTTACTTCCCCACCTTATATTGGATTAATAGATTATCATCAACAACACGCTTATGCTTATGATTTGCTAGGTTTTAAAAGAAATGACAATTTGGAAATAGGACCGCTATTTAAAGGACAAGGTCTTGAAGCAAAACAAAACTATATTAATGATATTTCTGAAGTATTAAATAATTGTAAAAAGTATTTAGTAGACGATTTTAATATTTTCCTTGTTGCTAATGATAAATATAATCTGTATCCACAAATTGCAGAAAAATCAAAAATGAAAATTGTAAACCAATATAAAAGACCAGTTTTAAATAGAACTGAAAAAGACAAAAATATATATTCTGAAATTATTTTTCATTTAAAAAATATATAATATATAATCTCAATATATAAGTAAAATTATAAATAAAATTATAAGTAAAACTTAAAATCCATTAAATTTAAAATATAAAGGGAATTGTAACAATATATAACCAACAATAATTAATATTATTACAAATGGCAAAATAAACTTAAACCATTTTGCATAAGGAATTTTAGCAACCCCTAAACATCCAATTAAAACTCCCGAAGTTGGCGTTATCATATTTGTAAATCCATCACCAAATTGAAAAGCAAGTACCGTTAATTGTTTAGATATATTTACCATTTCAGATAGTTCTGACATAAGAGGAATTGTTAAAGCAGCTTTTGCAGTCCCAGACGGAATAATAATATTTAATAAATTTTGTATTACATACATAGAAGTAATTGCAAATTCACGTCCTGAAGTATTTATAGCTTGTGAAGCATAATATAATAATGTATCCATAATTTTTCCATCTTCTAATATAATTATGATACCACCTGCCATTCCAACAATTAAAGCTGCATTCATAATATCCTTACATCCTTCAATAAATAACCTAATTACTTTATCAAAAGTAATATTAAACGAAATTCCTACACTTATTCCCATTCCTAAAAACAAAGCTGCTATTTCTTTTACATACCATCCATAACCAATAACACCAACAATTAATATGATAATAGTCGTACCTAATAACATTAAAATAAAATGATATACACTTTTTTTCAAACAATAAAATCCAAAAAGAATAAATATAAAAAAGAATACTGGAAAGAAAGGTAAAGTATATAAACTATTCCCAATTTTAAATACAGTTGTAGGCAGTTTAATAAAACAAAATAAAAATATTCCTGAAAGAATTGTCATTATTATCCAAGCAGAAAATGTAGATTTTTTATTCTCAACTATTATATTATTTATATTATCATCTTTTATATTATGATTTATATTATTATTTTCTGTACGCCAATAATTATCTATTTCATACATAATTGAATTTTGAGGATTTTTTTTAATTTTATGAGCATATATTAAAGTAAACACAATAGCTATTATAGTAAGTATTAACCAACATAAAGTTCTATATTCTATACCTGAAAATGTCGGCAATCCCGATAACCCTTGTGCAATACCAACTGTAAACGGATTTAACATAGCACCTGCAAAACCTGTATGTGCTGCAACATAACACATTAAAACTCCTACTATAGAATCATATCCCATTGAAATAGCTAAAGGCACAAAAATTAATATAAAAGGAATAGTTTCTTCACTCATCCCAAAAATAGAACCAAATAAACTAAATAGTAACATTATCAAAACAATGATAATATTATCTATCCCTAAAATTCTAAAAAAACTATATTTTTTTAATTTTTTCATAAAATTTAAAAAATATACAATACCTATATTTATTGCTTTTGTATGATTTAATATCCAAAAAGTACCACCAAGAATTAAAATAAAAACAATAATATATGCATTTTTTTCAAAGCCTTTAAAAAAAGCAGTAAATATTTGCCAAGTTTGCGGTACACTATCAATAAACTTAAAAACATTAGAGCCCTGCTCATTGCGAATAAGTTCACCACCCGGCACAAACCAAGTAGTTATAGCAGATATTATTACAATAAAAAAAACGATAGTAAAAGTATGAGGTATATTAATTTTTCTTTTCATAATTATTTAGTTCTTAAAAATATAATTATAAGAATATTTTAAATAAAACCAAGTATTATATTTATATTTATATTTATATTTATATTTATATTTATATTTATATTTATATTTTGGGATTACATATATAAAAAACGTCAATATAAAACTATATATAGATATTATTATATATTGATTATATATTGACGCTTTTATTATTAAAATTAAAATTTTTAATTAAAAATTTCTTATTGATGTTTTACTATTTTAATATTAAAAATATTATTTTTTTTGAGGTTCTTCTAATATTTTATTTTCTTCTTTATTTTCATTAACCTCAGGTTGTTTTATATCAATAATTACATTCTCTTGTTTTGCATCCTCTTGTTTTACATCCTCTTTTGTAGCGGTTCTGCTTCTTCTTCTTGTTTTCTGAGTTTTAGATTGTTCAGGCTCTTTATTCCTTGGATCTTTTTTAATTTTTTCATCTTGTTCTTTTTCAAGCGCTTCCACATCAATTCCAAGGGTTTTAAGAACTTTTAAAGTAATATCATATTTAAAATTAACATAAGCCAAAGGTTGTTTACTTTGATCCCAAATAATATCATATTTTTCTTTCGAAGCTACTTGTTGTATCGCTGCATAAATTTTTTCCTCAACGGGTAGCATCACTTCATTTACAATTTGGTCATATTCCTTCCCTGCTTCGAATTTTTCTTTTGCATACTCTCGTCTTCTTTTTATAAGGTCTGCGAGCTCTTTTTCTTTTGTAGCACGTTCATTATCAGCCCAAATTAATCTATTTTTTTTTGATTCAAACTCCATAGCTTCAATTTTTTCATCCATAGAACTTAATTCTCGGTTCCATTCTTCTACCATCGTTTGCACACGTTGTTCTGCAATTTTTACATCTGGCAATTTTTCACGTATCATTTTTGATGATACAAAACCAACCCTTTGTGCTTTTACATTATATACATTAATAAGGGCGCAACAACCAATAAAAACTAAAAATAAGATTATTTTTTTTAACATTCAAAATTATCCTAGAATTCTTTATTTATAATTTTTTGCTTTATATTATCATAAATACAAAAAAAATATTATTAAACATAATAATTATATATTAAACTTAAATTATATTTTATATACTAAATTATTATATTTTATATTTTATATTTTATGAATTACATATATCGCGATATCTTACCTTCTAACTTTTCTAACTTTGGCTTAAATTCACCACTTACTTTTCTTCCAAAACATATTCCCAGCTTCTCGTGGAACTCAACATCTTTTGTATCTACAAATCTCTGTACAATAGCATCTTTTACAGGTAGATATTTAATAGTGCCTTGGTCTAGTCCTGCCACTGTAACACCAAAAATAGAATTAAGCATTAATATAACCGCTGCACCACCACATTGTTTCCCAAAAGATACATCATACGCTGTAGACTCTCCACATCTAACTAGATGCCCCGGCAATAGATCTCTCATTTCAGGTGTTTCATTTATACCTTCGATATAAGTACCAGCTTTTTTATATAGTTCCTTCCAATATTCTTTTTCCTTTTTTGCAATAGACGATAATTCTTTTTTCAAATAAGCACCTGCCCCACTAAGTTTAAGATGCCCAAAAGAATCAGTAGCCGCAGAAGCATCTACATATAACTTCCCGTCAGCACCTTTTATACCTTCAGCTGCAACAATAATATATGTAGCAGCATTTAACTTACTATCTAATAATCTTTTTGAAAAACGCTGTTTCAGATGTTCATAAACTATATGATAATCTACACTAACTTCTGGTATTAAAATACAATCTGCATCTGCTCCTATTCCACCACGGAAAGCAGTATGTCCTGCATAACGTCCAAATACTTCAATAATAATAATTCTATTATGAGTAACCGCCGTTGTTCTTAAATCATTTACAAATTTAGATATACGATTAATAGTAGAATCGCCACCAACCGAATAGGTCTGTAAATCTAAGTCCATTGTTTTTGGAACATGTACACAATTAATACCATTTGCTAAAAGATCCACAGCAACTGAGCCTGTATCATCACCACCTGCAACAATAAGCGCATCTATATTATGTTTTTCAAAATTACTTTTTATTTTTTTATATTTATTATCGTCATTTATTTTACTTATTTTTACACGTGAATGCCCTATAACAGAACCCGCCTCTGCAGTTCTAATTTGGTCAACTAACTCATCGGTTAATAAAACCGGATCAATAGTATCGAGATTATATAAACCTGCATAACCATTAGTAATAGCAACTAATTCTATGTTATGTGCTTTTGCCATATTAGCAGCACCAACAATAACAGCATTTAAACCACCACAATCCCCACCACTGGTAAGAATTCCTATTTTTTTTATTTTATCCACAACAAAAAACCCTCGTTATATTAAAGAAAATATAAAAATATAATATATAATATTCAGATAATTAAAAATTTATAGTTACTATAAAATTTTTAATGCAATATAAAAAAACTTTGTAAAATAAAAAACAAAATTAATAATATTTTATATTAAATTATTTAGTAAATTATTTAAAAAAAATCATTAAAATAATTTTAAGTAACATAAAAAAATAATGCCTACTAAAAAGTAGGCATTGTTCTTTTATTTTAAATCAAAAAAGTTATCTATTCATTTCTTTTGAGATTCTATATTGACGTCTGGAAGATTTTATTCTTTGTAATCTCTTTTCCATAGAAGGTTTTACAAAAGCCGTTCTTGCTCTATATTCTCTAAGTATACCACTGCGTTCATACTTCTTTTTAAAACGTCTAATTGCTCTATCTATATTTTCGTTTGATTGTAGAGTAACTCCTAACACTGCTAAACTTACCTCACTTATTGCAGATTATTAATGATAAAAAATAAATTATAATTTAAATTTCTCTATTAAATGTTTTTCACCCTTGATATCAAATTGTACAATAATTGCATTCCCACCTGTACTAGTTGTAATTTTTTCTCTAACAATTCCTATATCTTCCCAAATAGTATGATATATAACATCACCAATATTGTATTCTTCTTCAGGCGAATATTTTTTTGCCTCTTCTTTTGAAATTGGAATAACAGCTTTTGACCTGTCAGTTTCTGAATTTATAATATCTAAATTTATCAATTGAGAATGATTACTTCTAGTACACCTAGCCCATTGTTGTCTTCCTTTTTCAGTTATAACAGGCTCGCCTATAAGTTCATGTTTTGTTTCTTTCATTAAAAAACTTGAATAAAGAGTAACATATTTTGCACGACGTCGAGTACGTTTCTTTGGAACAGTTGCTTCTTGAACAGGTTGTGTTTCTTGCATCTCTTCTTGAACTTGGTTAGTAGCTGCCATTTTATATTTCACTCCTTAGTTTTATCTGTTGTATTTTTAATATATTTTTAATATATTTTATAAATATTTTATAAATATTTTAATATCTCTTATAATATTTCTATAATATATGGTTACAAAAATAACACTTTTTTTCCTAAAAATAAAGAAAAAATATTAAAAATAGTACCCAAAATCAATATATTTATATTTTTTTTGTGTTTTTTTTTAATTAACAGATTTATTATTATGGATATTTGATTTTTTTTTATTAACTTGCATATCTAAATATAGAGTATTTATTTAAAATAAATAATTATAATTTAATAGAATATAAATTAAATAGAATAAATAAAAATAAGTTAAAAGAAAAATATGGCATCATTCTTATTCTTACAAGATTTAATAAACAGTATTGAGTTATTCAAGCCCGAGATTGTTCTTATAATTACGCTTATTGTTGCTGTTTTTGTAGATGTAATATTCAAAAAACATCAATTAGCAGCGGGTTATTTAACCTTTGCAGGATTAATTATTACAGCAATTACTTTATGTACTTATGGGATGCCCCAAAGTGCTAATTTTGCTTTTAGTAAAATGCTTTCTGTAGACCCTTTTTCTCAATTTTTTAAATTACTTATAGTTATTGGTTCTTTAATAACAGTATGTATGACTTTTAGTTCAAAAGAATTATTACATAGTAAAAATAGTGTAGGTGAATATTATATTTTACTTGTTGGAATGACTTTAGGAATGTTTCTTCTATCAAGTGCCACAAATTTAATAATGATATACCTTGCTTTTGAAACAATGTCAATATGTTCTTACATACTAGCGGGCTATACAAAAGAAGTCAAACGAGCGAGTGAAGCATCATTAAAATATGTAATTTATGGCTCATTAGCTTCGGGATTAATGATATATGGAATGTCAATTATTTATGGTTTGACAGGAACTTTAGACTTAGTAGCTATTAATACAATTTTCCATACTAGTACTAATTTCTTAGCAATTTCTATCGCAACTCTTTTAATTTTAGCAGGTTTTGCTTATAAAATATCAGCAGTTCCTTTCCATTTTTGGACTCCTGATGTTTATGAAGGTTCGCCCGTAGCTACTACTGCTTTACTTTCAGTAGCTTCAAAAGCAGCAGGATTTGCAATATTAATTAGATTTTTAGCCGTTGGATTAATAGATGTACCAAATTCAACTATCGATGTATGGCATACTTTTTCTTCAATAAATTTAACTTGGATAATCGGGTTTATTTCTATTGTAACAATGACAGTAGGAAATTTATTAGCTATATGGCAAAATAACTTAAAAAGAATGTTAGCATATTCTAGTATCGCTCATGCCGGATATTTATTAATGGGTGTGATGGTAATGACAACAGCAGGTATTGAAAGTGTAATGTTTTATTTCATTACATACTTATTAATGAACTTTGGAGCTTTTTTAGTTGTTCAATTAGTAGCAAATGAAATAAATAGTGAAAATATAAAAGATTATGCAGGACTAGGATATAGAAATCCTCTTCTTGCTATTACAATGTCAATATTTATGGCGTCGCTTGCAGGCGTTCCGCCTCTAGCTGGGTTCTTAGGTAAGTGGTATTTATTCAATAGTGTTATAGAAGCTAATGCAATTGTTATAGCAGTAATAGGTGTATTAAATAGTGTTGTATCACTTTATTATTATATGCGTGTTCCTATGTATATGTTCTTCCGAAAAACACCTGATATTGAAATACAAAGCAAAATTAATATTAGTAAACCTAATTTAATATTTTTACTATTAATTACAATCCCAGTTGTATTCCTTGTAATTGATTTTGCTCCGCTTTTAGAATTAGTTAAACAATCAGCTCAAATTATAATAAAATAATTAATTAAGATATAAATTAATTATAAGTATAAAAATAATCTATTACAAAAAAAAAAGAATAACTAAAATTATATGGTTATTCTTTTTTTTATATTTATTTATTATTAATTTTAATTATTAATTTTTAATTAATTGTATAAATAAATTTTTTATCATAATTTTATAAAAATAAAAATTATTAATACAACAAGTATAAATTATAATAATTACAAACTATAATAAAAAAAACGATTATAAAAAATTATAATCGTTTACTTAATCTTTTTATTTAATTATTTATTTAATAAATTATTATTATTATGTTTTTATGTTTACTTCCAATCTACTACCAGTGAGAAGCGCATTGTATTAGCTAGTGGATGATTTTCTTCAATAGTAAGAATATATCCAAAATCTAGTCTGAAAACCTTATATCTCACACCTGCCCCAAGATTCCAAAATTGTCTACCCCCTAATGAAGATGGTTCTGTAAAGAAACCAGCACGAAGTGCAACAACTTGCTCATACCAATATTCCGCGCCTACTGAGAATTCCATCCCTGGATTTGACCATGCAGTTACTAATGATATAGGAACAGGATCAGAACCGCCAGCTGAATCACGTTTTACAAGCAATTTTTGAAAATCAATCGCTACTTTCAAATCATTAAAATCATCTTTATATACATTATACATAAATCCAAATTTCAAATTTGTTGGCAATGGATCAGATTCACTAATATAAGTAATCTTAGGACCAAGATTTTGAAGGTTTAACCCAAGTGCTAAATTATCTTTAAATATCCAAAGATCTATGGGCTTCCAAAGTATCCCTATATCAAGCGCAGCAGAATTACCAGCGCCTGCCTGTGAAGTTTGAGTAGCTGGTGTTAAATTAGATCTTATATATTTTATTCCTGCACCAAGTCCTAACTCGTCAGTAAGTGTCGTTCCATAATAAGCACCAACTGCAAATTCATTAGAAGTAAAAGTTCCTAATATCTGACCATTTTCAGCAGTACGTTGAAATTGACCCAAATTCATAAACATTAAATTTACTGCTATAGTTCCTACATCTTTTATGTGCTGAGCATAAGTACCATAACTATAAAATAAATCAGCATTAAATTGTGGTAACCATGGGGAAAAAGAAAGCGTCACTTGGCGGTAAAGCTCAGGGTCAGAATAATCATCTCCTTCATTAAAATAATCGAGGAATCCTAAGCCCCCCGGATTCCAATAAACAGAATTTGCATCATCTGCAATAGCAACACCTGTTTCGCCCATTCCACTTGAACGTGCATCAGGCGCAATTCTTAAAAATGGCACAGAAGAACCACCCGCTTGCGCAAAAAGTGCATTATTTGAAACCAACATTACTATAGTTAACAAAATACCCAAAATTAAATTTGCACTCTTGTTTTTCATAGTTTTTCTCCAAACTTTTTATTTTTATATATTAATATTTTTTCATAATAAAATTTTTATAATACTATACTATATTTAATTAGTTTTATAAAAATAAGTTTTATATACAAACAACATACCAAAAAATTAAATATTTATTGATATTATTAAATATTTATTGATATTATTGAATAATAATACCTAATACTCCAAATTTTTCACAAATATTATCATCAATTAAACATTTTATCCTATAATAAAAACACCCTGTTCCTAATTCATTAATATTTAATACATTATTTAAAGGAATAATCCCTACACTTTGTGTTGTAATAATATTATTTGTTATATATTGTTTATCTACATTAATTTTCACAGCATCAGCATTAAATATTTCAAATTCAATAATATTTATTGGAGGAACCAAATTATGCCTTACTATTAAATTAGCTTTCATTATTTCACTCTTAAATAATGGATTTGGCCCAAAATAAACATCAAAAATAAAACCATTTTCAGGGATAAAAAACTCGACATAATTTTCAGAATAATTATTAAATACATCCCATGCTCTAACTTTTATTATATGTTTCCCTACACTTAAATTATAAAAATACTTACTAATAGTTCCTGCTCGTGGATTATCTAATGAAGAATTAAAATTATTAGTCAAATCAAAAGGATTAGGATTGTCATCAATCCAAGCCTCAATTTTATGACCAATTCCTAAACCTGTAACATTTAATCCGGTATCGTCCTCTAACTCAACTAATAATAAAGGATTTTTACTAACAGTATCGCCATTTTTAAAATATATTTTATTATCAATAAACAAATCAATAATAGGTCCTTTATTATCATTTTTTAAAGTTGTATCTATATCATTTATTCTTAATTTTTTTGTTACACCTTTTGCATATTTAGTTTCATCATTAGAAAAAGCATAAGCATAAAGAATTGCATTATTATCACTAAAAGTAACATCACCTGAGACTACAAATTCAGCTTCAAAATTTCCATTTATTACCGGAAAAGCACTTTTATTCAATATTGCACCTGCATCTATAAATTTATGCAATGCATTCTGTGTAATACATTCAACTTCAATATTTGCTTCATTTAACGAAAGAATAACAGTCCCATTAAAATTATCTATAATTTCATTTGATAAACTATATCTTATAGTCCCATTAATTTTAATTTTTGATAACGCTTTTATATCAACAACCATACTATCTTCTTCATCATTATTTTCAATTATTATATCATTTATTTTATCAATACTAACATTCCCATTTGGATATAATAGCGTTAAAGTTGGATCGCCTAATATTACATACATAAGAGCTTCTGCAGTTGGTTCAGAACCATAATAATATTTTGCACGTCTTGCATTTTCGCCAATAGTTATATAATTACCTTTTTCATCTCTATCAAAAATAGTTTGATAAATATATTGAAAGAAAGTATTATTAGCTGATATCCCTGATACTCTAGTTGCTGAAATAGAAGCAATTGCACCCGTATTTGGCAGCATTACAATTTCTCGCCCTATACAGTTCGTTCCATTTTTATCAAATCTTCCTACTTCACAAGATGAAGCCATAAAATAAAATAATTTATCAGAATTACTAAAACGTTGCAAAGTATTTTCTCTTGTAACAACCTGTTCGTGCATTAATATATTAGGATTTCCATGCCCGGTATAAAATAATATTTGTGCACCATTTATACTTGTAGAATTTAGTATGTCTTCGGTTACTTTAGGAAAACGTCTTGCGCCTGCTTGAATCTCTACGGGATAAGAAACACTATATATTTTTTTCTGCATAAAATCATCGGGAATTAATGCTGATATTCTTTCGGCATCACCATCATGATAGGAAGCGCCTTCAAATCTACCATCTGCACCTATATCGTCATCTGCAAAAAGAATAATGTTTGTACGCCAATTACTATTATTAGATTGTGTTTCATACTTTGAAAGTTTATTTATATAAAGATTACCTTCGTCATTAGAAGTAATAGGAACACGCCCAATAGCTAAATCAGGATACCAGTCATCACCATCAACACATACAAAATATTCATCAGTAGCATAACAAGACTGATTATCTGATATATATGTAGTATTACCGGGAGCAATACGTCTACTATCTCTTTGAAAAGTAGGAACAAAATTTTTTGTTTTATTTTCAATATTTCTCATATCAAAATGACCAAGCCCCCATAAAACAACAAATTTAGGTTTTATACTCCAATGATTATAAGCATATTGAATATAATCTCTTATAGCGGTAACATCTAGACGACTATGCGAAAATTCATTATATATTTTATCCAAAGTAACAACTGTTGTTGTATATCCACTCTGTTCTTTACGATAAGTTGCAAATTTATTGGCTGACGATAATAAACTGTCACAAGTTATAATAATAACATCAGCACTAATATCGCTACCCCTTAAATTATCTAAATATATACTTTCAATTGATTCTAAGTTTTTTAAATTAGAAGAAATAAAGAAATGTTTTTTATCTAATCTTGAATATACATTTTTATTATTTGATTTAAAATTAAAATTATTTTCATTATTAGATATGTTCTTTAATAATATTGGATTAGATGCATCGGTAACATCAAACCCATATTTATTTTTACCAAACCCTGAAATATTATATTCCCCGATGGAATTAGTATCATTATCATTAGTAAAAAATGATATTTCGCCATCTATTGCAATAAATTTACGAGGATAATGTATTTCATAAAAATTCATATAAGGAATTGCACTATTTGCACCATCATAATTTATATATGCAGTAGAATTTGATGATGCAGGTAAATCATTTACAGGATATCCTGCATACCAAGTATACATACGTGCTGATTCGTAAGAACCTGTTGATGAACCAATACTAATTACTGACATAGGTGTTTGCTTATCACGAAAAGATACTGCAAATTCGCCCACATTACTTGAAGTATGAGCTACCGAAAATAAATAAAATATACTATCAGTACCACTATTATTTACAACATTAAATAACTTGTCAGTAAAAGGTGTTGTAAAATTTGAACTACCTAAAAAAATACGTCCATTCCCCCACAAAGACGGCATAATTATATCATCTTCAGAAAAAATCGAAGCAATATAAAATTCTGGACTATACGTTGTAGGTTCTTCTACTTCTTGTGACACAGCGCGTTTTCCATCTATTCCTCCAAAAGTTAAAAGATAATAATTATACTTATCCATATAATTTAAGTAATGTTTTACAAACCTATATGAATATATATCAGAAACAGATTGAACATTTTTAAAACCTGAACTTCCAGACGCATAAAAAATTATATCTTCTAATTTTCCATCACTACTTGTATTAACTATTATACTTTGCTCATTTAAGATATTATTTAAACCATCTTCTACTTTTTCACTTAATATATCACCACTATTACCAAAAATTTTTATAGTTTTTATTTGTTCTGAAGGGATATTTAAACCAGCATTTTCTAATTCTTTAGCTGTTATTCTATAAATACCCTCTTTTTTTATTGCAAGACGCAACCATTTACCATTACTTAAAACATTTAAATCTTGTTTGTTAGAAAGTAATTCATTATTCTTTTTTAACTTAACGTCTTGTTTATAATTTATTTTTATGATAGCATCTATTCGCTTTGGAATTTCAACACTTTTTGTTTGAGAATTATATCTCGCAGCAGTGAAAATAATATGAGACAGATATTTTGATTGAGACTTGCCTGATAATTTAGTATTTAGCCAATTATGAAGTTTATAATTATTATATGCATCTATATTAGAAATAAATTCTTCTATATAATAATTATTATTATTTATTATTGTAGGTACAGGAACTATATCAATATTATATTCATTAATTCCAAATACTTCATAATGTTCAATAGATAATTCAAAAGGGATATCCTGTAAAACGGGGAAATTATAAAACATATCCATTGGTTCGCCTATATTTACATTACTACTTACATCTTTAATAATTGGCATTAAATACTTTTTACCATTAGATATAATAGTATCGATTCGTTCAATATCAGGAATAAAGGATAAATTTATATAATTTTTATCAAAATTATTAATTTTAAGACCTGCTTTACTGTATGTAGAACTACAAAATATATAAAATAATAATAGAATATATTTTAAACTTCTTTTGATTTGCATCTGTAAATTTATCTTGTATTTTATTTTAATCATAACCGAATTACAATATATTATAATGATATATTTATTTTGTAATATTTTTAATTATATATATTTTAATTAGTATTAATTACTTTATAATATACGAATAAGTATAAAATAAATAACAAATAATATTATTTTATACTTATTTCAAATATAATAAATGTAATTCCTTTTTAGAAAATTATATAGAAATGTAATCAAAAGCAATTTTAATATTTTTTATTAAATTTTTAATATTTCTATTATATATTATTTAGCTATTAATTTTTAATAAATAATAATATATAACAAATATAGACTTACAAATATACATTTTTTTTAAATTATAACAAAATATTTTTTTTCATAATTATAATATAAATAATGAAAATAGCAATTTTATTATTACTTTGAAAAAAACATATAAAAAAATAACAATATATTTATTTTTTTTTCGTAAATTTATATAAAATATTTAAATTAACTAACATAAATAAAAATATAAAATTAAAAATTATGTTAACTATAATTAATTACATTACTCGTATAATAATAATAGTCGTAGGTATTCTTTTTATTTTTGGTGTATTTACCCCGAATAATAAAACTGATATACCGACTATAATAGGAATTATATGTATTATTTTTGGAACATATCGTTTAATTATTTACAAGATAAAATCTAAAAAATACAAAGAATTAGAAAACGAAAATCAAGAAGAAGAAAATTAAAAAAATTATAATAAATTAAGATGATAGTAAAAACAGTAAAATAATCTATTAAAATTAATATAACATTTAATATAAATCTAAATTATGAAAACTAATAAATTAAAATTCACCTATATTATTTCTTTATTTGCAATTACATTTTTATTATTTGTTACATCTTGTGATAGCAAAAAATCTAAACGCCCACTCTCAACAGAAACAATAGATTCGGGAACTGTTGAAGTATATTATGATGAATCTTATAAAAATGTATTAGATACCGTCTTTCAGTTATATACAAAACGTTATAAAAATGTTACATTAATTCCTCAAAGTGTAAATGCAAGAAATGTATTAGCACATTTATTAGCAGGTAAAACTCGTGTTGCAATTATTGGTCGCGATAATCTCCCCGATGAAGATTCTTTAATGAAATTATATAATGTTACTCCGTTTTATAAAATGGAAATAGCAAATGATGCATTAGTATTTTTTACAAATGTTGATTATCCGACAGATACACTAAATGATGAACTTTTATTTAAAGTTCTTACTGAAAATAAAAAGTTTATTGACTTTTTACCTAATTTAACTACGGAACCTGTTTTAGCAATTGCACATCAAAATTCGTCTGAATATGGGAACTTAATAAATTGTGTTGCAAAGAAAAAAGAAATAAAAAAACAAATAACTTTACTCCCAAATTCCGATTCGGTAATTGAATTTGTAAAATCAAATAAAGATGCTATTGGAATTTGTTATTTATCTCAAATACAGGGTCAGTTTTTTAAATTATTAAGGATTGGATATACTGATGAAAAAAATAAATATATTAAAGCTACAAAACCCGTACATCAATCTTATATTGTTATGAATGAATATCCATTTAAAACGACTTTACGTTTATACTTATTAGAAGATAGACGTAATCTCCCCTTTTGGTTTGGAGCTTTTTTAGAAAAAGAAGCTATCTCTGTAAAATGTTATGAAAAAGCAAAACTTGTTCCATGCTATGCAAAATATCGTCTAGAAGATTGGAGAAAGTAGTAATGGATAACAAATCAGGAAACTTACAAAATAATATACAAGTTGCTATAGATAATATGTGGGAAACAGCAAAAAAAGCTGTTGAAAAAATACAAACATATGATATTAAATTAAAAGAATTACAGACAAGAGTTAATAATATATCTACATTATTAAAACATAATAATATTGAACTTGAAAACAAACAACAAAATATAACAACATTAGAAAAAAATATACAAGAAAAAAACAATCATATTATAAATAAAGATAATATAATATCAAATTTAACTAATCAAGTAAATAAATTAAAACTAATTGAAAAAGATTATTTTGAGCTTGTAAATGAAAATAAAAAATACGAAGAAGAAAAATATATAAAAAATGAAGAATTAAAAGAAAAAATTAATTTACTTGAAAAACAAAAGAATGATTATGAAACAATAATGCAAAATTATGATTTTGCTAGGAATGAAATTATTAATAATAGAAAAGAATTATTAAATCGTCACGAACAAATAGAAAAATTAAAAATACGTATTGTAGAATTAGAAAGTCTGTTATTAAGTAATAATCTTCTAAAAGAAAAAAACGATAAAATAATCCAAGAAAAAAATAAATTAGAACAAGATTTAGAACAAAATAAAATATATATAAGTAAACTTATAGATAATCATAATAATGAAAAATTAAATTTAATAGCTAAAATTGATGGGTATGAATTAGAGTTAAAAAATTTATTTTATTCTAAACAAAATTTGCAAAATATTACTAGCGAAAAAATTAAAGAAAATCTATTATTAAATAGTGAATTATCAATAGATGATGAAAAAAAGATTTGTGATTATTTAGAAAAATTACAAACTGAAAAACAAAAAAATATAAAAAATCAAAATAAAGTTAATTTATTAGAAAATAAATTAAATAATATTTTAGCAGAAAATAATACACTAAAAATTAAATTAGACGAAAGCAATTCTTCAATAAATGCTAGTAAGAATAAAATTTATTTACTTGAAAGTTATATTGATAATTTAGAAAAAAATGAATTTAAAATTAGAGAACTTATTAATAAATTAAATCAAAAAGAAAATTTATTAGAAGAAGAAAAAAATAAAAATAAAAATTTAAACCAAAAAATAGAAAATTATAATTCTATTATAAATGGATCTAATAATAAAATTAATTTTTTAGAAAACCATATAGAAGCTTTACAAAGTAACATTCAGTTTATTAGTACAGAATTATCAAATACAAAAACTAAGTTAAATAATATAATAACTGATAATGAGAAATTAAATGATATTTTAAGAATTACAAATAAAAAAATAACTGAACTATCAAATGAAAATGAAAATAAAAATAAAATAATTAATGAATTTACAAATACATTAAATCAAACAAAATACAACTTAGAAAAATCATTATTAGAAAATGAAGAATTAAGAAATATAATAGAAGAAAACTCAAAAAGTTCTATAGATATAGAATTTTTCCAAAATGAAAATATAAAATTAAGTGAAATAATATCTAAATTAAATAACGATATAAATAATAAAAATGAACAAATTAAAAATGTTGAACAAGATATGGAAGATATTATTTATGAAAACAAAAACTTAAAAGAAGAAATTGAAAAAAATATAGATATCAAAAAAGAAATTGAAAAATTAAGACTATCAAATGTGGAACATAATAAAATAATATCTAAACAAAAAAAAGAAATTGAATACTATAAAAACAAAGAAAAAAATGTATCATTATTTGATATAATTCCACAAAAAGAATATGAACAAAAAATAAGTATTTTAAATGATAACATTGAAAAACTTAAAAATGAAAAAAATACATATTTAGATCAAATAAAAGAATTAAAACTAAAAAAAGAATTAATAGAAGAAGAAAACAGTAAAATTACAAGTGAAAATAAAAACATAAAAGAAAAAAATAAAAATATTGCAATTAAAAATTTAGAATTAGAAGAAAAAATATTAGAATTACAAAAAGAAAAGGAAGCTGTAAACAAAGAAAAAGATAAGAAAGATGAGCACAATATAAATAAAGAAAATATTGAAAATGAAATAGCAAATAAACTTGAAGGATTATTAACTAAATTAGCAAAAAAAATATAAAAGATATAAATAAAAAACTCGAGTTACTATAATAGTAAATTCGAGTTTTTTATTTTATAATTGAATATTTATTTTAATAATTATTATTTATTATCTTATTAAATAGTAATTATTATATAAATAATTAAATGTCAATATCGAGAATCATTGGACAATGATCGGACCCCATAACATCTGTATCATAATAACAATTATTTATTTTAGACATTAAATTTTTAGATATAAAAAAATAATCTATACGCCAACCAACATTATTTTCACGAGCTCGTCCTCGGTTACTCCACCAAGAATATTGTATAGTATTTTTATTTACTTCTCTAAATGCATCAATATAATTCATATCATATAATTCATCTAATTTTACACGTTCAATTTTCAAAAAACCAGAGTTATTTTCATTTTCTTTTGGTCTCGCAATATCAATAGGATTATGAGCAGTATTATAATCGCCACAAATTATAATATTTTCATATTTATTTTCTAGTATTTTTATAAATTTAAATAGTTCATCATAAAATTCAAGTTTATAATTTACCCTTTCATCACCTGAAGTTCCATTTGGAAAATATATATTTAATAGCACAAATTTTTCATAATGAGAAATCAATACGCGCCCTTCAACATCAAATTTTTCATTATTAAAACCTGTTGAGTAATAAAGTGGCATTATTTTACAAAAAGTGGCAACACCACTATAACCTTTTTTTGAAGTAGCAGAAAAATATTCGCCTTTATAATTTTCAGGAAATAAATTATTTTCTTTTATTTGGTCTTTACTTGCTTTTATCTCTTGTAAACAAATAATGTCAGGTTGCTTCTTATATATATAAGGAAATAACTTATTATTACTTGTTATAACATCATAACGTTTACTCGTATTTTGACCTGTAATTGCTCTATAACCATTAATATTCCAAGTGATAATTTTCATATTATTTTATATTTTTATATTAAAAATTTAATAACTATATTATATATATATTTTTTTATTTTTCTATCATAATTAAATCAATTTGGCGTTTTTCAATACTAACTTTTTTTATACGTACTGCTATTTTTAAACCTAGAGTAAATACTTTCTTAGTTTTTTTACCAACAATACGCATTTTTGTTGCATCAAATTGGTAATAATCATCTAACATATCACGGGTATGCAAAAGTCCTTCACAATAAATTTCATCTAATAAAATAAATAAACCATATTGAACAACACCCGTTATTGTACCTGAAAATATTCTATCTTCATTAATTAGCATATTAGCATAAATAACACCTGCTAATTTATTAGAAGCACGTTCTGCTTCAACGCCATATCGTTCGGTATCACTAGAATGTTGCGCAGCATCTCTTGCTATCATTGCTAATTCTTTTAAACGCTTAGCAGACGGTTTGCCTAAAACATATTCTTTTAAAAAACGATGTACAATTAAATCTGGATATCGTCTTATCGGGGATGTAAAATGTGTATAATCAGCAAATCCTAATCCATAATGTCCTATATTAACATCGGAATAGACAGCCTTGGACATTGCTCTTATTAGTATTTGATTAATTACGGTATTTTCAGGTGTAAATTTAACTTTTTCTAATAAATCATTAATTACATTAGAAGTTATATTTTTAGAATTTATTTTATAACCAAGATTTTTTATAAACTCTAAAGCTTCATTTAGAGCATCAGTTTTAGGTTTATCATGTATTCTGTAAATAAAAGGTATTGGAGTCGGTAATTTATATTCATCTGTATATTTCTTTATATGTTTAGCAACTGTTCTATTTGCTAAAAGCATACACTCTTCTATTAAAGATGTTGCTTCTGTTGTTTTATGTATCTCAACATCAACCGGCATTTTATCTTCATCATCTAAAATATATTTTATTTCTTGTGTATCATAATTTATACTACCTTCTTGAGTTCGCTTTAATTTTAAACGCTTTGCTAATTTATTTAATTCTAATATTAATTCAAAATTATCACCACTATTCCTATCAATAATATCTTGAACCTCTTCATAAGAATATCTTCTTTTACTTTTTATTATTGACGGAGTTATTGAATAATTTATCACTTCATACTTCGAATCTATTTCCATTATTACAGAAAAAGTATAACGTGGTTCACCAGGATTTAAAGAACAAATAATATTTGATAATTCTTTAGGCAACATTGGAATTACACGATCTACTAAATAAACACTATTTCCGCGTTTCCAAGCTTCTTTATCTAAGGCAGAATTTTCTTTTACATAATTAGAAACATCTGCAATATGAACGCCAAGTAAATAATTCCCATTTTCTAATCTTTTTAATGAAACTGCATCATCAAAATCACGTGCTGTTGATGGATCTACAGTAATTATTAATTCATTTCTCAAATCTAAACGTGTTGAATCATTACAATTTAAAGGCGGTTTAAAACTTTTTACTTCATTTTTTACTTCTGTAGGAAAATCAGTAGGTAATTTAAACTCTTTTACAATTGCTTCATATTCAACTAAGGGATCACCAGCTCTTCCAATAATTGATTTTACTTTTACTATAGGATTTTTTGATGGATTATCCCATTTGATAAATTCAGCACTAACTTTATCGCCATCTCTTGCGCCACTTAAATAATCTTTAGGAATTAAAAAATCTAACTTTAAATTAGGATTATCGGGAATTAAAAAATAAAAATGCTCATCTAATTCAACTATTCCAGTTATTAAAGTATTATTTCTATTTATAACGTCAACTATTTCGCCTCTTACTTTTTTCTTTTTATCTTGTAATATTAATTTTACAAGAACAGTATCGCCATCTAAAGCTGTATATAAAAAATTATTAGGAATAAAAATTATAGGATAAATAGTATCATTTGTCTCTACATAATTTATATTATTATCAATATGTAAAATACCTTCTATCCCACTAGACAAATTATTAGATAATGAAAAACGATGTCTTGATGACTTTGTTATAACACCTTGTTCAACTAGAAATTCTAAAGCAGATTTAAGAATAGAATATTCATCGGACGTTGATTTGATAGAAAGATTTTTAGAAATATCTAATAACTTTAAAGAATTGTTTTTTGATAATAATTTAAGAACGTCATCGCATAATTGTTCTTTTTTCATAAAATTCCTTATTTTTAATTAATTTTTATTCTTTTAACAAATAATTTGTGAAATTATATAAATAAAATTTAAATATAATAATTTTAAATATATACTATATATTTTATACGTTTTTTATATTAAAAAATAACAATTTAGATATTATTAATATTTTAAATTATTAATATTATTAAATATTATTATTACTAAAATATTTTATAAATATATAAAATATTATAAATTCAATTTAAATGGAAATAACAAATAAAATCGTGTAACTTTACCAATTTCTAAAGCAGGTGATGGTAGTTTAAATAAATTAAGAGATTGTTTACACCAATTCCAGAAGTTACAACCATCAGGTAACAATTTTACTAAGTTATAATCCAAAGACAATATTAAACGTGGACTACCGTAATTATTTGGTTCCAAACTTATACATTCACTACACGGGACTTTATCTTTTCCTGCTTCAGAATTTGCAGCTAAAATATTACGTACTGCATATCCAATACTTAACTCCAACCATTCGGGATAATATTTCTTAATTTTTTCGGGCAACAAATTATATACATTTATTGATAAAAAAAAGGTTTGAGAAGCATAATCATCATTCATAAGATCATGAGGAATTCGTGAAGTATGTCCAAACCATTCGGCAGGGAAATACATAAACTTAGGTGAAAAATTTTGTAAAAAAGGAACATAATTTTGTGCAGCAAAAAAAGCTGCACCTACTAAATCAGCATACCAATCAGAAGGGCTAAACCCCCAATTTTCACCAAAACCATCTAATATTTCTATATATGTAGAATAACCTAATCCTAAAGCAGCACCTATATTATTTGACGAATTCCAACTAAAACCAGAAGATACTAAGGCCTCACGAAAAATATAAGATATAATATAAGAACCGTAAGCATGACCTGGTTTATCAATATAAATACTATATTTTGCATCTTCTATAATTCGAAATTTGCTAGAATGTTCCTTCCAAATAGTATTCATTTGCAACTCGTGTTGTAAAATTAATATTCCTGTAAATAAACCAGCAAAAATAGAAAATTCAACAGGTTTTATTCGAGTAATTTTTAAAGGAGTACCACCTGTAAGAATATAACGTCTAGTATCTGCATATAAAAAACTTTCAGGAGAAATATATTTTGATTCATTAGTATCAATAGTAGAATTACCAGTATCAGTATCAGTATCAGCATCAGCATCAGTATTATTATCAATATCAATATTATGATTACTATTATGAACAACTGTAAAAATTGTATTAGCACTAGATGAAAAAATATTATTAAAACTGAAATCTTTAACTTTTAAAGTATCAATTAATTGAAAAGAATTATTTATATTAAATAAATTAAATATATTTTCATTTAAATCATTTGCATAAAGTTTGACATTTAAAAATAAATTAAATAACAAGAATATTAATATTTTATAATTTGTTTTAAATTTATTCTTTTTCTTATTCATTTCTTGTTAATATAAAAATAAAAACGGTATGATTTTTGATAATATATTAATGTTATATATATTAATTATAATATATCAAAAAAATTACTTTAATTTACAAAAAGAGTAATAATAGACTACAAAATTACAAAAAATAAATTAACTATAAAAAAAGTTTACAATATAATAAGGCTCTCTATATGGAGACAAAAAATATGGATAATAGTGATTTAAAAAGTAAACGTATTAAATTAGGATTAAGTATAGATGAAGTAGATACATATACAAACATCCGTGCGCACGTAATAAGAGCAATAGAGGAAGGAAAAGAGCATGAGCTACCAACTCCATATATTAATGCCTTCAAAAAAACTTTGGAAGACTTCTATAATGATGCATTAAAAAATAATACATTAAAAAAAGAAAAGGAATTAAAAAAAGAAAAAACTAAACTAAATAATAATAGCAACACTACTAATATTAATGATAATGTTAATGATGATATTAATGATATAGATACTGATAAAACAAATATTATTTATATTGACGATACAATTAATGATTATGATACTAATGATGATATTGAAGGATTTGAAGTAATTAAAGAATCAGATACTAATATTATTGATAACTATGATAAAAATATAAGTATATCAAATAATAAAGAACTAGAAGATATTAGTAGTATTGAACAAATTTCTGTTATAAATGATGTTACAGAAGATGGAGAAAACGAGCAAAAAGAAAAAACAAACAATAAAAGTATAAATAAACTAGATACTTACAAAAAAAATTACATTGACAATAAATCTAATATAAATCAAAATAATAAAAAAGAAACTATTGAAATAAATACCAGTGTAAAATCTAAAACATCTAAACAAAAAATTTATAATAAACAGCTTAGTAAAAAAGCACAAATTTATCTTATATATGCAATTATGGGCTCATTACTAATAGCAACTATATATTTTATATTTTTTTATGGAAAAAACGATGCTTATGATGAAGTAGAATTTTATAATGATTCTATAAAAACAAAAGAAAATGATATTTTAGTTTTAACTTCTAAAAAAGATAGTTTAATTTTAGAAGCATATTGTATTGATACTGCTTGGGTAAAAATAGATATTGATGGGAAAGAATGTGAAGATTTAATAATGATAAAAGATGAAACAAAAAGATGGAGTGCGGCAGATTTTATGATTTTAAGTATGTCTAATGTTGGTAATATAAAATTTTATAAAAATGATACATTATTACCAAATTTAGGTGCCCCGGGCAGTATGGTTAGAAATATAAAGCTTACAAAACAAGGTATATCTAATGTAAGACCTTTAGAAAATGACAACGAAGAAATTCCAGTGGATAATATAAATGCTAATTATCGAAAATTAAATCCATCTCAACCAGATACAAATGCTTTAAAAGACCAAAAATTATATACAAAAAGAAGAGAAAAAAAGAAGAAAGCAGAAGAAAAACCATTAATACCAGTTTTAGATTTTTCAACACCCGAAAAAACAAAACCACCCGTTTTAGAATAGATACATATGTTTTAATGTAAATAAGTATATATAAATAATAATAAATAAATTGTTTTTATTAAATAACAATTTATTACATATTCTATAATTATGGGAAATATAAAATTATGGAAAATGTAAAAAAGAAAACTAATAGAAATAAAACGTTAGAAATTCTTGAAAATGAAAAAGAAAGTCTAAAAAATAAAATAATTGATATTAATAAAATAAATAAAGATTTTGATTTTAAAAATAATATAATTAATGGTGATATAATAGATGTATTAGAAAAAATACCTGATAATTTTGCTAATTTAATTATAGTTGACCCACCTTATAATTTATCAAAAAATTATAATGGATTAAAATTTAAAGCTATAAATGAAAATAATTATAATATTTTTTTAAATAGTTGGTTCCCTTTACTATGTAAAAAATTAAAAAATAATGGTAGTTTATATATGTGTGGTGATTGGCGATGTACCTCATCTTTACAACGAATTATTGAAACAGAACTTACTATTATTAATAGAATTACTTGGCAACGTGAAAAAGGACGAGGTGCAAAAAAGAATTGGAAGAATGGAATGGAAGACATTTGGTTTGCAGTAAAAGACCCGAATAATTATTATTTTAATGTGGATGCAGTAAAAGTTAGAAGGAAGGTATTAGCCCCTTATAAAATTGATGGAATACCAAAAGATTGGGAAAATACAAAAGAAGGTAATTTTAGAATTACTTATCCATCTAATTTTTGGGATGATATAACTATTCCGTTTTGGTCTATGGCTGAAAATACAGATCATCCTACACAAAAGCCAGAAAAATTGATAGCTAAACTAATTTTAGCGTCATCTAAAAAAAATGATATTATATTAGATCCTTTTTTAGGAAGTGGAACAACAAGTGTAGTAGCAAAAAAATTAGAACGTAATTATTGTGGAATTGAAATTAATGAATTATATTGTATGTATGCTGTAAAAAGATTAATGCAGGCAGAAAAAAATAAAGAAATACAAGGATACAAAGACGGAATATTTTGGGAACGTAATTCATTAAAAGAACAAAAAAATAAAAAATAATAGAATAATAATAATAATAAATTGTAAACAATAATATTAAATAAATAAATAAAATAACAGTGATATATATTTATCACTGTTATTTTTTTATAATGTATAATACTTTTAAAAATTTATTTTAATTTATTTTAATTATAATTAAATAGTCGTTTATGAATATTTTTTATGATAGAATTTATTTGTTCCGTTTTTATAATAAATAATGTTGCACTAGAAGAAATAATATACATTCCTAAAAATTCTGTATCATCATAAAAACATTCATTTATATTATATATAATATCATTGAAATGATTAATATTTGACATAAAATTTTGACCTGCAATGCAAATAATATCAACATTATTTTTGACTATTATTCTATTATTAATATTCTTATTATTTGATAAAGAATTTAATAAACTATTTAATTCTAATTCATTAATTTTATTATTATCTATAATTAATTTAATAGATTGATTAGAATAAGTACTATAAAGTAATTTAATTTTCTTTTCATCAATATATTTTAATACTAATTCAAGTACATCTATATATTTTATTGTTTCATCAATATTAAATTCAACAAAAGAACAATTTTGTTTTGAAATAATAGAATGTACTTCTGTATTTTCAGCAGTAATTTCTGCTTTAATAATTGTTCCTTCATTATTAGGATTTAATGAATTAAGTACCTTAACCTTTATATTATTTTTTATAGCTGGCAAAATAGTTTTAGGATGTAAAACTTTTGCGCCCCAAAACGATAATTCTTTTATTTCAGAATATTGCATTTCCTTTATAGATATAGCTTCAGGGATTAATTTTGGATCTGCTGACAATATGCCATTAACATCTGTCCAAATTTCAATACATTCAGCTTGCAAAGCCATTCCAAATATAGCAGCAGTTAAATCAGACCCACCGCGTCCTAAAGTAGTAGTCCTATTCAATAAATCACTACCAATAAATCCTTGTGTTACTATAACATCATAATTATTAAAATTGTCTTTTATTGTTTTACATTGTATTTTTACTGGTTCTTCTAATACATTAGCACATAAAAAATTATCATCAGTACGTATAAATTTTCTAGCATCTTCCCATTTGATATTTATTCCTTTTTCTAAAGCAATATAATAAAAAACAGTAGTAGAAAGTCGTTCGCCAAAAGAATATATTTTATCCATTACTTGTGGAGTTAATTCATGTAATAATGAAACGCCAACAAGTAAGTTTTCTAATTCTGCACATAAGTCAATTACTGCATTATTTGCTTGTATTATATAGTTATTATTCAGATTATTAGTTATTGTTTCCTGAATTATATCTAAATGTATTTGTTTTATTTCATTACAAATAGTTTTACAAACTTCATCATTATTTTGTAAAACTTGTTCTGCAATTTTTTCCAATTTATTAGTTATATCTTGACAAGCAGATAAAACAAGTAAAATTTTCTCTTGTTTTCGTTTACTTAATATATTTAGAACATTAAGTATACATTTACTATTTGCTACGGAAGAACCACCAAACTTTAATACGTACATATAATTATTTTAGAAAAATAGAATTTAATATAATAGAATATATTATTAAATTTTAAAACAAAAAACAAATTTATTGATACAAAAAATATATATTGTTATATTATTTAGTTGTTATATTAATTTACATAAAAATAAAAAAGAAGAGAGCTAATAAAATAATCTCTCTTCTTGTAACTTTAATTAAATTTATATTATTCTTTTGGTGTAATAAGGAATATTTGCACAGTTCTAGATAACTGTCTACCTATAGCACTATTATTATCAAAAGGTGCATCTGCTGCATCTACACCATAAGTTTTAATATTTACATTTTTATTTTTTGTAAGTATATAATTTTTAACGGCTTCCGCTCTTGACTTTGCTAATTTTTTATTATAATTACTATTCCCTATTCTATCTGTAAAACCAAAAATTTCAATATTAGATTTATATTTTATATTTGGTATAACATATTTATCAATAATTTGTGCATTTTCATCAGATATATCATATTTATCAAATTCAAATAGTATCAAAGAATATTTATTTATAGATTTATCAGCTTGTTCAATTGTTTTCTTTTTAGAAAACGTAATAAATTCTACAGGTATTGAACCTGTTGTTTTTGTTGATTCATCATTATAAAATATAGTATATACATAATCAACAGGTATTTGACTTGCAACTAATTCATTAGTAGCAATATGCCATCTAACGGGTTCAACCTTTACTCCACTAATAGTTTTAATAATTCTATCAGTTTGCATAATTTCAAGCGTCCATAAAGTAACAGAATCAGCAACGACCATAGGTACAAATTCAACTACTTCTGGCGTAGCAATACGTTGTCTTTCACCTTTTATAAATATAGGTTCTAGTATATCTTTAGAATTAGACGATATTTCAACTCGTCTATTTTCTTCTATACCGTCTTCAACATTTTGAGCTGATGGTTTTTTAGGAAGCATCGATGCCTCTACCTTAACACGTTCTTCCTCTACATTATAATTATTCAAAATATATCTTTTAATAGATTCTGCACGACCTTTAGAAATATCAATTGATGTTTCTGTTTTGCCATCAACTGTACCTGTTAAAGTTACTATTGCATCTTTGTTTTTTTCTAAACGTTTACCAACAATATCTACAGTTCTATAATTAATTTCTATTGCTTCATTAGGCAGAATATTAGAAATATCGTCATTTATAACTCCTGCAAGATTATGATTTTCACTTCTATATTCATTAGCAATCTCAGTTTCATTTTTTTCATAGAATATATAAGGTACTAGTGGAAATAATTCGCCATATTCGATTTCTTCAAGCACAATATTGTTTGCATCTTGTTTCTCGCCCATTTTATTATAATAATTTATATTTTCCATTTCAACAAAGAAAGGTTTTTCTTCATCTACTTTTTTACTAGTTTCTTTATTTCCACTAAAAAAATCATAAGTAAGAGATACACCTAATCTTAATTGAGGAACAGTCCAACTATCCCATTCCTTATTAGATGAAACTTTACTAAAAGGCATTTGATAAGATAACTCTGGCATTAAATATAAATTATCGGATAAATTAATAATATAACCAATACCTAAATTTAAAGCCATTCTAGTTGATACATCTGGTAATTCCCCCGAAGGATTATAATCTCGCACAATAGAACTATCAAACCAATACTTTTGAGTAAGTTCATATTCATTTTTAATAGGAACACCAATATTAATTCCACCGGTAAAATAAAGACGTCTAAAATAAGAAGGAAATATATTATAAAGTTTAATTGATGGATTTATATCAACATAATCAAGATAAATATCTAAGGTAGAAAAAAATTCAGGGCAACGACCTTCTAATTCCTTAACACTTGCAACATTATAATTAATTCGGCCTGTTATTGACATTATATCAATAATTGGAGCATTAAATTCTAATCCTAAAAAACCAGTTAAAGAACTTTTATTTGTTTCAAATGGAAGCGGAATACTACCGTCAAGTGCAAAATTTGGTTGATGCATATTAATATTTAATCCTGTATAAATACCAATATTTTTATCCCAAACAACATAATCATCTGCTAATATTTTAGTGTTATTATTAGTTAGTAATAACACTAATCCTATTAATATAATTTTGTTTAGTTTCATTTAAGTTTTTCTCCTTTAAAACATTTTTTTATTTTAATAAATTTTATAATTTATTTACTTTTTACCTTTTGATTTCTAATTTTTTCTGCAATAGGAAATAATGTTGTAGCAGTTTTCAATTGTCTATCAATTTGTGATATAATTTTAGCTTCGCAATTATTATCCCATATAATTCTCGCTATTAAAGCTTTTAGAGATAATTTCCAATAAGGTTCATCTATCTTTGCTCTTTCTTCATCCCAAACTACTCCTTTATTTTCAGCAAGTTGTCTTAATTTTTTTATCATTGCATCAGTGATTTCAAATTCTTTATTAAATTTTTCAAAATCACCATTATATTTATCTTTTATATGTTTTTTATTTTTAAATTCAGAATTAATAAATTCATTATATACATTTTTACGTCTTATATTAACTGTTAACATAGTAACTGTATCACTTTTTACTATATAATCAGGTGTTATACCACCTCCTCCAAGTACTGGTCGTCCTGATCTTGTATAAAATAACTCAATAGAATCTAAATCAATTCTTTTGTCAGTAGTATCGTTGTTATTTTTATTTTCTTTTTTTGATTTTTGTTTTTTATTAGCTTCCTCTTTTTTTATTTTATCAAGTGCATGTTCCAGATTTAATCCTTCTTCTAACTCTAATCTACCAACAAGATTACGATAATTTGCTTTATCTTTATATGGACGTTGTATACATCTTCCTGACGCAGTATAATATCTTGCTATTGTCAATCTAAATGCTGAACCATCTGGTATTTTAAATTGTCGTTGTACAAGTCCTTTTCCAAAAGAACTTGTTCCTACTATTAACCCTCTATCCATATCTTGTACTGCACCTGAAACAATTTCACTTGCAGATGCAGAGCCTGCGTTTATTAATATAATAAGCGGAATATCTTCTAATTCTTGTCCTGTTCTTGCAGTAAATACTTCATTATTTTCTTCTCTACGTGCTTTAGTATAAACAATAGTATCTCCTTTCAAAAATTCATCAGCCATTAAAAATGCTTGATTTAAATAACCACCCGGATTACCACGCAGATCCAATATCAATTTTTTCATATTTTTATTTTTTAACTCACGAACTGCATTCATTAACTCTTGATAAGTTGTTTGTGCAAATCTATTGACTTGGATAACACCGATATCACTATTATCATACATATAATATGCATCAACAGTATGTAAAGGAATTTTATCACGGACTACATCAAAATACAATAATTCTTTTTCACCATATCTATATATACCTAATCTTACTATTGTTCCTTTGGCACCTTTTAATAGTTTAGGAACTGTATCTTGTGAAATTCCAATTGCTTTTTTTCCATTAATTTCAACTATTTTATCACCACTTATGATACCTAATTTTTCACTCGGCCCGCCCTTTATTGGTGCAATAACGGTTATTGTATCATTTAGCATACTAAATTGAACTCCTATGCCTTCAAAACTACCTTGCATATCTTCATCAACTGCTTCCATTTCTTTAGCAGTAATATAAACTGAATGAGGATCTAATTCATTTAGCATACCTTTTATTGCTGATTCGGTTAATACACTAGAATCAACTTCATCAACATATTCTTTTATTGCATTGCCAAAAACATATTTATATTTTTCTAATTGTTGATATATATTATCTGCACTAACTAATGGATATATTAACAATCCAATAAAAACGCCTAAAACAACTAGTAAACTCAGTTTAAGATATTTTTTTTTCATACGTTTATTAAATTCTTATTGCTTTTATTTAATTATACATATTAATAACTGTTTAATTTACAAAAATACAAAAAAAATATAAATCAACAATTAATTTGTTTGAATATATTTATTTGAATATATTAAGTATAATAAATATATATTACCTATAATCAATAATCTCTGTATTTTTGGGGATAACAAATTCAAATTCTTTTGCTTTGAATTTTATTTTTGTATTTATTTTTTTTATATGCCAAAAAAAACTGCCGTTATTACTATTAACTTCTATATTTTTTATAGTTTTTAAGTCTTTTGATAAAATAAGCTTAACAGTTTTTATATCAAAAAAATTATTATTATTTTGTAATTCAAGAATATAATTTTTATTTTTTGTTGTCAAATAGGTTGGTATTAAATTCGGAAGTACCTTAAAGAAAAAACAATCTAATGTAAAACTAGTCATATCTCCATCAAAATTAGAAATAATAACATTTTTATCTATAGCATTATAATTCCATAATGTTTTACCATCACAAAAAATTTGTCGATTATTGCCAATAAGACTATATTTATTACCTTTCATTGTTTTTAATTTATAATATTTATTAGGTGTTACATTGTCAGAAAATTCTATATAAATAGACTGCGCATTTTTATAAATAGATTTTATTTTTGCAAAAACAGTATCTTTATCAGTATTCTTGGACTTTGATAGACAAAAAGTACTAAAACTTATAGAATGTATAAAAAATATTATTCCAAATATTAAAAATATATACTTTTTCATTTATAAACCTTTCAAATTTATTTATATTTAAGAATTAAAATTATATTATAATAATAAAAAAATAATATAAAATACAACTATATAATAACTGGAACTGGTGCTTTCGGTAGTCTTGCATCAAAAAACATACATAACTCACCTTTATGAACTAAAATAATAACTTCTTGATTGGCTTCAATACAATAATTTCTTGCACCTTCGCGTATTCCTAAACTTAGCATTTCATTATTTAAATTCCAACGTAAATTTTTAGTAGTAATTATAGCTTCCGGTTGTGGAATTAAAGAAACTTTTTCATTTAATTCTAATTTTATCTTAGTATCACTATCAATAGTTATTCCGTATCTATTTTCTGTATATAGACATAAATTAAGTTTCTTATTATATTTTATAAAAACACTCCAATTATTTAATGAATGTTCATATTCACCACCATTTATTCCGAGTATCAAACAATTTTTATAATTGTTTTCTATTACATACTTTAAAACTTTCTCAAAATCATTTGTATCTTGTTCACTAATACGTATTATTTTTGATTTTGTAATTTTATTCTTATTCAAAGATTTATCAAATGTATCTAAGTCCCCAATTATTTTACTAGTTTCAACTCCAAGCTCATATAATTTAAATACTGCACCATCTGCGGCAAAAATAGGAATATTTTTTAATTGTTCAAAAACATTTATATCAGGAAGTTCAGCATCTAAACATATAACACAATCAAAATATTCATAAGATATTGTCTTCATAACTCATAATATTTAATAAAAAAAAGATACTTCTTAAAGATATAATAACTTTTAAAAATATATTATAAAAGATAAATAGGATAAAAAAAAAGTGCAATATAATTATGCACTTTTATGAAAATACCAAAAAATAAATAGTTATAAAGAAATGTATTTCTTTATATAAATTTTATATAATTATAAAAGTTTTACTTTACATTTTTGCTAATTTTTTGTCTAATTTTCTTGTCTGACATTCCACGTAAATAATAAAGTTTTGCTCGACGAGAACGTCCTTCTTTAATCATAGTAATACTTTGAAGCATTGGTGAGTATAAAGGAAAAACTCTTTCTACGCCAACTCCATTTGAAATCTTTCTAATTCTAAAAGTTTCATTAACGCCAGCACCTCGTCTACCTATTACAATACCTCTAAAGTTTTGAATACGTTCTTTTTCACCTTCTACAACGCGAACTGCTACATTTAACATATCACCAGATTTAAAATCAGGGATTTCGCAATATGCCTCACCGTCTTTTTCTTTACGAAAACCAAGTGCTCGTTCACTTAACATTGCGTTGACTTGATCAACTGTTTGCATTATATTTATCTCCACTTTATTTTATTATTCTTTAAATATTTTTTTAATATTTTTAATATTTTTTATTCAAGATTATAGAATTACAAAAATACTATTTTTTTTTCAAAAGACAAAATATATTTTACATAAACTTATAAAAAATATATTATTAAATTTTTATTAGTAATAATTAATAATTTATTAATAAAGTAATTATAAATATTTATGCTTTGGGATGTGCTTGTTTATACACTTGTTTTAGTCTTGCAGTAGATACATGCGTATAAATTTGAGTTGTAGATATTGAACTGTGTCCTAAAATTTCACTAACTGCAAGAAGTTCTGCCCCTGCATTTAGCAAATGAGTTGCACAAGAATGTCTTAAAATATGAGGACTTTTTTGTTTTGCTTGTGTTACATCTTGCATATTCTTATTTATCATTCGCCACGCTGCATTAGCAGTATATTTTGTACCTTTATTCGTAATAAAGATTTCTTTCAAATTAGTTGGAATTCGCTTTCTAAGATTTAGATAATTATTTATAGCATCAATAGCTTTTACGCCAATAGGTGTTATTCTTTGTTTATTTCCTTTACCTAAAACCTTAACTACATTTGTTTCAAAGTTAATATCATTAAATTTTATACTGAGTGCTTCACTAATTCTTAAGCCACTACTATATAGTAATTCTATTAGTGCAGTATTACGTGCTTTATCAAATTCATTTATTAACTTACTGTTATTTTTATAAGTTTTATTTCCTACTTTTGAAATTAAAACATCAACTTCATCTTCCAATAAATATGATGGTATTTTTTTCTCTCGTTTTGGAACAATAATATTAGCGGCTACATTTTTAGAAGTAATTTCTTTTTTATAACAATATTTAAAAAAGGATTTGATAGCTGAAACTTTAAGTCTTAAAGAGTTACGAGAAATACCTTGATCATCTAACCAACCAAGAAAAGGTCTTAGCATATTGATAGTTATAGAATTTATACTTGGAATTTCATTATATTCATTAAGAAAATAAGAACAAAGTTGAGAAAGTGCAATTGAATATGTTACAATAGTATTGTCTGAAAACCTTTTTTCTTTTTGACAATATAAAAGGAAACCATCTATAATATTTTCTAATATAGAAGTTGATTGTATATTTTTTTGTATAGCAGCATTATTTTGTATAACTGTATTATTAGGCTTTAGTTTCATATCTTTTTTAATTTACAATTTAAATATAAATAGCAAAAACTAAGCCAAATAAAAATTTTAATACAAATAATATAAGATGTTATTAATTATTTAATTTTATATATGATATAATTTATATTTCAATTAAATATTATATTGCATTATTGTATTTTGTATAAAATCAATAATTATATTTAAAATTAAAAAAATTATTAAACTAAATGAAAGAAGTTATTATTATAGGTGCAGGAATTGCGGGAATCTCTTCTGCAATGTTTTTAATAGAAAATGGATTTAAAGTAACTGTCATAGAATCTAAGCAACATATTGGTGGTAGATGTTTTTCTTTTTACGATAAAACTATAGGTTTAGAAATAGATAATGGACAGCATATTTTTGCAGGATTATATACAAATTTTTTTCAATTAATAAAATGGTTAGGCTCGAGTAATTTATTTAAGTATAATAAGTCCTTAAAGATAGAATTTATAAACAAAAATACAGAAAATTTCATATTTAATTGTAATGTATTGCCGGGAAAGATAGGAACTTTATTTGGATTATTTAATTTAAAATCGCTTTCTATTAAAGATAAAATAAACATAAGAAAAGTAGTATTTTCAAAAAATAATTATTATGAAAATGATATTTCTATATTAGAATTTTTACAACAGAAAAAACAAAGTAAAAATTGTATTAAATATTTTTGGGAACCAATAGTATTAGCAACTTTAAATACTAATATAGAAAACTCATCTACTAATTTATTTTTAACAGTATTAGATAAATTTATATTTGGAAAGGATAAAGAGAAAAACCTAGTATTTTCAACAACTAATTTTAATAATATTTTTTCTAATTTTTCAAAAAATTTAGAAAAAAACAATAGTAAATTAATTTTAGGAAAAAAAGTAATAGAATTATTAGCAGAACAAAATAAATGTTATGGTATAATGCTTAACGATAGACACATAATAAAGGCTGATTATATAATTTCTACTATACCAAATAATGAAATATATAAATTAATTCCTAGTATTATAAATAACTATTTTGATTATTCAACAATAATTTCAATTTATTTACTATTTGATAAAATAGTAATGAATAAAGAATTTTTTTGTGCTATTGATACTAATATTCAGTGGGTATTCAATAAAAAAATAATTGATAACAATAAACAGTTATTAGCAATAACAATAAGTGCTGCATCAAAAGAATTAGAAAATTTATCTAATAATGAACTGATAAAAATTATATTAGAAGAATTAAATTTATTAATTCCTGAAACAAAAAAAGCAGCGATTTGTTCTTATCGAATATTAAGAGATAAAAAAGCTACTATACTAATAAATAATAAAAATAATAAATTAAGAAATAGTACAAAAACAAATATTTCTAATTTATTCCTTGCAGGAACTTGGACTAACACAAAATTACCTGCAACAATAGAGGGTGCTGCTTTAAGTGCAAAGCTTGCGGCAGAAGAAATTATAAAATTATATTAATTTTTATTGTATTTTTTAATAAGTATTTTAAATAAAATATAAAAGTAAATATTTAAAATAAAATATTTAAAAATGTTCCAAAAGCATTTTCATAGCTTCTATTGCAGATTTACCAATAACACGTTCACGTGTTGCAGAAAAATTATATTTTGACGAAAAAATACCGTTAGGTGTTGCCACTGCGATCCAAACTGTTCCTACAGGTTTTTGTTCACTGCCCCCATCTGGGCCTGCAATTCCAGATGTTGCAATACTATAATCAGTTTTCATAATTTTTTTTACATTTTCTGCCATAAGTCTAACAACTTGTTCACTTACTGCACCATAAGTATCTATTATTTTATTTGGGATATTAAGTATTTCATTTTTTATTACATTGGAATAGGCAATTATTGAACCTTTAAAATATTTAGAACTACCCGGAATAGATGTTATAAGATGAGCAATATAACCACCGGTACAACTTTCAGCTGTACATACAGTTGCGTTTGTTTTATTTAGAACATTAGCAAATAAAGTTTCTATATTGTCATTAGAACCAGTAGTAAATAAAAATTTAGGTGGCAATTCTTTATCTTTATTATTTATATTTTTATATCGTTTTAATAACAATTGTAATTTTTCAAATTCAAAATCGAGATAATTAACTGCAGAACCTTTGGCAGTAATTCTAAGTTTTATCATAGTAGTCGATGGTAAATAAGCAAGTTGCATTAAATTATCATTATCAATATAATAAGATTCTAAATTATTTTCCCATTCTGATAAAAATATAGATAAAGCTGACTCAGGCACTCCATAAACTGTAAGTAATCTATAATCAAACAATAAATTCTTTGCTATAGATTTTAATTTAGAAATAACTTGTGTTTCCATTAAATGTATCATTTCAAAAGGAACACCTGGCAAAGAAATCAAAATTTTATTATTTTTGTTAAACCACATACCGGAAGCAGTACCTTTTTCATTTGATAACACAACACAATTATCGGGTAATAGTGCTTGTTGCTTATTTAGTTCATTAGGTTCAACGCCTCTTAAATAACACATTTTTTTGATCTGTTCACTAACTTGAAGATTTAAAACTAAATTAGAACCAAAATAATCTGCTAAAACTTTTTTTGTTATATCATCTTTTGTTGGCCCCAAACCGCCCGTAACAATTACTATATCGGATTTTTGCATTGCCATTTCAATAGTTTCTTTTATAGCAAGAGCTTGATCCGCAATAGAAAAAATATTAATAACTTCTATACCTAATAATGTTAATTTATTTGAGATAAATTGAGAATTTGTATCACAAATTTGACCAATTAAAATTTCATCACCTATTGTAACAATTGTTGCTTTCATTTTTTTATTTTTTTTTATTTTTTTTTATTTTTTAAGATTATTTATTGCTTTAATTCTTTATTTAATTATATTACTTAATAAATTAATATATAGGAAAAATTATAAAAACTAAGACATCCCAAACTGAATGTGAAATAATCAAAGGTAAAAGATTTTTCGAATTATATTTATACATAAGACCCCAAAATATACCTGCAACTAAAGCTGCCATAATCAAAATAAAATTAAGAGAAAAGATATGAATTATAGCATAAAAAAATGTTGTTAAAATAAATCCAACATTAGAATTCCAACGCTCACTAAATTTATTTTGTATAAAACCACGCCAAAATATTTCTTCAGCAGGTGCAATAATAAAAACTAATAAAAATATCAAAAATACAGGATTACTACCTGTCTTTATATCATAGATTAAATTAACTTGCTTACTAGTAAAACTAAAAATTAAACTTGATATTTCATTACCAATCCAAAAAATAAACCACAATATAATTGCTGATAATATACCATAAACAACCGCTTTTAAATTAAAATGAATATTATTATAAAAACCTTTATTAAAAAACAAACTAAGTAAAATAAGAATAATACCCGAAAAGGACATAAGAACCCAAAAATTAAATAAAGAGGAAGTCAAAGGGGAAAACATTAAAAACCATAAAAAAGCAGCTATAATAAGAGATATAATAGTAGTTTTCATAACCTAAATTAATTTTTTTTATAATTATTATTTTATTTATAAATATTATTAAAATTTAAATTATAATAGCAAAAATAAGAGAAAGTATTAAAATAAAACCTGATATAAGTTGTAATTTAGCAGTCATAACATCTAATGTAGCAATAGATTCAACGCCATTAGAAACTACTTTTCTCATCATATTTAAATTTTTTAATGAAATAGGAAACACTAATAAAAATAAAAGTGATGTTAAAGGTAGTATATCAAATATTACAAATAAAATTATTGTAATAAAAGGAATTAAAATCAAAATAGTATATAAATTTTGTGACTTTTTTAGTCCAAGTAACATAGCAATAGTAATTATTCCGGCTCGTTTATCGGTATAAATATCACGTACATTATTTGCAAAAAGTATAGCGGTTGTTATTAAACCTATAGGAATACTTATTAAAAGTAAATGCAAATTAAATGTATTCAATAAAACATAACTCATTGTAATAGTTGGTAAAATTGCAAAAGAAATAAAAATTGATAACTCACCAAAGGCTTTAAATTTAAATTTATAATAAAAAATAACATTGATAGCAGCAATAATACCTAAAATAAATAATGCTAATTGAGATTTTGAAGTAAATAATACATAAAAACCAATTATAGAAGCAACTATAAATAATAAAAATCCAAATTTTAAAATACTAATAGGAAAAAATAGACCATCTGTTAATATCTTCGAACCATAAGTATCCTTTCTATCTACACCTTTAAAAAAATCATTATAATCACTTATAAGATTAGCAGATGAATGAAACAAAATAACTGAAACCATAACTAGTAATCCATTTAACAAATTTATTTCTTCATAAACTATACCGTCAATTTTACTTGAAATAAAAAAAACATAAAATAAACTAACAAGAAGAGGAATAATAGAAGCAGGAAAAGACCAAGGACGAGTTGCTAATATCCAATCTTGTAATAAATGTTTATTTGAAATTGAATTAATTTTTTTATTATTGTTATTATCAATAATATTGTTATTGTTAATCATATTATAAATTATTTATTATTAAAAACAAGTTTATAATTATTTAAATTCGAAAAATCAATATACTATTCTAATAACTAAATTTAAATTAAGAATAATTATATATTGATTTGCATATTTATTCATATTTGCATATTTATTATAATAAAGAAGAATAGACTAATTATGTCTATTCTTCTATGATAAATTAATATATTTTATGAATAATTAATATATTATAAAATAGAAAATATATTATATAAACAAATATAATTTTAGTTAAAAATTTATAATCTAAACCCAACTATAACACCTGCACAAATATTTTTTACGTCTATATTTTTCAAATCTGTCATATCTGTAAGAGATAAATCTGCAAAAGCTGCGATACGTAACCCCATTGGTAATTGATACCCAACATTAGCTGCAGCTAGAACCACCATAGAATTTTTTGAAATTGTTTTATCTTCATCGGAAAAATTAAAAGCTAATTTCGGGCCAATACCAATGAAAAGTCCTTCATTTTTTTCTTGCAAATAAAAATTAAGCATAAGAGGAATATTTAAAAATAGCTCCTTAACTTCGTCAGATTCAATTTTTGCATTTGCAACATCTAACATTGTCAATACTAAACGTTTTTTATAACTATTTTGTTGATATTCAACACCAGGTGAAAATACAAGTGAACTAACTATTGGAATCTCTAATTGAACACCTACTTTCCAAATATTACCATCTGCATCAAAATTATCAGTAAATTGCTCATCTACAACATCCTCTAAAAATTTTAGTTCACCTTCAGCAGTATATTTTATGTTATAATAACCATAACCTGCATAAGGAATTAAACCAAAAGAATTAGAAGCAAATAAATTGGATGAAGTTGAAAAAATTAAAATATATACCATTAAAGGTATTGAAAATATTAAAAGAAATTTTTTCATATAAATGTTCCTATAAAAATTAATATAAAAATTAAATAATATTTAAAATTATTTAAAATACTATTTTATTTTGTTTATAAAAATAATAAATATTTTATTAGAATACAAAAAATTAAATATAATTACATATTTTTATAAAAAAAGAAGAATAGAATAAACATCCATTCTTCTCGATAACATTAACAAATTTTTTTTATTCTTTCATATTACATAATATAAAGAAGTATATGTATTACATTTCATACAATAATGTACAATAAAGTTCAATTTATAATCTAAATCCAACTATAACACCTGCACAAATATTTTTTATATTTATATTGTCTAAATCTGCCATATCCGTAAGTGCTAAATCTGCAAAAGCTGCAAAACGGAAACCACTTGGTAATTGATACCCAGCATTAGCAGCAGCTAATATTACCATAGATTTTTTTGAAAAAGTCTTCTCTTCATCAGAAAGATTAAAAGCTAATTTCGGGCCAACACCAATAAAAAATCCTTCTCTATTTTTTTGCAAATAGTAATTAAGGATAAGAGGAATATTAAAAAATTGTTCAGTAACATCAGCCGATTCTATTTTTGCCGCAAATGTAGTTACTTGTAAACGTTTTTTATAACTATTTTGTTGATATTCAATACCAGGCGAAAAAACAAGTGAATTTACTAGAGGAATATCTAATTGAACACCTATTTTCCACATATTACCATCTGCATCAAAAGAAGAATTAGTTTTATCCAATACTTCTTCCAAAAACTTTAATGTTCCTTCAGCATTATATTTTATGTTATAATAACCATACCCTGCATAAGGAATTAAACCAAAAGAATTAGAAGCAAATAAATTAGATGATGTTGAAAAATTTAAAATACATACCATCAAAGGTATTGTAAGAAATAAAAGAAATTTTTTCATATATATTATTCCTATAAAAAAAAATTAAATATATTATAAGACAAAAATAACATATTTTTTTTTAAAATCATAATTTTTACCTTAATTATATTGCCTTGATTTTATCATCTGTTAAATTATAATATTTATAGAGCATATTATCTATTGTTTTCTTAATCACTTACATCTTTTACGGATTTTTTTAAATAGAGTTTTTTAATCTTAATACTTTTCTCCTAAATATAGAAAATTATTTGTAAAACAATATTTAAATAATTTTAGAATTCAAAAAGCTGTTAAATATCCTAAGTGCTCACCTGTTAATATAAAACAAGTATCCATTGTAAAAATTTTATTAAAATAATTTATAAATCAATTTGATATATAAATGATTACAAATATAAAATATAAAATATAAAAAACAAAAAAAAGAGTAACATTTTATC
>CAYYIP010000016.1:10417-44552 GCA_964472015.1 uncultured Hyphomicrobiales bacterium | reverse complement strand
TTTAACTCAATTGTTGCAATTAGAATTCCAACAACAATCCACATAGTAAATGCAGATATATTTGCATCCCATGTCAGGTTTTGTATAACCATTGGAATTACATCAATAACTCCAGCAGCAATGCCTAATAATAATCCAATTTTAATTTTTTTCATTTCTTTTGCTTTCGACATCAGCCTGTTTTTTTACGTTCATTTTCAAAAATTTCGGCAACTATCCTATGTCGTATTTATTAAATGGTTAAAACACTAAATTATTAAAAAGCTCGAACAGCACGAACATAGTGTTTAAAAACCTTAAAGTCGCCTGATGATGAGCCATCTTTAAACATGACGCACCATGCTGTTGGTGGTCCATATTGAGTACTACTCCAATAGATACCAACACTACTAAAACTGCTACCTCCATGTTTCGCAGCGGTAGCATTAATTATTGCCTTATTTTCATACATTAATTTCAACTCTTCTAATGAAGGCAAATACCAATCTCCGTATGTGTTGCTTATTATTTGGGCACCTTCTGTTATCTTCAACTCATTACATATACGAGCTACATAATTAGTGCCATCGCCATATCCCTGACTAGCAATAATTATAGCAGTATTCATAAATCCTGCTTTGGGACCATTTCCTGTTGCCATTGTTCTTATATTAGTTCCGGCATACCATTTTGCACCGGAACTCTGATTATATTTAGCACATACAAGTCCATGTTGTCCTGTTTCATCAACCCAAAAAACAATACCGCCATATACAAAGTCTCCCACTTTGTAAGTTTTAACATTTTTTGCATATAGAGCATAAGGTACACTAAGTAATTGCGTTTTTTCATTAATGGTATAATTAGTTCCACCCTTTGGGTCAATTTCTGTTTTTATGTAATACGCACCATCTGACCAGTCAATATCAGCAAATACGCCTTCCTCAACAACTCCATCTCCAATTATTAAGGAAACCAAACCATTTTCATTCGTGGTAGGTGTATGTGTTTCGGTATAAAAATTGAAGTAATAAGGTGGAATTTCAGAAAGAAATTGAATGCTGATTTTAACTCCTATTTGAGTATTTACCAAAAGTTTATCATTGTTATCTCGAACAACTGCCTGATAACTAAATTTTTCAGGTGCCTGTGCAGCTACTTGTCGTGATAAAAATACGCTTGCAGTAATTAATAATACTGCACAAATTATAAATATTTTTTTCATAATTATTTAATTTTAATGATTTTAAAAGATTGATTTGTTTTGTTCTCTTGGCTTACGACGTTTATAAAGTATGTACCTACTGGCAAACTACTAATGTTTATTAGCGTTTGATGTTCTAATATCTGTCCTTTTCTTAACTCTTTGCCTTGCATGTCAAATATAGGTTAGTTATTTATCCATCGGTAATACTTTGAGAGTATTAAGATTTTTATCGCAAAAATGAATATTCACCTGCTCTCCGTTAAATACGTTAGATGAAATTTCTGCGGCAAACAACTTACATATCTCTATGTATTCCTGATCTTGTTCAATACCTTTTTCAAAAAACATTTTGAATTCGTATGTATTACCGTTTTTATTGATTTGTACTGTTTTTGCTTCCCCATTCGCAAACTCACTTTTTATTAAATAGTTGCCTAGTAAATCAGCTTCTGTTTCAGTAATAGTTGACGTATAAAAAAGTTTTACGCCATAAAAGTTCTTATTTTTATCCATTGGTAATACTCTGAGGGTCTTAAGATTTTCATCGCATAAATGAATATCCACCTGCTCTCCGTTAAATACATTAGATGAAAGTTCTGCAGCATACAACTTACCAACATCTATGTATTCCTGATCTTGTTCCATACCTTTTTTAACAACCATTCTAAACTCATATTTATTACCGTTTTTATTGATTTGTACTGTTACTTCTCCATTCGCAAATCCACTTTTTATTAAATAGTTGCCTAGTAAATCAGCTTCTGTTTCAGTAATAGTTGAGGTATAAAAAAGTTGTACACCTTTAAAGTTCTTCTCTTTTCCATAATTACTACAACTGCTTAGAATTACAGCCGTTATAAACATTGTCGCGAAAATCGCCATTATTTTTTTCATTTTTTAATATTTCCTCCTACTCGTTTGGCTTTTCGGTTTTCGCCCCGTTTTTTAGAGTGGGTTCTGGCTCCACTTATAAAGTTCTTATTTTTTCTCTTTCTCATATTTTAACTAATTCAATATCACTTTCAGGTATATTTGTTAATATTGATTTTTTTAATAGTTATATTTTCAATAGCATCATTATCATATTTCCTACCAACAATTTTTCCGCTGTAATACATAATATATTCTCCCATCATTGTTCTATAACTTATGTCATCTAAATCGGATAATTGTTCTAAAATAAAATCTAAATATTCTTTACTTGATGCCATAATTTCTTATTAATTATTACTTCGTTTTTTAGTAGTCTGCTGCCTTTTTAACGTGCACCAACAGTCGAATGTATGTGCCGTAGAGAATTCGGAACTTCGTCTGTAACACCACCACCGTTACGAACCTTGATGCAAGTTGAAACACTTGATATTCCACCACCTCCCTATGGCGTATGACCGCTTGTTAGGCATTCGGCATTTTATTGATAATTTTCAAATATCATAAAAATAGAGTTGTCAAGTTCAGATAAAATCTGAATAATACCAGTTGAAGCAATAGCATTATAAAAAGGAATTGAATGATTATCTTTAAAACCTTCTTTATCAGCGGAAACTGAATCTGCTGAATTCGCATATTGGGTTACAATTCCAACGATATAACCTCTATGAGAAATAACAGGACCACCACTATTCCCTGGTCGAACAATTGACGAGATTGTAATACAATCACAATCCCCCCAATCTTTACTTAATGCATTAATTTCTCCTTTTTGTGAAATTAATGGAGCTTCACTCATTCCTCTCAATGGCGGATATCCCATTGTTAGAATATTGTCTAACACATATGGTTGTCCAAAATATGGAAAAATCGGAACATTTATGTCATCTTTTAGTTTTACTATCCCTATATCGTGTTTTTCATGATATTTGTGTTCAACTTTTTCTAATTCGGTTTCTCCTAAAAAGCAGTTGTATTTTACTAAATCTGTTAAATTGTGTCTGCAAGTTAATATTGTGTTTTTATTTATCAAAATTCCAGAGCCAGTTCCAGAGTTGCCATTTTGATATTCTCCCTCAAACCTTATAATAAAAGGTTTATATTTTCCCATTAGATATTCTTCACCTAAAAGACTCCCTAACCAAAAAAGATTTGTGCTTTGAATTTTAGTTAATTCAAATTGAGCATAATAACAATGGTTCATTGGAGGAGAACCCTGAAAAGAATCTCCTGCTCTTACGAAAAAACCATTATTAATAAACTTTTGAATTAGTACTTCTAAATGACGCATATATTTATACGAGTCAATACCTGTTTTTATTTTTAGATATTTTAGAAAATCGCCAAAAGTTAATGGTCTAATAGTTTTTTCATCTACTTTAATTTCTAATAAAGTACAGTTTTCCCTATAATTCATAGGTGAAAAGAAGTTGCACATTTGAATTGCAAATATTTCTTGTTCTTCAATTGTTAAAGGTCTTAATATACTATATCTACTTTCCATAGAATTGTTTTGTTATAATTCCTACCATTTTTTACTTTTCATTCGTTGTACTTTGTTATGCTGACGACCACCAACAGTCGAATGTATGTGCCGTAATAGATTGCTGAGTAGTTTACTTTCTCCCGAACATAAAAGTTTGAGCGAGCTGCAATGTTCAATTATTCACTAAAACCCTTGTGCCATATAAAATTTATTGTGCCTCATTTCACTTTTTTATCACTTTTTGTTTCAATTTCTTGTTATGAGTCTCAAGTTCTAATAAGTAAACTCCACTTTCCAGTCCCGATAAATCAATATGATTTTCCTTCACGTTATCCGTACAAAACACTTGTTTGCCCTTCATATCGTACACTGTAACTTTGATGATGGGTTCAGGATTCTGCAGGTCAAACCACACCATCCCCTTTGTAGGGTTAGGATAAATAATGATATTGTCACTTTTAATTAGGTCTCTAACCGATGTGAGGTCGGGCATCCACCCAATGGCAAAGGCATAGTAGTGTGTCGTATCAATAACGCTTGACCATGCATCGATGCTTAACCCTGCATCGATGTAATACGCAGTGCTGTCGGCGGCAGTTACCCACACAGTACCCACACCGGCCATATTGCTTTCGGTCGTGGTATAGCCTGTTTTGCCGTAATGATCACGTCCATATATCGGCACGATGCTTAACGTTCCGTTTGCGTTGATACCGATAGGATTGTTAATCCCTGTATAGTTGCTCAAAGCAGCCGTGAATATTTCGCTTCCGGTCGAGTTTGATGCCAGCGTTTTCATAAAGCGTTCGGTGATAACGCCGCTGAAATCAGGCTGCAAAAGCTCCAGCACTTCATACAGGCTGTTCGCCCCATGCCCTGCCAGCTTGTCAATAAACGCACCTTCCTCATTGGTTAAAACAATCGTTGTACCCTTACTGATATACCACAGCTGGAGCGCTATGCCTTCCGAATCCTGTGCATCTGTTTCGGTGACAGCGCTGCCCTTGATGACCGCCGTAATCGTCGCGTCTCCGGTCAGAGCGGTAGTCGCCGCGCCCGTAAGCGTGATCACGATATTGTTGCCCGTGCCTTTGGTGGCGGTGTAGTTAAGCCCTGCGGGAAGCCCGGTCAGCGTCACGTCGGAGGCCGACACGCCCGCCTTGACCGTACCGGTGGTCACGTTGATGTCCCAAGTCTTATCCCGCACGGAGGGCGTTTTGTTGTCTATCCGCAATATCGCGGTATCGTCCATGGCCGTCCCCGAGACGGTGATAGCGTCTGCGGACATCCACCCAATAGCAAAGGCTTTATAATAATAGGTTACACCGAAATCGGGATTTGTCCCTGCATCAATGAAATCATCTTCGCAGTCGGCCGAGGTGAAAAGCACAGTTCCAACTCCTGCGATATTCCCTGTGGTTGTGGAAAAACCCACATCCCCATAATAATCGCGTCCGTGAATCTGTGCAAGGATAAGGTCTCCATTCGCACCGATACCTATAGGATTATTATATATGGAGGAAAAAATGCTCAGTTCGGCGGTCTTAGCTTCGCAGTCGGCAGGAGCGGAGGCAAGCGCGGCCATATAATATGCGGGGATTGCACCGCCCGAAATGGGCTGCAAAATCTGCAAGACTTCATACAGACTCTCGTCGCCGTGGCCGTCTGCTATGAGCTTGTCAATCAGACCGCCTTCCTCATTGGACAACATGAAGGTAGGAACTTGATTTGATGACCAGCCGACGGCAAACACCTTATAAGTCTTACCGCCGCTTTCGGCATTAATATAATATTCCGTACTGTTGGCGTAGGTAAATAATTCGCGCCCCATGCCAGACTGATCGGGCGGATGGGTGGAATAGCCCGTTTGCCCTAAATAGTTCCGCCCCTTAATGCTGGTGGTGAACACCGTACCATCCGTATTGATGGCGATTCCGTTTGATATGCCCGCATAGTCTTTCAGCTTTTTGGTGAATATAGGGCTGCCTGCGGGGCAGTTTGCCAAAACCTCTAGGAATTCATCGGAAATCACACCGCCCGAATAATCTTGAAGTAAGATTAAAGTCTTATACAAGCTGATGTTCCCATACCCAGCCGCAATGAGCTGGTCAATCATCCTGCCTTCCTCATTGGAGAGGACAATACTTGTGGCTGTATTGGTAGTAATTTCGTTCCCCGGAACGGGCAAAGCATTCACATTGCAAAACAGGAAGATGAATAACGCTAAAATTAAAAAAGTTTGTTTTTTCATAATATTTTACTTTATAGTTTTTAATTTCATCAATTCTCAAAATAAAGCATATCTGTTTGCCTCATTTCATTTTTTTATCACTTTTTGTTTCAATTTCATTTATATCAAAATCAGAGTAAGCAAAGCCTCCTCTACTCACGGACATTTGCCTATATGTGTACTCGCTATCGAAACTTTATGATCGAACTTTTCTAATTCTTCTTTAGTCTCAAATAATTCGCATCTCTAAACCTTTCCAGGGAATTATCATTAGAATATTTTTCATAATATCTACTTTTAAATAATAGTTTTTTAATATGGCACACAACGGTTTCGAGCTTTTCGTTCGGGCGGGTTGGCGGACGTAGTCCTGTCAAACCGAGACGAACGCTAGTACGTGTTACAAAACTTCAAGTTTACACTTCAGCCCGTCTGACGCAAAACCCGTGTTATGTGCTGCTTTTTTTGTCAAAAATAAACACGTCTTCAATAGTCGTTGAAAATATACAAGTAATATCATACGCAAGTCTTAAAGAGGGGTTGTACTTGTTATTTTCTAAAAAAACAATGGTTTCTCGGCGGACATCAACCTTTTTTGCCAACTCTTCTTGTGTCAAATTGAACTTTGCTCTAAATTCTTTAATTCGGTTATTCATCTTTAAAACCTTTAATTTTGTAAAAAGACCAAACCGCAAAAAAGATTAATGCCATTCCTATCAAACCACAACCGATTGTTTGCTCAAAAGGTAATGAAATTTTGTCGCCAATCATACTAATTACTAACCACAAATAAAGAGAAAGATAGAATGATATCGAAGAAGCCTTTTCTAAAATTCTTTTTGACAATTCATCTTCTACCTTTTCCGATTTCGTCACATTGATTACTTTTTTTAGTAACCAAACAAGTCCTATTCCTACAACTATCAGGATAATCAACATAAAAACAATATCTACGTTTGACAAATGACCAGTTGTCTTAAACACAACTAATCCTACAGCCACTAAGGCTAACAAAACAAAAACTAAAATTATTTTTTTCATTTTCTTTATTATTAAGTTAATTAAATCTAACACAAAAATAGAAATAAATAACATTATGGCTTAATATTTTTAATTTTTTAAACAATTATGCTAATTTCTTTGCTTTTAAAAGTAGCACATAACATCTAATTTACGTAACAAAAATACAACATTCGTATATTGTTGTCTATGTTTTTTTATACTCATTTAATATGTACTAATAACCCAATAAGATACAACAAAATTCCATTCTTAATTACAAAAATACAGTAAACAGATTTTTATAAATTTCTGTACAAAATTAGATTGTAAAATAAAGAAAAAAAAATTATATAACAAAAAAAATTATCACTTTTTAAAAAATTTAAGATAGAAAGTTAGACAGAATTAGGGTTTAAAAATACATCATATTTATTGTTATTATTATTTATAGTCAATACTATTAATTAGAAACTTATAAATATTTATAATAATTAGTAAAATAAATAATTATAAAAATACAAACAAAATTATAGAACATACAACATATTTAATCAATTTTTTATTATTTTATATTTATTTTAGGTATAATTTCAAAAAAAAAACACTTGAACCTAAGTTCAAGTGTTTATAATATAAATTGATAATAAACTATTTTAGTTTGAAAACTATTGGAATACTGATCCAACAACTAGTAGGTTGCCCATTCATAACAGCAGGAGTAGCATATCCATAACTCATAACTGCATCAACTGCTGCTTTATCCAGAGCTTTATTATCCGAATATTCTGCAAAAGCTTTTGTAACTTTACCTGTTTTATCAACAAGTGCTCTTACGTGAACCGTACCCTCAATATTAGCTTTACGTGCCATTTCAGGATATTTTACAAGTTGCATTAATTTTCCAAGATCAAACGCTGGTTCTTTTTCAACAGGAATAAATTCATCAGGCTCTGGTTCTTTATCTTTTATAGTTGTAACTTCAACCTTTTTATTTTCACCTGTCCAATCGATATTAGCAGCGAATTGTCCCATATCTTTTCCATCACCACCAACAGTACTAGCTCTAGCTTGTACATCTACCGTTGCAAAGTCTTTAACATCCGGTGCTATCATAGCGTCAGGTACTGGGATAGGATTTCCTGCACGAGCAGCTGGCCCGGTATTAATTACAACATCCGGTGGTGGCGGTACATCATTTGCAGCGTCAGCATCCGGTGGCGGTAAATCATCAAGTGTCATTTTAGTAATAGGTGCAACTTTTTCGGCTCGTCTTGCTGCATTTTCTTCAACTTTTGCAGTAATAAAATTAATAAGCAAAAATAAAATAATTAATAAGAATGCAATTAAAGCGCCTCTATAAGTATTACGTCTTATAAAATATTTAAGTTCCGCAGCACCATAATTAGAAGGTAATGGAATTTCATCCACTGATTGTATTACTATAATATCAGATTTACTATTTTTAAATTTAAGCTTACTCATCCTGAACTCCTTGTAACTTAGCAATTTCATCTTCAGTTAAAATAGCAATAGTAAATCTACGTTCACGTTTCTTTGGTTCACCATTCTCATCTATCTCCTTCGTAATTTCCTCTGTAATTTTCCCCTCTGCAAGATTAAGTTTATCAAGGATTTGTACAATTAGCCCATATGAAGCATCTTTAGAAACTTTAAGAGCAACAATTAATTTATTACGTACAGCAGGATCAAGGTTCTCTTTTTCTGAAAGTGCTTGTATATCTTTTAGCGCTATACCTTTTACATCTTCCGAACCTTTAGCCCAAAATATTTTATTATCATCCCTTACAAAAATAGAAAGAAGTTCAGATTCACGTACTTCTACTTCAACATCTATTTCAGGCGGAATAGTCATATCAAGAACTTGTGGCGCTGCCATTGTAGTAGTAAACATAAAGAAAGTTAATAACAAGAAAGTGATATCAACAAGTGGCGTCATATCAAGACTAAAACCTACACGTTTCGATTTCTTTCTCTTACTTTTACCTCTTTTTGGTTGACCTCCACCAGCACCTAATTGGCCTCCACCAGCCATATTTTGTCTCCTTAATTTAAGTGTTAAAAAAAATAATTAGCTGGAAATTCTATTGTTTTTTGTCGGTAACATAACTAAATACAGTAGCTCTATTTTTTCTAAGGATATCCATAGCATCATTAATATACTCAAATCTCAATCTCTTATCCGCATCAATAGCAAATAAAGTAGTAGGATTCACAAGTCTTGTATTTCTAACTAACTCGTTTAATACTTCTTTTGAACCAACTGCTAACTGAGCTTTTTTTAACATTTCTTGTGTAATACCCGAAGTATTTTGCCATATACTTAGTCTATCTGTTTCATTAACAACTTCATAATAATATACAGTATCAAAAGTAACAGTATCAATCGCAATTTTTATAGTTGCAAGATCTCTATCTGGTAATTTTGATGTATCAGAAGGTGTTGTTGCAGGACGCTGCACAACAAATTTCTGCTCACTTTCTGCTTGTGTTTTAAATGTTGCTGTAAACATAAAAAATGTAAGCAATAAAAAAGTGATATCAACAAGTGGCGTCATATCAATAGCAAAACCGACACGTTTTACTTTTACTTTCTTCTTTGACACAGTAATATCTCCTTAAAAAATAGTGAAAAAATCAATTATAACTATTTTTTAGATTTAACTGTAAAAATAGAAGTAACGTTCAATATTGCTTCATCTATCATATATATAAAACTATCAACTTTAGTAGTAAAGAAATTATAAGCAACAATACAAATTACAGCTGCAAGAAGACCGCCTGCTGTATTATATAAAGCTTCAGAAATACCAATAGAAAGTTGAGTCGCAGAAACTGTTCCACTATCAGCCAACGCTTTAAAAGCTCTAATCATACCAATAGTTGTACCTAAAAGTCCAACCATAGTAGAAATAGAAGCAATAGTAGAAAGAATAATAAGATTCTTCTCTAATAAAGGTGTTTCTAAATTTAAAGATTCATCTATACTGCGTTGTACTTCACTTAATTTCTTCTCTGGTCCAAAGTTTTCATCTTTTTCTACCGCTTTATAACGTGCAATAGCAGCTCTTAATACATTAGCAACTGATCCACGTTGTCTGTCACATTCTTCCAAAGCACCATCTAAATCATCTTCTTCTAATTTAGTAGTAACTGTTCTTATAAATTTAACAGGATCACTTTTACCTTTTGCTTTATTGATAGATAAGAAACGTTCTATCGCATAAATAATAGACATAATAATAAAAGATATCAATAAACCAACAAGTGGACCACCTGTATGAATCATACCTAGTGGATTAATAGGCTCTGTTTTTGCTGCATCAGCAAAGTTTGATGGCGAACCCAATATGAATGAATAAAATGCAAAAGCTACTATTATTGCTAATGCAATAACAACTATATTTACGTACTTTTTCATAAAGAAAAATAACTCCAAAATAAAAATTAAAAAATAATTTATAATATTATTAAATTTTTGTTCTTATTTTAATATTTTTTATTTATAGTTTATTCTTTTTAATTAGTTCATTGATTATATTCATTGATTATATTTATAATAAATTTATATAATTATTTATAGTAAATTAAAAACTAACTATAAAAAAATATTTTTTTTCAAAATACAACTTTCAAAAATACAAATAATTATTATATAATCAAAAAAAAATAACAATAAAAACAAAATAAATAATTAAAATAATAATTATTTATTTAAATTATTTTAAATTAATATATAAAATAATAGCAAAAATTAATTGTCTTTTGTAGTATATTTATTCTTCCTAAAAACAAAAAATAACCCTATCAATATAAAAGGAATACTTAAAATTTGTCCCATATCTAAAAACATATTATTCTCAAAACTACTCTGTACTTCTTTTAAAAATTCTAATAAAAACCTTGTTGTAAAAGTCAAAACTAAAAATAGTCCAAATAGAAAACCTTGTTTTATATTCTTAAGGTTAGTTTTTTTATATAAACTAAACAACAGTAAGAATATAATAAAATAAACAAACCCTTCATATAATTGTGTTGGATGTCTCGGAATTTCATCATTCAAACTAAAAATAACTGCCCACGGAACATTTGTAGGTATCCCATAAATTTCTGAATTGAAAAAATTTCCGATTCTTATAAATAACCCTCCAAGAGCTACTACAATAACTAATCTATCAAGTATCCAGAGCATAGAAATATTATTTTTTTTATGTTTCCTAGTAAATAACCAAATAGATAATATTATACCTATTGCACCACCATGGCTTGCAAGTCCACCTTCCCAAATCTTAATTATCTCAATAGGATTAGATAAATAATAACTTGGATCATAAAATAAACAATGTCCTAATCTTGCACCAATAATAGTACCTAATATAACATATATTGTTAAAGAATCTAAAATTTTAGAATCAACTTTTTCTTTATTAAAAATATATAATAAAATTTGATATCCTACAACAAATGTTAATGCATAAAGCAAACCATACCATCTAATAGAAATAAAACTGAAACTAAAAATTTCAGGGGACATATCCCATCTAAAAAAAGCTAAAATATCCATATTAATTCTATATATTAATTTTTATTTTTTATATTTTTTAATTAGTCTTAAAATAATTATAAATTTATTTTTAAATTAGTACCAAACTGAAAAGGCTTTCCTAATTGAAAAAAATTCTTACCTAGCGATTCAAAATAAAATGATCTATAATTTGTATTTAATATATTCTTACCGTAAAATTCTAAACTTATTTTATTAAAAAACTTAATACCTATATTTCCATTTAATATAGAATAAAATTTTTGTTTAAACGTTGCTTGTTCATTCCAAACAATATCTCCAACACCATTATAATTTAAATTTACATAAATATTATCAATCAATTTCCCATTAATATTATAAACATAATTAGTAAAAATATTTATTGTATGTTTTGGAACATAAGGTACTGCATTCCCCGAATAATCTACTTCTTCATACTTACCATTTACTTTTACAGAATCTCTATAATTTTTAAAAATAGAATGTGTAAAACCATAATTAAAACCGAAATTAACATTATGATTAAAATTAATACTATCAAGTAAATTAATGTTTATTGTTATTTCAGTCCCTTTACTTTCTACCTCTCCTGCGTTAGATAACATTCTTCCAAAACCATTTGGCGAAAATTGAGTAATTTGCATATTTCTTACATTAATCAAAAAAAACGAAATATCTAAATTAATCTTATTATTAAATAAATATAAATTTGTACCTAATTCATAATCAATACTATATTCTGGCAAATAACTTGCAGCTTGATTTATGTTTTCAAATCTAAATACATCAGGAATATTTGCAAGTATTAAACTTTCAATAAGTTCACTAGGCATTCCTTCATTTGATAATGTATTTTTTAAACTACTTTTTATATCAGCAATCATATTTGCTTTTAATTCATTTTGCGTTATATCAGAAAACATTTGTAAATTATATCCACCTGCTTTGTACCCTCGTGAAATAGAAAAAAATATCCTATCTTTATCGTTTTCATTAATAGTATAATTTACAGCTAACTTAGGTAATAATTGAAAAAAATCAGTTTGATTATTTCCATTTAAATTAAATTCTGACTTAATTTCATCGTTTATATTTTTATCACCATATTTAACTGAATAATATTGACTTAAAGTAGCATAATTAATATAATGAATTTTTGCGTTCTCATAATCACAACGGATACCTAATGTAATAGATAATCCTTTCTTTAATATATCTTTAAATGTAGATTGATGAAATAAAGCTATCCCATAATTTGGAGTTTCTAATTCATCGACGATAAGCATATTATCATTTAAAATACTATAAGTAACAAATGGTGGTAAATTAGAAGATATATTGTTTTCAATTAATCTATCTATCCCATCTCTTTTAAATAATACAGGTGCAGACGTATTTAAATTATCATAAAAACCAAAAAATCCAATATTCCATTTATATTTACTTTTATTATTAATTGGCCTTAAAATACATTCTTCTATAAAAGCATTTCTACGCTGTTTTTGTTGTAAAGTAAAAATATCATCACTACTGAAATCTTGATCTAGATGCATATCATCATTTAAATATTGATATGCAGTAATAGATGATAATATTAATTTATCAAATGTATATTCAAGTTTTTGACTAAACGTAAAAGTTTTTTGTTTATAAAAACTTTCATCATTAAAAGAAATATTATTAACAACATTATTTAGAGTATCATAATATCCATAAGGAAAAGCATTTTGGTTAATAGTTTCAAAATTTAAATTATATTTAAGCGTTAAATGTTTATTAATATTATACTCAAATTTTATTCTACCACCAGCTGTAAAAAACTTATCAGCATGTTCATTATTATAAGAATTTATAAAATATCCATCTCCTTTATTAATATATGCACCAATACCAATTCCAATATTACTCCCAATAACATCATAATAAGCAGCTTTTGCGTTTAACTTTCCATAATTACCAACCCCTAATTCTACTTTTGAACCTTGGAACACAAAAGGTGATAATGTTTTTATATTTATAATACCACTCATCGCATTTCTTCCGTAAAGTGTTGCTTGACTACCTCTTAATACTTCAACTTTTTGAATATCAAAAAATTCAAAATCAAAATTAGATTTATTTAAATAAGGAACTTCATCTACATAAAATCCCATTGATTGCCCAGTACTACGATTTCCTATCCCTCTTATAAAAATAGATGAAGACATTTTAGAACCATAATCAGGTATAAATAAATTAGGAATATGAATACTTATATCTCTTACAGAATTTATTTGCAATTTATCTATATTTTTATAATCAATAGTTGAAATAGGAGCAGGCACTTCATAACGTTCATTTGTTTCTCTGTTTGAATAAACTTCTATTCTTTCTATGTTAATAATTCGTTTATTGATTTTATTCGTATCTGTTTCTGCTTTTAAGGTAATACTAAATAATAAAATAGCAATATTAAATACAAAATATATTTGAATAAAATTTTTCATTGTTTTTAATTATATCTTTGAATTTAAGTAATTTCTTGTTTCTATATCTGTAAAAATAATCTCTTCTAATTTTGGATTTTCAATAAAAGGAATATTAGTTAAAGCTTGTTCAATAAATAAAGGAATATCAATAAATTTTATTCTTTCTTTTATAAAGGCATTTACTGCTACCTCATTTGCTGCATTAACAATAGCAGGACTATTCCCACCTTTTTTTATTGCATCAAATGCAATTTTTAAACATACAAATTTTTCGATATCAGGTTTAAAAAATTGTAAATTACATACATCAGATAGATTTAATCTTTTAAAATTATATTTAAATCTTTTAGGATAAGTTAAAGCAAAAGAAATAGGCATTCTCATATCAGGGTTCCCTAATTGTGCTTTTATAGAACCATCTATGAATTGTACTAACGAATGTACTATTGATTGTGGATGTATTAGAACATCAATTTTATTAATATCTATTCCAAATAACCAATATGCTTCTATAACTTCAAAACCTTTATTCATCATAGTGGCGGAATCAATTGTTACTTTATTTCCCATTATCCAATTAGGATGTTTAAGTGCTTGTTTAGCAGTAATTTTATTAAATAAATCTTTATTGGTATTAAAAAAAGGTCCACCACTTGCTGTAAGAATTAATTTTTCAATAAAACTTTTTTCTTCACCAAGAATACACTGCAAAATAGCATTATGTTCACTATCTATAGGTAAAATTTTTACATTATTTTGTTTTGCAGCTTCTATAATAATTTCTCCTGCACTAACAAGTGTTTCTTTATTTGCTAAGGCAACATTAATTCCTGCATTAATAGCACTAAGAGTTGGCATAACGCCAGCAAATCCTACAAGCGAAGAAATGATTAAATCACATTCTTTATCAGAAGCTACTTGAATTAAAGCATCGTTCCCTGTAAGGATCTTACCTTTGTAAGATGTTTTTCTTTTAAATTCATTATAAGCTTTAAAATCAGAAATAACAACTTTTTTAGGATTAAATTCATTACATTGGTTTTCTAATAATTCTATATTAGAATTAGTAGTTAAGGTTATAACATCAAATAATTTTTTTTTTGTACGTACAACATCTAAAACTTGTGTACCTATTGAACCTGTTGCACCTAATATACAAATCTTACGTTTTTTTATATTCATAAATGTTACCATCTAAGTTCTAAATTATTTTTATATTTTTCTTAAATTTTATAATAATTAAATAATTATAAAAAATATATAAAATTAATTTAAATATTCATTTGTAATATCTTTTTGTTTTCTATCAGAAATAACTCTAAATTTATCAATACTAATTGAATCATTTTGTTGAACACTAATTTTAACAAAATATTTAATCATTAATCTTGAAATTATAGTCATTTGACCTTCTGTTAAATATTCTGCTATTTGCGGATGTACTAGTAATGTTATTTTAAATTCATTAGATTTCATTCTAAATAATTTCAGCCATTTTTCAATAGAATTTAGCAATTCTGACTTAGAAGCAATCCTCCCAGTCCCAAAACATACGGGACAAATATCACTAACTTTTTCACCTAAATTTTGATTAATTCTTTGTCTTGTAATCTGCATTAAACCCAACTGTGTAAGCGGATATACAACTATTTTAGCAGTATCATATTTCATTTCATTTTTCATTAAATTAAAAATTCTACGTCTATTTTCTGCATTTTTCATATCAATAAAGTCAATAATTATAATCCCCCCTATATCACGTAAACGTAACTGTCTAGCAATTTCTCTTATAGCTTCCATATTAGTTTTAACTGCATTTTTTTCTTGTTCTGTTTCAGTAGAACGTCCTGAATTAACATCAATTACCGTAAGTGCTTCTGTTTTATCAATAACAATATCGCCACCATTTGATAAAGAAAGTACTCGCTTATTCGTACGTTGTAATTCTTTATCTATTCCAAGCACTTCAAAAATTGGGGTTATTCCACTATATAGTTCAACTTTATCAACAAGGTTTGGCGCATGTACTTTAAGATATTCAATAATAGAATGAAACATTCTTTTTGAATCTACTACAACTCTATAAATATCATCTTTAAAATAATCTCTAATAATACTTGCGGCAAGAAGCATATCTTGATAAACAAGCATAGGTTCTTGCATCTTTCTTGCAACTTCTATTTTTTCTTCTACTTTTTTCCATGTTATTAATAAATTTTCCCAATCAGCAATAAGTTCATCTAAACTTTTTCCAACTGAAGCAGTACGAACAATACATCCGAAACCATCAGGTAAAGCTTTTTTTGCTAGATTGTATAGACGCCGTCTTTCTGTTTTAGATTGTATTTTTTTAGATACCCCTATTACTTTTTCAAAAGGGAGTAAAACTACATAACGACCTGGCAATGAAATTTTAGTGGATACTTTCATTCCTTTATGAGAATATGCTTCTCTAACAACTTGAACAAGTACTTCTTTTCCTTCTTGTAAATCTATAATTACATTACCTGAACGTTTAGTTTCAAATATAGCAAATTGTTTAGTTACGTTTCCTACATTTAATGGCTTAGTAATTTTCTTACTTTCCAATTCCTTATCAATATTATCACTATCGTTTAATTCTGCTTCTATTAAATCATTATCATTATTAGAGTCTTGTTTTACATAAAGCTCATCATTATTGTAATTATTTATGTTATTTTGATCATTATAAACTTGTTCAAAATGTTCTCTATTAACAAATTCTCTATTATCAAACTCATTGTTATTTTTAATATCTTCTACATCAGAAAAATGTAAGAACGCATCTTGCGATAGACCAATATCAACAAAGGCAGCATTTATTCCTGTTATAATTTTACTAACTTGTCCATAATAAATATTTCCTAAAAGTTTTTCACGTTCTGGTACTTCTATAAAAAATTCTGCTAAATGTCCTTCTTCGGTAATAGCAACACGTACTTCATTAATAGCTGAGTTTATTATTATCTCTTTTCTCATAACTTTCAATTAATTGTTTAGCTTAAATATCAATTAATTTTTTAATAGCCTTAAATAAAATTACTTAACATTTAATAAAATTAATCGATTGATTGATTAATATAAAATATATTAATCAATATATAACTTTACAAAAATAAACAAATAATTAATAATGTTTTATATGTTTCTTATAATAAATTATAAACATAATAAATATATTTCATTTTAAAATAAAACATTTTTATTATATTTGTATAATTTAATATATTATATATTGAATTTATATATGTTAAAAAAATATACAATACCTTTAAAGTTATTAAGATTGATTTCTAGAACATGGCGAATAAAATTTATAGGCGAGCTTCCTAGTACTCCTTGTGTTATAGCATTTTGGCATGGCGAAATGCTACCTGTGTGGCAATATTTTTCAAATAAACAAATTAAAGAAAATCAAAAATTTAATGCTATTGTCAGTTTAAGTAATGATGGTGATATTTTATCAAAATTATTAAATATGATGCAATATACATTAATTAGAGGGTCATCTTCAAATAACAATGTTGGTGTTTTAAAAAAAATGTTAGAAATTGGAGGGCAAGAAAATATATTAATAACACCGGATGGACCTCGTGGACCACGTCAAAAAATGAAAGCGGGGGCTTTTATTGTATCTCAAAGAACACAAACACCTTTAATATTATTGCGTTGTAAAATTAAAAATAAAAAAATATTTAAAAAAAGTTGGGATAAGTTTGAACTTCCATTACCTTTTACTAATGTAGATATTTTTGTAATAAATTCATTTACTGTACCTAGTAATTTAAGTTACAATGAATTAAATAAATTTATTTTAGATAATGAATCTAAAATGAAAAATTTTTAGTCTTATTATTTTTAGTCTGATTATCATATTTATATTTTAAATAAATCAAAATCATAAATTCATATTATAATTGTACTTTCTTTTGTTTTAAAATATTTTATGTATTTTTGTAATACAGATACAATAGAATAAAATCAAAACTAAATAAAAAAGAATTTCACAAATACAAAACGTTTTAATAAATTCTAAATGAATACAAATAAAAAAGATTATTTCAATTTATTATATAATAAAGTAGCAAGTACAAGAACACGCGAAACTAGAAACTTAATACTAAATGGATTATTTTTAACATTAGGAATAACTTCTATTTTACTATTAATTTCGGTGTTAATAGAAAATATAGCACAAGGTGATATAAATTTTCGTACTTTTTTAGTAATTTTAATAATTACTTTATCTATTATATCTTTTTTATTTACTACATTTCCAAGTATATTACGTGCCTTAAATATAAAAAAACTACCTACAATCAATGAAATAGCTTTAAAAATAGGTGAAGCTTACCCTACGATTAAAGATAAGTTAGGAAATGCTTTACAATTAGCTTCTCAAACAACATCTATCAATAATCGTGGAATATCATTAGAATTAATAAATTTAAATATAGAAAATGTTTACAATGAGACTATTGATAAAAATTTTGATATAATAATAAATAAAAAACGAACAAAATTATTTTTTTTATTTTTTTTATTCGCTATTTTAATAAATATAACAACTATATTAAATGTAGATAGTTTATATAATTCTTTTAATCGTATTATAAACTACAACCAATCTTTTATTCCGCCTGCACCATTTTCAATAAAACTTATAAATAAACAAGATACTATTTTACGTGGTTCTAATGTTAAAATTATATTTAAAGCATTTGGCGAGGCACCTGATTATATAAATTTATATTTAAAAGAAAAGACACAGAAAATTTTTGATGAATTAAAATTAAAATTAAAAGACGACAATACATATACATATGAAATTACTTCATTAAAAAACGATATTTATTTTTATGGAAATGCATCTTGGTTAACTACAATAATTTCAACTGATACGTGTAATATTTGTATTACCGACAAACCTTTAGTACGTGCTTTCACAGGAAATATAAAATATCCATCTTATACAAAATTAGGATTAAAAAGTTTTGATGAGCAAACTGCTGATATAACGGCATTAAATGGTAGTACAATAAGTTTTAATATAAGAACCAATAAAATATTAAAAGATGCATATATTATTTTTGAAAAAAACGAACAGAATTTAATATCAAAAGATAGCACAAAAATAGACACAATAAAATATCCATTAACAATAAATGGTACTAAATTGAATGGACAATTTCGCTTAACACAAAATGGATATTATCATTTTGTATTAATTGACAGTTTAAACTTAACCAATGAAAATCCTATAAAATATACTGTAATATCTTTATCAGATGATGCGCCAACTATATCTATGTTATTTCCTACATCAAATGTACAACTTAATGAAGACGTTATATTACCAACAAAATTGAGCATATCGGATGATTATGGATTTTCAAAATTAGAGCTTAAATACAAACTTATTGCATCAAAATATTCTTCACCAGAAAAGAATTATAGTACAATAAAAGTACCTATACCTACAACAAGTGAAAATAATTCTATTGAAATATCATATATATGGAATTTAAATAAATTAAGCATAATGCCGGAAGATATTTATGAATTTTATTTTGAAGTATCAGATAATGATATTATAACAGGTCCTAAAACTGCAAAAACACAAATAATAAAACTTCGTTTACCTTCTTTAGAAGAAGTTTCAAAAGAAGCAGATGAAGTTCAGGAAAAAGTAATAACTGATTTAGATAAACTAACTAAAGAAACAGAACAAATAAGAAAAAATATAGAAAATTTAGAAAAAGAATTAAGAAAAAATATAGACAAAAAAGAATTAGATTGGCAACAGAAAAAGCAAATAGAAGACATAATACAAAAACACGAACAAGTAAAAGAAAAAATGTCTGATCTAGCGAAGCAAATAAATGAAGTAAGTAAACAATTAGAAGAAAACAGAATGTTATCTGCGGAAACTATGCAAAAATATAATGAATTGCAGCAATTAATGAAAGAAGTTCATTCGCCAGAATTAGAAAGATTACAAAAAATGCGACAAGATTTATTAAATAAAATGTCAGCAGAAGATTTAAGAAAAGCTTTAGAAAAAGTAAAATTTGATGAAGAACAATTCAAAAAAAGTATAGAACGTACTATGGACATTTTAAAACATATACAAGCTGAACAGAAAACAGATGCTATAACAAAACGTGCTGAAGAATTAAAAAAGAAAGAAGATGAACTTAATAATACTCTTAATAAAACAAATCCCAATGATCAACAAAAAATGAATGAATTGGCAGAACAACAAAAAAATCTAAAAGAAGAAGCAAACAGTATTTCAAAAGATCTAAAAGAATTAAAAGAAATTATTAAGGATATAAATAAAGACAATAATATGCCAATGGAAGAATTACAAGAAGCACAAGATGCTTTAGATAAACAAGGTATACAAGACGATATGCAAAAAGCAAGTGATAAAATGCGTAGTGGTGAAAAAGAAAAAGCATCTCAATCTCAAAAAAGTGCAAGTAAAAAATTAGATAATTTTGCAAAAAAGATGCAGTCTTTTAAACAAGAAATGCAAAACAAAAACTCAAAAGAAGTTATACGTAGATTGCAGAAAGCTATATATAATATGATAAATATATCTAAGCAACAAGAAAATATTAAAAATAAAACTAAACAAACTGATTATAACTCTACTCGTATACCTGAATATGCTACCCAACAGGCTGATTTATTTGATAAATTATATAATGTTGCTAGAGACTTAGATGAATTAGGAAATAAAAGTTTTGCAGTAACGTATGAAATGTTTAATGAATTACTAAGTTCATTAAATCAAATGAGAATAACTATGGATATGATGACAGAACGAAGAATGTCAAACGCAGTAAGAGCACAAACTAAATCGATGGAATCTATAAATAAAGCTCTTTCTCAATTACAAAATACTCTTTCTCAAATGCAAGATCAACAGGGGGATGGAAGTTGCCAAAATCCGGGCAGTGGAAATTCTAGTGGTTCTGCAAGCGGAATGGGACAACGAATGCAACAGTTAGCTGCTGAACAACAGGCGTTAAATCAAACTATGCAAGAAATGATGGGAAATCAAAAAACAGGTCAAGATCAAGAAGGCATATTATCGCAGGAAAAACGAGCAAATATGAAAAAAATGGCTGCTCAACAAAAAGAAATGCAAAAATCTATGCAACAATTAGCACAAGAACAAAAAGAATTTGGAAGCAATAATAAAAATGATAAAGAAGCTAATAAACTTGCAAGAGAATTAGAAAAAATTACAAAAGAAATGCAAGAAGTTACAAAAGATATACAAAACAATAGTGTTACAAAAGAAACACTAGAACGTCAAGAAAAAATATTATCAAAATTATTAGATGCTACTAATTCTGTAAATGAAAGAGATTTTGAACAACAACGTAAAAGCAAAACAGGCAAAGATATAACAAATGAATCGCCAAAAGATATAGAGTTAAATACGCAAGAAGGAAAAACAAGAGTAATGAGAGAATTATTAAATTCATTAAAACAAGGTTATACAAAAGATTATGAACAAATAATTCGTAGATATTTAAAAAAATTAACTAATGAAGAATAAAATTTATATCTTATAATTGAGACTTATATAATAAATTATTAGAATAAATATAATAAAAAAGGTAATAGTTATTTCTATTACCTTTTTTATTTTATATAATTTATTTTATTTTTATAAAAACATAAAAAATAATTATTACAGTTACTTATCAACTTCACCCATTATGGGATCTATCGAACCGATAGCTAAAACAACATCTGACAACATAGAGCCTTCAACTAAATCAGATATACATTGTAAGTTACTTGTCGAAGCAGATCTAATTTTTAATTTCAAAGGATGTCCTTGTCCATTAGAAACTATAAAAAATCCTAATTCACCTTTCGAAGCTTCTATAGCAGTATAAGTTTCACCTTTAGGTATCACACCACCATAATTTACAAGCATAAAATCAGAAATTAATGTTTCCATTTTTGTATAAATATTTTCTTTCATATCAAAAGTAGTCTTAGCATTTTCAAGTCGTACTAAAGTCTTAGACATATTTTCTAATTTATCTAACACTTGTTTTACAATTTTATAACTTTCATGCATTTCACGAACTCTAACTAAATTTCTTGCCCAATTATCACAATCTTGTTCTGTAATAACATCAAAATCTAGTTGATCATATACTAAATATGGCGTATCACGACGTAAATCTCTACTAATACCGCATCCTCTTAGAACCGGACCAGTTATTCCAAGTTCTATTGCTCTTTCTGGTTCAAGTACACAAGTGCCTGATAATCTATCAATAAAAATACGGTTACGTAAAATTACATTTTTTAAAAATTTTTCTTTTTCAGGATACAAATCAAGAAAATATTTTATCTTAGCAATTGCTTCGGGCGATATATCATTTGCTACCCCCCCTATACGTGAGTAAGACGTAGTAAATCTAGCACCTGTAATCAATTCTATAATATCATAAATTTTCTCTCGTTCAGTAAAAGTCCACAATAGAAATGAAACAGCACCTGCATCAGTACACATAGAACCTATAGCCATCATATGACTTGAAATTCTTGCAAGTTCACAACATAAAACACGTATCCATTGTGCACGTTCTGGCGCATCTATTCCTAAAGCATTTTCACAGGCTAATGTATAACCAACATTATTCATTAATGGCGAAATATAATCTAATCTGTCAGTAAAAGGAATAAATTCATGCAATCCCATATTTTCCGCTATTTTTTCCATACCTCTATGTAAATAACCAATTTCAGGAACACATTTTCTTACTCTCTCGCCATCTAATCTAAGTAATAAACGTAAAACTCCATGAGTTGCAGGATGTTGAGGACCCATATTTATAACAAAATCATTTTCTAAAGGATCTTTTTCATCATATCCGTCTGGATATTCTATTGAAATATCATCCTCCATTAAATGTTTAAATATTTTATCCTGACGGAGTTTCATTATTTTCTTTATTTCTTCGTTATCTTGTAAATTCATTATTACTATAATATTATTTTTATTTTGCTATTTCAATATTTTTATTTTCTAAATTAGTAAATTTATAAAAAATTTCAAAGAAAAAAACAATATATTTTTTTTAATACAAAATTATATTCTTTTTTTAACATATATTTTAATATATTTGATAACTATTTGTCTAATACAATATAAAATTTAATACTATATAAAAAATATTATTTTTATGTATATTTGTAAATTATAAACAGTAAAAAATTATAAAAACAATTAAAAATAAAATGATATTACGAAAAAACATTAATATTATCATTATATTATTTATTTTACTTATAATTTCATCTTGTATCAATACACCTATTTCTCCTATAGATCAAAATTTTAAAATAGGAAATAATGGTGCTTTGATTTTATGTGAAGGATTATATGGAAGTGATAATTCTACAGTAACTTGTATTGATTTTTCAACTGATAATTATACAAATAATTATTTTAGAAATTCTAATCAAGGTCAAAAAATTGGTGATGTAGCTTATGATTTAATTATTAAAGATAGTATTGTTTATATAACAGTCTCAAATAGTAAAACAATAGAAGCTTTTTACTTAAAAACAGGTAAATATATTGGACGTATAAAATTCCCTAATTATGTAATGCCAAGAAAATTTGTATTTATTAATGACACATTAGCATATGTTACAACTTATATTCCAATGTCAAATGATGATTTTTATGTATATGAATTTAATCCTAAAAAATTAGAATTAACAGGGGTAAAAATCCAAGTTGGTTCACATCCAGAAGGAATATCATATCATAATAATAAATTATATGTTGTTAATTCAGGGTATGGTGAATATCATTCTGACCATCCAAAAGCATCTACTATTTCAGTAATAGATATAAATACTAAACAGGAGATACAATGTATATCAACAACGGGTAAAAATCCTAATAGGATAATGGTATCACCGGAAACAAATAAAATATATGTTATTTGTTGGGGATTATATTCAGAAGACTATCCTCCTTATATTATAGAATATGATTTAAATACTTTACAAGAATTAAGGAAATGGCATACACTGGTTTATGAATTTTGTTTAAATAAAAATAGTGATACTCTTTTTTATTTAAACAGTTCTATATCAACTTCTGAAGCAGAAAATAGCAATTACTCTGGAATTAATTATATACCATTAAATCAAATAAATGCTGAACCTACTAAATATATACAAAATATGAAAACAAAAGAAATGTGGACTGGTTTAGCATTAAATGAAAATAGAAATGAAATTTGGGTTTCAAATTCATATCGTTACACAACAAATGGCGATGTAATTGTATATGATAGAAATACATTAAAAATAAAAAAAACATATAAAGTAGGGTTAATCCCAACTATAATCAAATTTTATTAATATCAAAAAAATAATATAAAAAAATAATATAAAAAAAGATTATGAATATATTAGTATTAAATTGGCAAGACATTAACAATCCGTTTAGTGGAGGTGCAGAAGTCCATTTCCACGAAATATTTAAACGTATTGTAGCAAAAGGCCATAAAGTAACATTATTATGTTGTAAATTTGATAATGCACCGGAAGAAGAAATAATAGATGGTATTCGTGTAATACGCAATGAGAATCGTAATACATTTAACTTTAGAATATGTTCTTTATATAAAAAAATAACAAAACAGGAAAAATTTGATATTGTCGTTGATGATATTAATAAAATTCCATTTTATACGCCTCTTTTTGTAAAAGAACCTCTTTTAGCTATAAGCCATCATTTTTTTGGAAAAAGTATTTATAAGGAAACGAATATTATATCAGCAACATATGTATATATTGCTGAATTGTTGATGAATTTTGTTTATAAAAAAACACCTTTTACTGTTGTTTCTAAAAGTACACTAGATGAATTTACAAAAAAGGGCTTTGATACATCTGATTACAAAATAATACATAATGCAATAACTCAGGAAATGTTTCATTTTACAGTAAAAGAAAAAAATCCTGAACCAACAGTTACTTATTTTGGAAGATTAAAAAAATATAAAAGTGTTGACCATTTATTATATGCATTTGCAAAAGTTCAAAAAAATATACCTAATGCAAAGTTAAACATTATAGGACGAGGAGATTTTAGACCAGCTCTTGAAAACTTAGCAGTAGAATTAGGAATAGAAAATAATATTAAATTCTTTGGATTTGTTGATGAAGAAACAAAACAAATAGAATTAACAAAATCTCATTGTGTTGTAAATACTTCTTTAAAAGAAGGATGGGGAATAACTAATATAGAAGCAAACGCATGCGGAACACTTGTAATATCTTCAGATTCACCGGGATTACGTGATTCAGTAAAAAATGGCACTTCAGGTTTACTTTATGAATATGGGAATATTGACCAACTAGCAGAAAAAATAAATAAGGTATTAACAGATGATGATTATAGAAGGCAACTATCAAATGGTGCTATAGAATGGGCTAGAAATTTTAGTTGGGATAAATCTGCTGATGAAATGTTAAACAAATGTATAGACGTAATAAACAAAAGTAAAAAATAAATATTTAATTGTTAGCAATTATTTAATTATATAATTATATAAATTTTAAATTAATAAGTTAATTATGAAAACAGGTAATCTAATTTTTATTTTACATACTCATTTACCATGGGTATTACATCATGGCACTTGGCCTCATGGCGAAGATTGGCTAACAGAAGTCATTGCGGAATGTTATATTCCATTACTAAATGTTTTCAATGACTTATTAAATGAAAATATTTTACCGAAAATAACAATTGATATATCACCTGTATTATGTGAACAATTAGAACATAATGATACTAAAGAAATTTTTATAAATTATTGCAATAAAAAAATTGAAGCAGCAAAAGAAGATTACCAAAATTTTAAAAAATGGGGATATTCACCTCATCAAATATATCTTGCTAAATGGTGGGAAAATTGGTATGCAGAACGTAAAAATGATTACATAAATAAATATAACTGTTCTATTATAACTGCTTTCCGTGAATTACAAGATAAAGGATGTATTGAAATAATGACTTGCGGAGCAACACACGGATATTCACCATTATTAGGATATGATAAAAGTGTAAATTTACAATTCAAAGCTGCAAAAGAAAATTATAAAAAATATTTTGGTCGTGAGCCTCGTGGCGCGTGGTTACCAGAATGTGCTTATCGCCCTTCTTATGAATGGGCATCTTTAGTTCCTGTAAGCCCATTTAATAAAAAACATTTAAGAAGAGGTATAGAACAAATACTAGCTCAGAATGAATTGTTTTACTTTGTTACGGATGAAGAATTATTAAAGCGTAGTTCTTTGATAGGCGTTTTTACTGAACCCAATAAAACTAATTTTAAACATATATTAGATCCTGATTTTAGACCTAAAATTTCTAATTTAGAAAGAACACCATTGAAATTATATGAAGTTAGTTCTAGTGAAAAGACTGAATATGGAACATCTATTGCTTTTACACGACATCATGATATTTCAATGCAAGTATGGAGTGGTTCAATAGGTTACCCTGCAAATCCTGATTATTTAGATTTCCATAAAACAAACTATCCATCACGTTTACGTTATTGGCGTGTAACTGATTCAAAAACAGATATGCAGTATAAAACATTATATCATCCTGATTGGGTTATGGATAAATTAGATTTACAGGTAAACCATTTTATTCATCAAATTGAAAATTCTTCTAATTATTTTTATAATTCAACAGGTGAATTTTCTACAATATGTTTACCATTTGATACTGAATTATTTGGACATTGGTGGTTTGAAGGACCAGAATTTTTAAGATTATTATGCAAAGGAATATCTCATTCACCTTGGATAGATATGGCAACAGCAACAGAACAAATATTCAAGCTAAAGCCTACTGAAGTTATTAGCTTACCGGAAGGTTCGTGGGGCGAGAATAATAATCATAGTGTATGGTTTGATGCTGAAAATGGATGGACTTGGACAAATATATATGATAATGAATTAAGATTAAATAATATTATTGAAAAGAATAATATAAATAAATTAACTGATATAGAACGTAGACTATTAACACAAGCATTAAGGGAATTAATGTTATTACAATCTTCAGATTGGCAATTTTTAATTCATACTCAATCTGCAAAAGATTATGCTGAACAACGTTTTTTCTTCCATCATTCTGATTTTAATAGAATTTGTGATATGTTTGAAAAATTTAAAGAAACTAATCACTTAACAAAAAAGCAATTATTATATTTAGAAGAAACAGAAAAACGTAATTCTATATTTCAAGAGTTAAAACTAGAATGGTGGACAGAATAATATAATTTATTTATAATTTTATATATTTTAATTATAACTTTATATTTTATTCAAAATCAAATTCAGTACCATAAATTTCGGGTAAAATAAAACTATGATTACTGAAAGCTTCAAAATATTGACTAGCTCCCAATGATATACTAAATTTATTAGTATAAAAATTATAAGGGAAATCTATACGTAAAGTATGTAAAGGATTATTTGATTTTGTAAAATGGAATCTAAGTCCTGCACCTATTGAAGAATAAAATTTAGAATCAAAAATTTTCACTGTACGATTCCATACAGAACCAATATCATAAAATAAAACGCCTGATATTTTAAATACAAACAATTGCCATCCGGGAAAATATCTTAATTCAAAATTTGAAACTAACCTATTATCACCTGCAAAGCCACCAATATTATATCCTCTTATACCTCTTATTTCATCTAAAATAAGTTGTCTATATCTTGGCCAATTCCATACTGCTTGCTCTTTTATTTGAGCTGCAAGCAATAATTTATCATTAAATTTATAGAATCCTGCTCCATAAAAAGATTGGAAAGAATATTTAGCAAATCTATCACGAAAGGAACTTGCACCATTTAATTGAGCAAACAAATATAAATTTTTAGTATATATAGATTTTTCTGCTTGTGCTGCTATATAGAAAAAACCACGTTCACCACCATAATTTGAAATAGGAAAAGTCTTTCCTAATATTACACTTCCCCATCCACCATCTTCAATATTTTCTACACTATAAGAGTTAACACATTCAGTAGCATAAAAGTCTTGTAATGAAGATGAAAAAGCAAATAAAATTTTCCCTTGATTATCATAAGCTCTTTGAAAAATATCGTATCCTCTATTTACTTTATTATATTCTAAAAAACTTGTAAAATATAAATGCACATCATCAATTATCCAAGCCTGTGAAAACCAACCATTAAATTTTTGTTCATCGATAGGAATTGACGTAATTTCAGGGAATAAATGTTCGGGATTATTCAAAAATACTTCTCTTCCAAAATAATTTTTTAAAGAAATTCCATAAGAATTTTTTGTATAAAACGTATGATATGGTTTTTCTAATATTAAATCTTGTTTTGTTAAATATTTATTACTTAATAAAGAAGTACCTAAACTAAAATCAGTCCCAAAAATTCTTTTATTTTTTAACAAAATTTCGCCTTCAAGTCCTATATTATATTCATTTTTATATAATCCACTTAAAGAAACATAAGTCCCAGTCCCAAATAAATTAAATTCTTCTAATCTACCACCATACCTAATATCGTTACTGGAACCGCCAAAAAGAAGTGCTGGGAAAAAAGACCATCTATCTTTTGTTATTACATAGACATCATAAGAATTTTCTGAAACTTCCTCCAACTCTATTTTTACATTAGTAAACAGTTCTGCTGATCGTAAATTTCTTTCTGTCTCTAAAAATAAATTTTCTGATAATGTATCCCCTTCTTTAAAAAGAAGTTCATTACGTATAACATATTCTTTTGTTAAAAAATGGAGAGAATTTAAAAAAGGAGAGGCAAAAAACCAATCTTTATCTTCTGGCAAAAAAACTTTTTTACGTTCAATAAATATTGAATTGATATTTGTAATTTCTTGAGAAAAAGTTTTGAAATTACTTAATATTAGAAGCAAAAATATAAAAGAAAATAAAGATTTTTTCATAAAATATATTTTTATTTATCATATAATTTAATATAATATATAATTATTTTTTAACAATATTATTCAATTTTCAATGTATTAAAAATCATCTTAATTAATTATAACTAAAAAATTATAAATTAATACTTAAAAATTAAATCGTACATAAAAAATATTATATAAAAAACTATACTTCACGAATATAAAGTTTACCTGGCAGTTGTCTAATCTTACCTGCAAATTCCATCTCAAGTAAAATAACAAGTAATTCAGATATTCCTAATTTTGTACGTGCTTGTAAAGTATCGACATTAACAGGTTCAAAAGAAATAGAATCATAAACAAGTTTTTCTTCATTAGATTGAAAGCTAATATCTTGTTTTCTTTTATTTGCTACTATTTCTATAACTCCTAATTCCTTCAACATTTCTTCTGGCGATATAGCACATTGAGCAATAAGTCCTTTTCTATTTCCTTTTCCTGCTATCCATTCGTTACAACCTTGACTTTTTTCAGATGTTATAGCACCGGGCACTACAAAAACATCTCTACCTTCGTCTGCAGCAAACTCAGCAGTAATAAGTGCGCCACCTCTCGAAGCAGATTCTACAACTAGGGTAGCTTTTGAAATTCCACTAATAATTCTATTGCGCTGTGGGAAATATTGTGGTAATGGAGCTGTCCCACAACGATATTCTGAAATAATGGCACCATCGTTATTTATAATTTCATCAACTAAAGGTTTAACATTTTTTTGTAATTGAGGAATACCGCAACCAATAACTGCATAAGTAATGCCTTTTTCTTTTACACAAGTTTTGTGAGCAACACTATCTATTCCATAAGCAAGTCCACTTGTTACAATTATATTATTTTGTGAAAAATATTTTACAAAATATTCTGTACAAAGTTTCCCATAACTTGTACAATGTCTAGTACCTACAACAGAAATAGAGTATGCTTTACTATCTTGTAGTTTACCTTTTACATACAAAAGATTTGGAGGATAAGATATATTTTTCAGCAAGTCAGGATATTGCTCATTCCAAAAAGTAATAATATTTATATTATGTTCTGCACATTTTTCTATTTGTTCTCTTGCATTATTGATAATTTCATTTAGATCTATATGAATATCATTAAATAGATCTGACTTTCTATTATCATCTATATAATCATATAAAGAATTATATTTTGGATTATTATTTAAAATAATTTCACGTTGTTTCTTATAACTTAATCCTTTAATATAAGATAAAGCTATAATTTCCTCCAATGACCAAACACAATGAGATATTGTTTCTTTCATTTAATTAATCTATTCCTCGACCTGTTTTATGAATTTTATCATTTTCTTTTAAATAGACAAGAAATTTATCTAAAATTCCGTTTATAAATACCGTACTTTTATCAGTAGAATAAATTTTAGATATATTTATTACTTCATTAATACTAACTTTTACTGGAACTTCTGAACAATATATAAATTCTACAACTGCAATCATTATTAAAGTTCTATCTATAATAGAAATTCTATCATATTCCCAATTTATAGATATTTTTTTTAAAATATCTATAATAAATTCTTGATTTTCAACGACTTTTCTTATTAATATTTTTGCAAATTCTATATCTTCATCACGCCATATTATTGTAGCATCTGCATCTATTTCTTCTATTTCTTCTTTTGTAAGTACATGTCTACGATAGAAATTTTGAGTATCATCTTTTTCTACAACTCCGCCCTCAAAATTATAATCACGGCTAAAAATATCTTTTAATAATTCTTCAATAGAAGTACCTGATATAAAATATGCAAATAGAACTTGTAATACTTTTTCTCTTGCAATACGTCTAGTACTTTTTATTGTTCTTATAGAACTTAATGGAAAAATCATATTGTTTTGACTTTCATCTTCTTGTTTTTTTCTTCGCATAATAAAAATTAAATTAATTCTTCTAAGTTATATTTTTATAAAATTTAGTATTATAATATTTTTTATCACTATTTTTTTTACATTTTTAAAATTAATTAAGCAATAGTTAATTCATTATATAGACGTTCAAACTTATATACTACTTCACCACCATCTAATAACTCTATAGTACCTTCTAATTCAGTAACAACATTTTTGAGAACTGTTTGTAAATCATCTTCTTCACGTCTACTTTTTACTCTAAATAAATAGAAGAATTCATTTACATTAAAAATCATTTTCCTTTGAGAACAAATATAACCAACCAATTTTTTATGCATTATTTTATATTTACGTCTTGACTTGCGTATTTTATAAGATGGTATACGTAACAAAGGGATAATAAAATAAAGTACAGAAACAATAAATGGAAATACTGATAAAAATATAAATAAACCTTGATTTCCTATAGCTAACAAATAATTAAATAAAAATAAAGACATAATCAAATTAAAGGTATTCATTATAATTATAAGTATATTTTTACCTTTCGTATTACCTGAAAATTCTACAGGAGGCTCTACTTCATCTTTATAAAATTCTATATTACTACGTTCGGCAATAGAAACATCATCAAGCATATTTTCAAAATCACCATATAGAATCCCATTATTTGAAATATTTAATTCGCCTTTAAATTTACTAACATATTCTGCTAATTTTGATTCTGCGTTTGCAAAATTACCACCTGCTAATTCTATTATATTAGAGGTTGTTAATCTCCCTTTTGTATACAATCTAATATAAGCTAAAACTTCTTTTGCATCAGCAAGTGCATCAAATTTAGGTTGTTCTGGTCCAAAAACGAAACTAAAAACTGATTGTATAAAATTTTTACCTTTATTTTTTTCTGGCTTATATGCCTTATATGCATTCCCATCTACATCATAAATTCGTTCAACAGCCTTATGATAAGTTACTATATGCATACTTTCCAATATAGCACGAAGCATAACAGCAAAAATATTTCCAAAACCTATACTGTTATCATCATCATTATTACTACTTGACGCTAGCGCCATTAATATAATAGCAAAAATAATCGTATAAAATATAAGAACAACACCAATTGAACCTTTATAAATAAATTTAAATCCTTTATAAAGAGTACTAGCAAAAGAGGCTAATTTTTCACTAAAAGTTTTTTTACCACGCTCAAATAATGGATATTTAAATATATACTGTAAACGTCCATTTTCTTGATTTAAATTAACACGTACTTCATATAATTCAATTAATCTATTTAAACCAGATGTAATTTCTTCTAATGAAAAACCGGTAACAGTAGCAGCTTCAACAGGCGTAATTCTTCCTTTATTTGATTTTATTATAGCTAATAATTTATCTATTGTTTTATTTGTTTTTATACTGTCTTTTAATTTATTATCTGCCATATATTAATTACTTTTCTTATATTTAAATCAATATTTTAAGAATCAATCAAATAGTGTGTTCCGCGACTACAAGGTGCTTCAAGAGTTGCATTAGTAACAGCAATAGCTGCTTGTAAACCATTACGTAACTCTATAATTTCACGTGACATTTTAGCTTTTCGATAGAATCCTTCTATTTCATGTTGTAAATTACGCAGCATAGTTTGAGCTCGATGCAAACGTTGTTTAGTACGAATTAAGCCGACATAATTCCACATAGTATTTTTTATTGAAGTCCAATCTTGAAAAATTAGTGCTGGATCTATTTCTTCACTTTCATCTTTCCAATCATCAATAGCAGGAAAATAATTACCTTGTCTACAAGGCTCAGCAGAATCTTTCCCCGCAAAATATCCCCAAACTAAAGCTTCTAAAAGTGATGACGAGGCTAGTCGATTTGCACCATGCACGCCGGTACAAGAAATTTCACCAACTGCATAAAGACGTCTTATAGAAGTACGACCTCGTAAACTAACACCAACACCACCACAAGAATAATGGGCAGCAGGAACAACAGGAATTAAATCACAAGACATATCTATGCCATAATTATAACAATATTCAAAAATTGTAGGAAATCTATCTTTTAACCAATCTCTATTTTTATTTGTTATATCTATATATACATTTTTTGCATTTGTTTCTAACATAACCTGGTGAATACTACGAGCAACTATATCACGTGGGGCAAGACTACCTTGTGGATGAAATCTACTCATAAATTCATTACCATTTTTATCAACTAAGATGCCACCTTCACCACGGACAGCCTCCGAAATAAGAAATCTTTTATCGCCTTCAAAAAAAGCAGTAGGATGAAATTGAATATATTCTAAATTAAAACATCTTGCACCAGCACGCCAAGCTAAAGCAATACCATCACCTGTAGACTCTACTGGATTAGTTGTATGTAAAAATATTTGTCCAAGACCACCTGTTGCTAAGATAGTACGTTCTGCAAAAATAGGATAAATAGATTTTGTATTATCATCAAAAATAAAAGCACCAAAACATGCAGGATGTTCATAAATATCAAGTGATCTTTTCGAATGATGTGATAAGGTTAAAAGATCAAAAACTATTTGGTTTGTCAATATAGTTATGTTAGGATGTGATTTGATTTTTTCTATTACTTTTAATTGAATTGCTTCGCCTGTTTTATCTTTACTATGAATAATTCGTCTTTGAGAATGTGCGCCTTCAGCTGTAAGATCAAAACTGCCATTATTTTTATCAAAGTCAACCTGAAATTGTTTAACAAGAATTTCATCTATAAATTTTGGACCATATTCAGCTAATTGACGTATTGCAGGTTCCCAGCAATGACCATCACCTGCTACTTGCAAATCATTCATTAATTTTTCTGGAAGATCATTTAATCCTTTATAAATTATACCACCTTGTGCTTGTGAAGTACTACCACTTAAAATTTCAGGTGTTTTTGTCAATATAATAACTTGCTTACCACGTTCTGCAGCTATATATGCAGATATAAGTCCCGATAGTCCACTACCTATAACTAAAATATCTGTTTTTTTCATTTTTATTTTTGTAAGTATACTTTTTTAATTATATAGAAATACAAACTTATATAAATATTTCATAAAAAATAAATAATGAGAAAAAATTATACTAATTTTCATAGTTTTTCGTTTCATTATTTTTTATTTTTATATCAATTTATATTATCCTGCATTTATATAAAATCTGACATTAAAAATTATAAGAAATAATATTATTTTATATTTTTTTATAAAATAATATTAAATTAATTAAAAATATTGTATATATTATTTTTTTTCGTATTTTAATAATAATTT
>CAYYIP010000016.1:0-10317 GCA_964472015.1 uncultured Hyphomicrobiales bacterium | reverse complement strand
GAAATACTTATATACTTGTAATTGGGAAAAAGTAAAATGGCCAACAGGTGAAGTAATTGGGAAATTCGATATAACGAGGTCTGCTACTACAGATTACGGTTTTAGCATAAATGAAGATATAGGATTACTTGTAAGAACTGGTACTGATGGTTATAATCACAATCCATATTATTGGAAAAAAGGAATTTGGATATTTGACTTAAATACTTTTAAGTTAATAGATACATTAGGATTTTGGCAAAATTATTATTATAAGTTGCAAATGCCTAGGGAAGGGAAGTATTTTGTAGCATATTCTTACTATGTTCCCGATTGGACACATCCTGGATATAAGGAATATAAAAAGTATGTATATGATATAGAAACATTAGATACAATACAAAATAGTCATCCGTTAAAAAAAATAATAGATGAGATAGGAAATGTTTTACAAACAACACCTGATAATAAATTGTTGTGTACAGTAAATGGTAGATTAGTTAGAGTTTATAATAATATAACTTATGATAAAAAATATGAATGGGATATTTATCCTGGAACACAAAATCGAATATATACATTCGATCTTACTTCTGATTCTAGATATATGATTACTGCAGGCAATGGATATTATGAAGACTTACATATTTTTGATTTACAAACAGGTGAATTAGCTTATAAATATAACAATGCTACTTTAGGAAATATTTATGTAAATATAAAAAAGTGTTCTTCCAATGATAATTATATTCTTGGTTATGAAATTGATGGCTTATGCTTATTTAATAATATGGTAAAAGCTGGTTCTATTAAACCTAATCCTATTGACCCTGTTTTCTATCCTAATCCTAATCCTAATTCTAATTCTAAAGAATTAACACTACCAGGCTCATATTTTAAAACAGGGAAATTAAAGATCGAAGCATTTAATATAAATGGAGATCTTTTAAAAGTATTATTTGAAGATGTATATAGTAACCAAAGTGATTTAACTTTGGATATTTCATTTTTACCTGCTGGCATTTATTTATTAAAATCAACACAAGATAATGAGATAAAAACATTTAAAATAGCTAAGGGTGAATAGCTAAGAAAATAAATAAGTATACTTTATTTATTCATAATTTTTATAAAATAATATTAAATTAATTAAAAATATTGTATATATTATTTTTTTCGTATTTTAATAATAATTTTATTATACTATATTTATAACTTTCTAATTATATAATATTAAATATAAATAATAATAACAATAAATGATATATTTAAAATAAGAATGTTATTTAATATAAAATAATAAAATATAATACTAACATAATAATATATAATAAAAAAGGAGTAATTTATGAAAAGAAAAAAAATACAATGTTTATTTATACCATTTATTTTTTTGTTATTCTTACCTACTTATAAAGTAAAAGCTAATGAAGTACAATGGTTTAAAGCACGTTGGGAAATAGGATGTGAAGAAATTATCAATGTTATATTCACTCCCGGAGATATGTCAATACTAGTAACTGATAATAATAAAAAAATTTTTGAAGTGGATGTTATAACAGGCGAAGTAAAAAAACAAATACCTAATATTAACGGGGCAATACAATTTTCAAATGATAAGAAATACTTATATACTTGTAATTGGGAAAAAGTAAAATGGCCAACAGGTGAAGTAGTTGGAAAATTCAATCTAACAACTTCTTTTCGTTCAGGTTTTAGCATAAATGAAGATATAGGATTATTTATAAGTGTTGGTACTGATGGTTATAATAACAATCCATATTATTGGAAAAAAGGGATTTGGATATGTGACTTAAATACTTTTAAGTTAATAGATACATTAGGATTTTGGCAAAATTATTATTATAAGTTGCAAATGCCTAGGGAAGGGAAGTATTTTGTAGCATATTCTTACTATGTTCCCGATTGGACACATCCTGGATATAAGGAATATAAAAAGTATGTATATGATATAGAAACATTAGATACAATACAAAATAGTCATCCGTTAAAAAAAATAATAGATGAGATAGGAAATGTTTTACAAACAACACCTGATAATAAATTGTTGTGTACAGTAAATGGTAGATTAGTTAGAGTTTATAATAATATAACTTATGATAAAAAATATGAATGGGATATTTATCCTGGAACACAAAATCGAATATATACATTCGATCTTACTTCTGATTCTAGATATATGATTACTGCAGGCAATGGATATTATGAAGACTTACATATTTTTGATTTACAAACAGGTGAATTAGCTTATAAATATAACAATGCTACTTTAGGAAATATTTATGTAAATATAAAAAAGTGTTCTTCCAATGATAATTATATTCTTGGTTATGAAATTGATGGCTTATGCTTATTTAATAATATGGTAAAAGCTGGTTCTATTAAACCTAATCCTATTGACCCTGTTTTCTATCCTAATCCTAATCCTAATTCTAATTCTAAAGAATTAACACTACCAGGCTCATATTTTAAAACAGGGAAATTAAAGATCGAAGCATTTAATATAAATGGAGATCTTTTAAAAGTATTATTTGAAGATGTATATAGTAACCAAAGTGATTTAACTTTGGATATTTCATTTTTACCTGCTGGCATTTATTTATTAAAATCAACACAAGATAATGAGATAAAAACATTTAAAATAGCTAAGGGTGAATAGCTAAGAAAATAAATAAGTATACTTTATTTATTCATAATTTTTATAAAATTACAGATATGAGCTTTTTAAAGCTCATATCCTAAGTGTTAATTCAAATAACTAAATTAACTAAAATATAACTAATATAGAAACAATTAATATGAAAAAATTATTTATTATATCATTTTTACCTTTATTGTTATTCATATTTCCATTGAAAACAAATGATAATAATTATTATTTTTCAAAACTTATTATAAAAAGATAAAATATGAGATTATTCTATACTATAATTTTTATTATATTATTATTTATTTTAAGTAATATATTTTGTTATAATAATCAATTATTATATGCCAAAGATACTGCTAATTGTGCAGGTACTGAATTTCTTTTATGTTTCCCGCAAAATGGTAATACTATAAAAGAACAACCAACATCACTAGTATTATTAATATATATATCATCTTATGATGGAAGTATATGCCATTATGATATAAGATATTTTATAAATGATACATTAATATCTATAAAAGATTCTATTTATGGCGAACAAATAGAAACAATTAATATACCTATAGAACTTGAAGTAAAATCTTTTAAGGAAAATGAAAAAAAAGGTATTTTTATCAATAGCGATAATCCTATTAATGTATATGCAATATCTAAACAACGAGCAACATCTGATGCCTTTTTATGCTATCCAACTAATATTTTAGATACATCATATATAATTGCTAGTTATAAAAATAAACTTTCTCATTTAATAGGAGATCCAAGAAATCACTATTCTGCTATTACTATTGTTGCTTTAGAAGATAATACAATTGTTGAAATAATACCAACTGCACCACTGGCAGATTTTGAGAATGAACCTTTACAAACAGTAACAATTAAATTAAATAAAGGTGAAACTAGGCAAGTTATTGCAAAAATTACTAAACCATATGATTTAACTGGTAGTATAATAAATTCTAATAAAAAAATTGTTGTATATTCTACTCACAACGATACTAGTATTAAACCTAAAGATTATACATTTGGTACAACCGATGTGCTTATTAAACAAACACTGCCTATATCTAGATTAGGATCAAATGCAATATTTTCGCCTTTAATACATCCTAATTATAATAATCTTACATTAGGAAGAATTATTTCGCCTTTTGATAAGAATGCTATACTTTTCCCTGATACAACTATTTATTTGAATAAATATGAGTTTTACGAATTTGAATTTGATACTGCAACATTTATTCAAACAACTAAACCTGCTTTATTTGCAGAATATGGGTTTTCTAGTAATAATGGCGATTTTGCAGATCCACTTTTATTATTATTACCTCCTATTGAAAATTATCTTAACAAATATTTATTTAAAGTACCTGATTTTTTATCATTAAAAAAACATTATATCAATGTTATTATTGATACTATTGGGAAAAAGAGTCTTGAAATAGATAATACTTCACTCGCTGATATAAATAGTTATAAAATAACAGGGACGTCTTTAATATATTTTAATCTACAAGTAGAACCGGGAAATCATTTAATAAAAAGTGATAGTGCATTTGGATTAATAATACATGGATACGGAGGCTGTGAAGGCTATGGTTATATACCAAATATGAAAACTGACCGTAAAATTGATTATTATTTAGATAAAATACCACCAAAAGTATCTTTTTATGATGATTGTATAAAATCAATTATAATATCGGATGAAGGTAAATATAAAACAGGTATTAAAAGTTTTAATATAATAGAGAAAAATAATATAGAAATAATAAAAACTGATATTAATGATATTTATGCTGAAAAATATTTAGTAGAATTAATAGATCCTCTGAAAGATGGTAAATTATTATTTGAAATAACTGATATAGCAGGTAATAAAAAAATTGATAGTATCGAAGCAAAAGGTTTTACTATAATAAATGATGAAATAGAAAAAAATAATGTTAAGTTTTTAGAATGTCAATGTGATACAATTAAATTAAATAATTTTGGTAATTTTAAGCAATCTTTTCGAGCTTTTTTCTATAATAATCTTAATTTTTCAGTCCCTCTATCTCAAAATTATTTAGAATTAGAACCAAATCAAAGTGGAACTTTAATAACTTGTATTTTTTCTAATAATTTATTAGGAGAAATTTTTGATACTTTATATCTTATTGATGAATGTGATAGAATTATGAAAATTCCATATCAAGCTACAATTGAACCTAATTATTATGAAGAACAGATTAAATGTGGTACTAAATTAAAATTAGTTACATCAAATAAATATATAAATAATAATAAAAATAAACTAATTATTAATAATTTTACTGGTAATATTAAAATTTTTGATATATTAGGAAATATTATTTTACAAAAAGATTACTACAATACAAACTCAGAAGAGACATTAAACATAAACAATGGTATATATTTTATTATGATTTATGATGATAAAGGTATTGTAGAAACTAAAAAAATAACTATTATTAATTAAATAAAAAGTAATTTTTATAAAATTACAGATATGAGCTTTTTAAAGCTCATATCCGTTAAATGTTTATTAAATATACAAATACTAAACATACAAAAAAATAAAAAATGCAGTAATTATTCCTAATATTATAATCGAAAAAATATGTAGCCATAAAGGTAATGGCATCTTACAATCTTTGCCAATTAGATTAAGTGCTTGCTTATTAATAACCTCATTATTAGAATCATTAACAATATCATTAATAATATTTTGAAAATCAATTTTATGCTCTAAAGGTATCGGTACATTTACTATATTGTGAACTCTTCTCCCCCTATAAGGTGTTGAATAACATAAAGATATTAAAGTCAACCCACCTTCTTTTTTTGTACTTAAACTAATTAACTTTTCCCAAAGATAATTAAATGGATGCAAAATATTATTATAAGATAAACCTCTTTTTCCTAAATAAGCAATATAATACTCCTTATTAGCTCTATACCTAGCTACTTTATTTTTTATAAAAATAGTAACAGTTAATAAAACTGCAATAATTAAAATAAATATAATATATTCAATTCCAATATCTTGCCCATCTAAATATGCTATTATATAAACAATTGTACCCGTAATAATTAACAATACACTTAAAAATATCACTGCAAAATAACTTATTCCTATTGCTTTAATTTCATTTTTTTTTAGATATTCTAACTCTTTATCTTTTATTATCCAAGCCGCATAATATCCACCTTTTTGAAATTTATACATTAATATAGCTCTACTAAAATATACAAAGAAAAATACTGCTGTAACTATAATACTAAAACCCATAAGTACCATAATTCCATACATCATCTCATCATATATTATGTAGTCTTTAAACAATATATAATATAGAAATAAATTTGATAAAGTTATTAATAAAAAGAGCCATACTTTTGAAACTATTAAATCAGAATTTTTAGGTAATGAATATTTTATACTCACTGTTTACTCCAAATCCTAGTATTTAGGTTCAAGTCTTCTACAATATTAATAGCAATCTCTAAATCACTAAAATATCCAATTGTTTGCTTTTCATTAATTACACTTCTATGATATCTAGGTTCAAATAATTCTTTTTTATATGGAATAGCTATATAAATATTTGAATTTACAAAAGATATCATTATATTCTTTCCAGTTTTACGTTTAAAGTCTAATAATCTTCTCATTACATTTGATGAAAGTATATATCGAGCTTCTATTTGATCTGTACCATAAACTGCAAACTCTTTCTCAAATTCCACATCCTCAAGCTGTACAAGATTACCATAGTTTTTGCTTAATTTCTGGAAAAATGTACCTATGCGCCCAAACTTTTTCTCTGCAAAATCAGGTAAAACAAAATATCGTCCGTTAAAATTTTTGTTGAAATCAGCTTTGAAAAATAAACCATTAAATATATCATGCCATTTTTCTTTAGTATCACCATCACTATCAGTAGAAGTAGTTTTATATAATGCGTGAACTTCTGAAAAAGATATATCCGTTTTATCAATTGTACCAGACACAAAATCATCTCCATAATATTTATCAGGTGTATGAATAAATAATTTTGAATCATTAAATTCTTTTAATGGCATATAATCTTTTGAAGAATATTTTAAATCTTTATTTATAAATTCTACTATAGAGGTAATTATCTTATTCTTAAAATTATCTATAAACTTCCTTTTATTACGACGTATAAAACCAATAAAATATATTAAAGCAATAATAGAGATTATCAAAGCTATTATCAAAGGAACATTAGCACTATTATCATCGAAATACAAACCATAAATTTGTTTATTAATCAATATCCCTAACAACCATAAAACTATTAGTCCCCCAATAAATCCTATTGTTGTTAGAAAATTTTTTTTCTTAGTCTGTTTACGTTGTTGATCAAGTACTTTAAGTTGTTCTAATAACTCTGCATCATAAAATGACTTAAATTCTTGTAGAGTTTTCATAATGTAAACAAATTATTTATTAAACAAATCTTTTACATTTACATTTTGTCTTTCTGTCTCTAATGCTTCAAAAGACGCCTTAGCTTTCATCCCCTTAATACCAGCAATAATATTAGTAGGAAACATTTGTACTGCATTATTATATGAATTAATTGCAGCATTATAAGCTCGCCTCGATGCAGAAAGTTGCTCTTCAATTTCATTCATTGATGCCTGCAATTGCAAGAAATTAGTATTTGCCTTTAATTCAGGATAATTCTCTACTGCTACATTTATAGAATGTAATGCTTTATTTAACTTATTACTCAAATCAATTTTCTCATCAGGAGAAAGATTAGTATTTAATGCTTGAGTACGTAGTGCCGTAATTTCAGTAAGAACACTTTTTTCATGCCCCATATATTGTTGCACAGTAGCTACCAAATTAGGTATTAGATCATATCGTTTTTTAAGATAGGCATCAATCCCTGCAAAAGCATTTATTACCTGATTGTTTTTACCTACTAAACTGTTATTTATCATAATGATAATTAGTAGAACGATAGCAACAGCTATTACTATAATCCAAGTTGTTGACATTGTTTTTCTCCTTATATATATATTAAAATTAAAAATTAAAATTATTTACTTTTTAGGTATAAATTTGATTTATTTTTTTATAAATCAAAATAAAATATAGTAAAAATAATTACAAACATACGACAAAAAGTATAAAAATTCAATATCAAATAATTAAACTTTAATACTTCATAAAATTATTTTATCTCTATTGTTTTATATAGAAAATTGACTTCAAACTAAATAAAAATATTTTGGTTATATTCTATAATTTTTATATTTTTATATAAATTTTATATTTTTATATAAAGTGTAGTGCTATAATCAATAAAATATTTCCCTTATAATTTGTTTAAATTCTACATTCAATAAAACTTGACTAAAAGTAATTATAATAAATATTCAAAAAAATATAAATATTAAAAATATCAAGGAATTTCTAAATGGGTAAAAAATCAACTAAAAATATTATTTGGCTATTTATTTTTATTGCAATAACAATGGTTTGTATAGTCATTATAGTAGCTGTTAATTATTATGTAGATAAATACAATAACCAGAGAAAAGTAGAATATAAAAATAGTAAAATTTATATTCCTAATAGCCAATGGAAATTTTTAATAAAAAATTCGAAGTTTAATGATATTGATACATTAGTATTGCAAGATATAGAATTTGACACAAATAATGCCTTAAAAATATATAGATGGAAATTTTTAAAACAATATTCTGAACAAAATGATAAAATTGAAGATATTTTTGAGATAAAAGTTGATATGGAAGATGAAGATGATGATTATGTAACTTTACATTTTCCATCTATTAAAAATATGAAATTTTTAAAATTATTCCCCGGACCAAGTTTAAGCTATCCTTTATTTTTAGAAAAGCTTTTTACATTTAAGCTAAAAGAAAAAACAGAAATTGACCGTTCCTTAAAGTATGATGAATTTACAATTGAAGCAAAATCTAAAGTAACAGATAAAATATTATATAAAAGTAATTTTGTGAATGATACTTGTTGGGTTATAAAGAATGATACAAAAACAAATAAAATAAAATTTAAATCAAAATACTATTTTAATGAAAAATACGGATTTGTATATTTGTATTGTAATTTTAGTGATTATTATGTAGAATTATCATTAATAGATGCAAAACTACCAAATTAGCTTATTTTTATATTAGCATAAATTATATATAATACAATTTTTTTACTGATCAATTTCAAATATTGGGTATGTACCTGTTTTTATTGAAAATAAATACATTAGCAAGTACATACCCAATAATTGTTTAAAAATACACTTAAAATATAATGAGAATAATAATCATATAAGATGAAGAAAGTTTATTTAAATAAACTTATAATAGCATCATCATCAACGTCTAATTTTTCTTTTACTTTATTAATAAACAATTCGGCACCATTGATAGAATCAGTTCCTTTTTCTAAAGTACTAATTTCTTTTATAATATCTATTCCTTTAGTAGTAAATATTTTTTCGATTATTATGGCACCAATCATATAATATTCAAAAGAATTTGGATGTGAAAAAAAAGACAATAAATCATTATAATTATTAATTTTTATTTTATTTAAAAATTTATTTTTTAAAACCAAATAATCAATGTTATTAGAACCTCCAAAAAAAGTAGCTAATCCTTCACTAAACATTGTGTTCTGGAATTTCCCAAAAACTATATGAGCCAACTCATGTTTATAAAAAAAGTTTCTTCTACCTGAAAATAATAACTTAGCATCAACAAATGCTTGTCCACCACCAATTGAACCTAAATATGCAAATTGAAAACCAATAATATCATTAATTGTTTCTGAATTCGGAGCCATATAATAATTAATAGTATCCTTGTAATTATGCCCGCACCATAAATTACTTAATGAATCTATAAAATTGTTTGCACTATTCATATCTTCAATCAAAGGTTCTATACTTGGATGTACTATATAATTAATATGACCAACTAAATAATTACGCCAATATTCAGTTTTATAATCAAGAACATTTTTTAAGTAATACCTATTGTTTTTTTTGATAACAGCTATTTTGACAATAGCAGCGGGATTTTGATTTTTAATTGAAGAATCTGATATACTTAATGGAAAATATGAAAACATTGTAGTGATAATAAGAGCATCATTATAATACTCAATATTTAAAACGTAGGGTGTAAAAAATTTTAATGTTTCTTCTCTATCATATTGGAAAAAAGCTTGCTCAAATAATGAATATTCATTCCCAAATTTATTTGTTTCATTAGCATCCCATAATTCTCTTCTTGCTACTTCATCTAAACTATAAAGAAATTTTTCCCACACTTCGATTGCCTGCTTCTTGTCATCATCAATAGTTTGTTGAACAATAGAATGTAGTTTAATTTTTTGAGCGATACACTCAATTTTATTTGATAATAGTAAAATTGATATAAAAATAAAAAATAAATTATATTTTATGTTTTTCATACTGATTTCCCTTGATTTATAGTTTCTAAAAAAGTAATACTTTTATTTTATGTAAATATATTATATACTAAATAAACATTTTTTTTTATTGTATAATTTAAAAATTTATTTTAGATAAATCTTGCATTATTTTAGAAGTTTCTAATAAAGATTTTATAAT